>CAZDOZ010000001.1:0-51152 GCA_964507175.1 uncultured Anaerolineae bacterium
GGGTCGCCCCGGGTAGCCCCTCCCTCGCCCACGGGCGTGGGAGAGGGAGGGGTTGGGGTAGGTGAGGGCTAAGAGCCGCTCCGTCCCAACAATTTGAGCGCTACCAATTGAATTGTAAATGCGCGAAGAGCAGACTGTCCCAAGGCAGTTCACCCTTCCCTGCGGTACGAATTTTCGAGACTTTGTCAAAGTGCAAGGGGTACGACTTTTCGAGATTCAACACATGCTGCACCCCCACCGACCGGATGTTGCCTTGCTCACGATGCGCCACTACTCACCACGTCCGAACTCATGCCCAAAGTTCAGCGCCTCGTTTTGACAAAGGCAGATGCTGCAGGTAAAATAGCTTTCCAGAGTGAAAAACCTCCGCGTGCCGCCAGTACCAAGTTCCGGATCAGGCCGGACGCGACACCGGTCAATCTCTAAGGAGAAGAAATGTACGCAGTGATAGAAACCGGAGGCAAGCAGTACAGGGTGAGCCCTGGAGAAATGCTTTTCGTCGAAAAGCTCCCTCACCCTGAAGGGGCAAAAATCTCGCTAGAGCAGGTGCTGATGGTGGTGGACGACGATGGCAACATCCGGATCGGCCGGCCTACAGTCGAGGGCGCGGTGGTGAAAGCCACGGTCACCAGCCATCAGAAAGGAAAGAAAGTCCTTGGATTCAAGTACCTTCCCAGAGATCGCTACCGCCGGACAATCGGGCACCGCCAGATGCACACCTGGCTCCGGATAGACTCGATAGCAGGTTAGGAGGAGACCAAGATGGCACACAAAAAAGGTGGCGGCTCCAGCCGCAATGGAAGGGATAGCAACTCCAAGCGCCTGGGCGTGAAGAGGTTCGACGGCCAGGCGGTGACCTCTGGAACGATCATCGTCCGACAGAAAGGTACCAAGTTCCATCCGGGCACCAATGTGGGCTTGGGTAGCGATTACACCTTGTTTTCCAAGATAGATGGGTACGTCAAATTCGAGTTCACGCCGCGTGGCAGGAGGCGCGTCAGCGTCTATCCTGAGCGGATACAACAGAAGGTGTAGATATGAAACCAAAAATCCATCCGAAGTACTACCCAAACGCGCAGGTCATCTGCGCCTGTGGCAACACATGGACTACGGGGGCCACAGTGCCGGTGATCCACACAGATGTCTGCTCCGCGTGTCATCCGTTCTTCACCGGTGAGCAGAGGATCGTGGACACTGCGGGGCAGGTTGACAGGTTCATGCGAAAGCTGGAGAAGAAAGAGCAGAAGATCGCAGAGATCAAAGCTCAGCGCAAGGCGCTAGAAGAGGAAGAGAAAGCAAAGCGGATCGCCAAGCGCATGGGCACAGCCTGAAATAACAAGGACCATCCGCATTCCATCGTCGACCACAAGGGGCAGACAAAATGAGTCTGCCCTTTTTTACACCATGAAACTCCGGAGGAAGTGAAAGGTGTCCTCTCAACACAACGGCCACATAGAAGTGATTTGCGGCAGCATGTTCAGCGGCAAGACGGAAGAATTGATCCGCCGGGTACGGCGCGCAGTCATCGCGAAACAGAAAGTGCAGGTTTTCAAGCCGTCCATCGACGATAGATACCATCCTACCAACCTGGCTTCACACAACGGTATGCTCCAGGAAGCCGTGGCAGTTTCCTCCGCCATGGACCTCCTTAGAAAGGTGGATCCGGATACCGATGTAGTTGCCATAGACGAAGTGCAATTTTTCGAACAGGAGATAGTAGCTGTTTGCAACCACCTGGCAGACCATGGAAAGCGGGTCATATGCGCCGGGTTGGACATGGATTTCCGCGGCGAGCCTTTTGGGCCGATGCCGACGCTCATGGCCCAGGCGGAAAAAGTAGACAAGCTCCATGCCATCTGCGTGGTGTGCGGTGGAGAGGCGAGTCGTACCCAGCGTCTGATAGACGGCCGCCCGGCGAAATACACCGATCCGGTGGTAGCCGTCGGCGCTAATGAGATGTACGAAGCCCGATGTCGCCGCTGTCATGTGGTGCCCGGGAAGCCGGACTTTTCAGTAGAGCCGAATTTGTTTACAAAGTGAACTGGTGGTGTGCCATGTTCCGACTTGTGGCATGTCCCTTCCCACGGAAGCAGGACACGGACAACATGGACAGATACCCGCAGACTAACGTAGATAAGAGGAAAATCTGAAAAAAGCCGGCGCCTATCTGCGCCCGTCACCCTATCCGGCGGGCATTAGCCCGACCTACAGAATATCGAGCAGGGCGTTTGGCGCTTCTGCTCCCCAGACACACTCGACCGTAAGCCTGAAAACCCAGCGTAATTCGTAGCCCATTCTCGGAGCAGAAATGTTAGCCAAAGTTCACACATGTGCAGTGGTCGGCCTCGACGGCCAGATCGTAGACGTGGAAGTGGATCACAACCCAAACGGAATGCCTGGGATATCCGTAGTGGGGCTCCCAGACGCAGCGGTACGCGAGGCAACTTTCCGGGTCAACTCCGCGGTGAAAAACAGCCACTTTAAATTTCCTTTTGGCAGGCTGACCATCAACCTGGCGCCAGCCGACCTCCGGAAAGAGGGCCCCGGATACGACCTGCCCATGGCAATCGGCACCCTGGCAGCTTCGGGGCAGTCGACACCGCCGACAGATGAATCCCTGGTCATCGGCGAGCTTTCCCTTGACGGACATGTGCGTCATGTCAACGGCATCCTCTCTGCGGCATTCAGCGCCAGGGAAGAGGGGAAGAGAGTTCTTTTCGTACCCGCTGAGGATGCGGCAGAGGCCGCCCTGCTCCCCGAATTGACCGTCTACCCTGTGAAGTCGCTGCAGGAACTGGCCGCTCACCTCAACGGAGGGAATCGCATCCACCCGTATGTCCTTTCGCCCCTGGACGAGGGAACCTTGCGCACGGCCCCGTATCCCGTGGATCTCTCCGACATCAAAGGCCAGGAGAACGCAAAACGTGCCCTGGAAGTGGCAGCAGCCGGATCTCACAACGTCTTGATGGTCGGCTCGCCCGGCGTCGGGAAGACAATGCTGGCGAGAGCACTCCCTTCGATCCTACCGCCCCTGACCCTGGAAGAGGCGCTGGATGTCACGCGAATTTATAGCGTCAAGGGGATGCTTCCCCCTCACACACCGTTGATCCGAGAGCGGCCGTTTCGAGCACCTCACCATACCATCTCATACGCTGGTCTGGTCGGTGGCGGAAGGTGGCCGAAGCCTGGGGAGATATCACTGGCTCACCTGGGCGTACTCTTCCTGGACGAGCTTCCGGAGTTCGGAAATCGGATGCTGGAGATGCTCCGCCAGCCGCTGGAGGACCGGATCGTCACCCTGAGCCGTGCCCAGGGCACCCTCACTTTTCCTGCGAATTTCATGCTGGTTGGGGCGATGAACCCATGCCCGTGCGGCTACTACGGAGACCCGACGCACCAATGCACCTGCTCTCTGGCAGCCATCCGGCGCTACCAGGGACGATTGAGCGGCCCGTTTCTGGACAGGATAGACATCTACCTGACAGTGCCAAGGGTGGACTACAAGAAACTGAGCGGCACGGCCAGCGGGGAACCGTCGCAGGTGGTGCGGAAGCGGGTCATGGAGGCCAGGGAGCGGCAGTTGAGGCGCTTCTCCGATATCCCCGGCGTGAACACCAATGCGGATATGAGACCGCGGCATATCCAGCGGTTCTGTCGCCTGAATCGAGAGTCACAGGCGCTTCTGGAAGCGGCGGTGCGCCAGCTTGGATTCAGCGCCAGGGCTTATCATCGGATACTGAAGCTGGCACGCACTATCGCCGATCTGGACGGGAGTGAGGACATACACACCACGCACCTGGCGGAAGCGGTGCAGTACCGGAGGAAGCCGTTTATCGTGTAAGCGTCCTGGAGCAGCGCTGGCAAAGTGGTGCAATAGGGTGATCCGGGGGCTAGTTCCACGGGGTTAACCTGGCACCTCACGGCAGGCAGAAAAGGACTGGGGCATCTTGTGATAGTCTCGGAGCAGTAACTATGAGATACTTTCTGGGCTGGTGGTACTTACTTGGGCTTCTCATGGCCATCATCGGCATCCTGATCGCGTACTCGGAGCACGAGAGCGGGCCTTTCCGCACCCTCGTCACAGTTTCTCTGGCAGGGGCAGGGATATGGCTGTTCAGCCGAACAGTGGGAGTGTACGTCAGAGACTATGAGACAGTGTTTATGTGGCGGGTCCTCGCCTACACAGTAGCAATTTTCTCTCCCCTGGCCATCGGAGGGATGTGCATATTCGCGGGCGGGGGGATATCTCAACTCCCTCGCAAATACATCGTTCCGTCCGTCGCTTTGTGGTCAGTGGGGGTTCCCGCCTTTTTGTACGGCCTGATCAGCGGGAAAATCATAATATGGGTGAAGCTCTACCCATACGGTATGGCGGACGTCTACGGGCCCTGGCACAGGGCATTCGATATGTGGCTGATCGCTTCCGCGCTAGTTGCTCTGGCAATTCTATGGGGCACATGGAAGGGAACGCCCAGAAAAACCCCATTTGCCAAAGGTACAGCTGTGCTGGGGCTGTCCATACTCATACCTCTGCTATCCGGCCTGATCCCTATTCTTGCGCCGTCTGCGGCTGTCTGGTCGGCAATCTCGCCGGTTTCCATATCCATAGTGTTTTCATTCCTCCTAATCTTTGCCGGTCTGTGGATGCTCAGGCCCCCCGTTCTCCCCTATTCTCTGGCATCGGAAGCGCTATCCCATCTCTCCGGATTGACCGTGCTCATGATCGGGCTCGACGGGCGCATAGTCTGGACAAGCCGAAAACACGCTCCGGGCAAAGCCCCACGTCTGGTGGGGATCAACATCTCCGAACTGCCGGAGGTGATAGGGGTGAAAGCCCCTCCCAAATGGAAAAATCTGTGGCAAGACCCGGCCGGCAGTGTGTCCACAGAATTGACCTCCCCGGGAAGCGACAAAGCGTTCTCCGTGCACACGGCACCCATGAGGGATTCTCGATGGAAGCCATATGCGCGCCTGATAGTCATACAGGAGATAACCGCTTACAAAGAGGCGATGGAGAGTCTCTCCAAGCGATCTCAGGCACTGCAGGATTTGGCTGAGATAGGCCGGGAGATGTATGTCGTAAACGAAGGCCTGAATGACCTGCTCAGCCTGATTCTAAAGCGCACCAAGCGCATCTTCAAAGCGGACTATAGCACCTTGTATCTCTTCGACTCTGAGAAAAACTCTCTGAGAGCTTTCCCTGCCATAGGGGAAGACTCGGGGGGAGAAGAGATATTCCTGAATGCGTTCCAAAACAGAGAAGGGAAAGGGGCCCTGGAAAAGATAACGCTAGAACGACAACCTCTATTGCTGAAAGACTATCAGACATGGCCCGGGCGCCGTGACGATGAGGACACAAGGCACTTACGGGCAGTCATGGGGGTCCCCCTGACCTATCAAGGCAATTTTCTGGGCATTTTGAGCCTGAGCTCTCGTACCCCCGGCAAATTCGACTACGACGATCTCGAGCTTTTGGAGCTATTCTCCCACCAGGCGGCTGCTGCAATCCGCAACGTCTACCTGTATCGCGAGATGAAACAGTCCGAGCAAGAGATAAAGCAGATCCTGGACAATGCCTCCGATGCAATCTGCCTGCTGGATTCCGATCTCAGAATCCTGGAAGCGAACAAAGAAGCGGAAAGTCTGTTCGGACGCACGCAGGAAGAACTCTATGGGAAAACATACTGTGAGTTTCTGACTCCTGAATCACGCGAGTCTGCATCGTCTGCCTGTGAAAATTTGGCAAGGAGAGAAGCCGTCCGTTGGAAAGTGTTGGAGGTGGCTCGCCCTGATGGAAGCCAGGCTGTGGTGGAACTGAATGCCTCCATGCTGAGCGATAATCGGGTGATAGCGGTCTTCAGGGACATCTCCGGGAGGCTGAAAGCGGAGGAGTCGATCCGGAGGCGAGAGGAAGAGCTAAGGGCGCTCCACAAAGTGGCATTGGAGATATCGAAGCCACGCCCCCTGAAAGAGATGATCCCCCTCATCGTCCGCAAGGGCGTGGAGATGGTGGGTGGCCAGGGAGGCGGACTTTACCTTCTGGATGAAGAGAAACAATTGTTGCGCCTGCAGTACGTCCTCGACCCCTTAGGAAGGGAGCTGGCCCACCGCGACCTTCCGATAAGCGAAGGCATCTCTGGAAAGGTGGCGAGGTCGGGCAAGGTTTCCTTCGTAAACAATTACGACAAGTGGGAAGGACGATCGGAAATCTGGAAAGACGTATATTTCTCCTCTATAATCGCCGTTCCCCTCATCTGGGAGGGAAAAGTCATAGGGGTGCAGACAGTAGCAGGGGAAGCGAAAGAAAAACCTTTCAACGAAGAGGATGCCCACCTGCTCTCCCTGTTCGCCCAGTACGTGGCAACAGTCATAGTGCGTCAGCGGACTGTCGAGAGGATGGAGGCTAACCAGCGCAAGCTGAACCTTCTTTATCGGATGTCGAAACTCCTCTCTGAGTCTTTGGACATGGACGAAGTACTGGCAGTTGCATTGGATCAGACTATGTCGGCTGTCCGCGCCGACGCAGGGGTCGTGTGGATGAGCCAGACAAAAGATGGAAAACAAATCCTGGTGCCTACCCTTATAAAAGGCGTACCGGAGAAATGGTATGAGTCCCTTCACTTTGCTCCTGGGGAAGGCACTATTGGAAGTGCATTTACGAGCGGAAAGCCGCTCTACGTAAGAGATGTCATGAACTCGCCCTTCTGGAGGGAGAAAAACTTCCAGGGAGTCGTAGGGGACGCTATCGCCTTCCCCCTCCTGAGCCATGGAGAGGCAAAAGGCGTACTGGAAGTGTACAATCTGGCGGGGAATGAAAATTTCCCGGAACAGGATACGAAACTGCTCTCCGCTCTCCAGGGTTTGCTCGAGGCCGCTTTTACCAACGCATATCTCCACCAGCAGACACAAAGCCTCCTGAGTAAACTGGAAGCAGAAGTAGAAGAACGCACCAAGGAGCTAAAAAAGAAACAGGCAGAGTTGAAGCGCCTGAGCTACCTCATGATGGGCAGAGAGGCAAGAATGATGGAGTTGAAAACAGAGATACGGAAATTGCGACTTCAGGTGAGGGACGATGAAAGAGAATGAGGGCTTCCCGGCGTCACACGAAAAATTCCTGGAATCCTTTGTGTCTCGAATGGCAGGGCGTTGGGAAAGATATCTCTACGCCCCGGTATTGACCAGAGATCTGGTCAGGGAAAAGAACTGGAGAGGTCTGGTATGGGCGTCCGGAGTGTGGCTGGGCGCCCTGTTGCTTTCCATCCTGGGATGGCGGCTGATTCCCAATCATGCCGCCATCCCCCTGTGGGACGGACAGCGCTTGATAATTCCCATGGATGTCGGCAGTGTTCTGGTTGTCCTGATGGAGATATGGTTTGGATGCTCGTGGGGATCATTCCTGGCTGTTTTCTACATCCTGGTGATAGGCCTCTCCGCTCACCTGCCCCCGGTCACGATATTGTTCACAATGGCAAGTTGGACAGTGGGTATTGGTCTGATAGCCGTATCATACCGGATCGTCCCACAAGAAACTGCCATGCGGACCAAAGGTGCCAAAGCCTCTTTCCTGGTTTATGGGACGTTAGCTGCACTTTTCATGGAAGCGCCGTCCCTTTTCGCCCCCGGTTTGCCCCCATCGGAATGGGAGACGCGATGGGTTGGCAGGACTGTATGGCTTGTGTCACTAGGCGCTTTGGCCCTGTATTTCCTTACCCCGACTGTCGTGGGTATGAAAGAGAAATTCCTCGGCAAGCGCCTGGTAATCGCCGCGCGGACTGGACCTAGGAATAACATAAGCATAGGAATAGCCATTCTGGCATTGTACGGGGTACTCTTTGCAGTGTGGTTCCATTTCATTTACCCTGGATCGGTAAAATGGGAACTCAAAGCATGGGTGCTGTTGCTCCTGGTGTCCGTCTCTTTTCTCGTCTTTCTGGAGCTTCTCGTCAGGTCTTTTATCCAGGCAGGTGCCGACTATGCAGACCGATTGGAGATAGAGAAGGAGGAATTACAAAGCCTTAACGCAGTTCAGGAAGGCATGGTAGGCGCTGCTCAGTCTGAGACAATATCCGAAGCCCTCCACAGGATGAGCAAAAGCCTTGAGAAAATATTGAAGGTCTACTTCATGGCGGCGTTTGCGTACTCCCCTGAATCGGCATCCTGGAAAGTGGCGGCAGCAGATTTCAAAGAGGGTATCACCCCACCGGAAATCAAAAAACTTATCGCAAGTTCGGACAAATTTCCAACAGGGGCTGCCTCCAGGCTCCTGAGGCGAATCTGTAAGGAACATAGAGTTCTCCTGCTGTCAGCTGATAAGCTTCTGGAAATGTACCCACCCATACCTCGCAGCATAACCTTGCCTGGCATATACTACGCTGTGTTGCCGTTGGCCATAGGCAACCGATGTAGCGGCGTGCTCGTCGTGGGGATGGAGAGAGAAGACCTGTCAGGGTTGGAAAGCCAATTCTTGGAAGCTTTTGCCTTCGAGGCAGCCTCGGTATTAGAGAGAGCGAAGTTACAGCAGAAAACATCGGAACAACTTCGGGAACGTACCGCCATCTACCGGGTTGCCGAAGCCACCGCTGGCATCCTCGATCCGACACCGCTTATGGAGCGGGGTTTGAGAGCAGTGCATGACGCCCTGGGAGTGGAAGTCCTTGTTTGCTACGAACTCTCTCAGAATATCCTGATACCGCGTACTGTCTTGGGAGCGAGTGAAAGCGACCAGAAGCTTCTGCTCTCCCACCCAATAGCCTTACCCGAAAGCATGAAAACGGGTAATCGGGTCGTCATCGCCAGGGACGCCCCACCTGGCTCTCCTTATCATATTCCCGGAGCGAAAGCGACTGCCATGGTTGCTCTAAAAGCCAGAAACAGGATCATGGGGGTGGTGAAACTCGGTTCACTGAGTGAGGACGTCCCCCTGGAACAAGATAGGGACCTGATCCGGACCATATTCACGCAACTTTCGCTGGCCCTGAACAACGCTCTTCTGCATCAGAAATTGCGCCAGGAGCTAAAAGTAAAGAATTTACTCCAGGAACTTTCTGTCGAGATGAATAGCGTACTCGTAGACCCAGAGGCAATGGAAAGAGCAATGTCCGTGGCAGTAAGCGTGACGGACAGCCTCGGGGGATGCCTTCTGGCTTACGACCAGGAGACCAAGTCGTTCAGACACCGGGCATCGAGTGGCCTGACGCCCGATGAATGTCAGGGAACACTGGCGTTTTACATGTCTAGAGCTACAAAGGATCAAGGGGGTATCCAACTGGCGGAACCTCCCAGGGAACTCTCTTCACATTCCAATCCTGGCACACACGGGAGAGGTCGTGCTGTTCTCATTCCATTGAGCGTGGGAAATACCCTGGAAGGTGGGCTTGCGCTGGTGCAAGCGCCTGATTCCGCCAATATCCCCCCTGAGGAAGAAGATCTGCTGAAAACAGTGGCACGTCACCTGGCATTAGGCCTCGGACAAGAGACTCTGTATAGGGAGGTGCAGCGCAAATTGGAGGAGTCAGAGGCCCTATACAACGTGGCGCAGAAAATATCGAGATTTTTGGAACTCGAACTTACCCTCCAGGAAGTGGCAAACCAGGCCACACGCCTGGCCGGGACGTCCCGGAGCATCCTAACGCTGATAGGCGAGCCAGACGAGGACTCGGTCGTCCTCTTCGCACACGGGTACAATCCAGGAGAGGTGCCAAGGACCCTGGGGATGCACATGCTCGAAGGCACCCTTAGCTGGCGTGTGATGCAGAGCAGGAATTCTGTATTCATTCGGAGGTACGTAAGAAACGGCGGGGGACGCATCTCGGTGGCTACAGAGAGCGGACCAGAACCCGAAACGATGGCGGTGGTGCCAATCATCGTGCAGGACCGGCTCTTGGGAACCCTGGGGGTAACCACTGCTGTGGGGGAGGAGCCGCTGAGCGCCGGGACTGTGCGGCTGGTGGAAAGAATGGCTTCCCTGGCAGCAGTCGCAATCCGCAATTCGGAACTCTATCAGAGGGCAAAAAAATACGGCCTCGAGATGGAGCGGTTGGTCGAGGAGAAAACAAGGGATGTGCAGTACAAACAGCGCGAGATCGAAATGGCCAATATGGCTCTGCAGAACATACTGGATGATCTCCAGACCACTCACATAACTCTGAAAAGGCAGGCAGAAGAGCTAAGGGCTGCCAAGGAGAAAGCAGAGGAATCGGACCAGCTGAAAACGGCGTTCCTTTCCACCGTTACACATGAACTCAGGTCGCCTCTGGCTGCTATCAAGGGGTTCGCTTCTACGCTATTGCAGCCAAACATCGACTGGTCTCCGGAGAAAGAGCGCCATTTTCTGGAAATAATCGAGGAGTCGGCCGACCATCTGAACCTGCTTATCAATCAGGTTCTGGACATGGCGGGCATCGAAGCCGGGACGTTGAAAGTCTACCCGCGGCCAAGCTCTGTCAGGGAGATCATGATGGGGGTGGAAAAGAGATTGCGCCTGATCTGCAGAGATCATTCGCTGGTCATGGAAGTGCCAGAGAAAACGATTCCAGTTGTTGCAGACCCCAGCCGCGTTGGGAATGTGCTGATGAATCTGGTGGACAACGCCGTCAAATATTCCCACAAGGGAAGCAGAATCGTCCTGGAGGTCGAGAAAAACGAGGAAGAAGCAATCTTCTCCGTTACCGACGAGGGTCCGGGCATCCCCGAAAAGTATCGAGACCAAATTTTCGAGCGGTTCTTCCGGATACCGGGGCCGGTGACCGGCCCCAGACAGGGTACCGGTCTGGGTCTCTCCATCGCCAAAGGGATTGTGGAAGCTCATGGAGGCAAGATATGGGTGGAGAGCGAGAACGGAAAAGGAAGCAAGTTCAGTTTCTCCTTGCCCCTGTATGTGCCCCGAGGAGCATAGCAGTGGGCTCCTGCCTTTGGATGAACTCTCTGGACTTCGGGCACTCCCGGTGCCGGACAGTATGTGGCCCTTCGTGAGGAAGTCCCTTCGGTCCACGACAGCGATTGCAGGAGAGGGCGGAGTGGATGAGAAGCACCCGGATATCTGGCGGGTTGCGGCAGGAGCGCTGGCGCTCCTGGCACCTTTGTTGGTTTATCTGCGCACCCTGGCCCCATCACTCACGTGGGCTCACGATGGCGCCGACGGCGGCGACTTCGTCACTGCAGCTCTTACGCGAGGTGTCCCACATCCTCCAGGGTATCCCACATATCTGGCGATGCTGCAGGGAACGCTCACACTCCCGTTTGGCAACCCTGCCTACAGGGCAAACATGCTTTCCGCTGTCTGTGCTGCGGGGGCGACGTTCTTCCTGTTTCTGGCAGTCCTCCAAATGCTGCCAGAACGCCCCTGGAATATCCCTGCCGCCCTGAGCGCATCGCTCATGTGGGCCTTCTCGCGCACCCTGTGGGGCCAGGCAGTCATCACAGAGGCATATGCGCCAGCGGCGTTATTTCTGTCTCTGATGCTATATCTCCTGATCCGGCATCAGGACAAAGCAAAAGGGAAGCATGGGGGTTGCCATCCCTTCCTGCTTGCTGCTTTCGTCGCCGGACTGGGAGTTGGGGTACACCTAACGCTGGTTCTGGCCCTGCCATTCTTTTTCCTGGAACCCAAACTGCACAGCAAATGCTGGGGCGGATCTGTCCTTGCTTTTGCCGCCGGCCTGGTTCCGTACTCAATGCTGCCGATCCTGGCGGCAGGGAATCCCCCAGTGGACTGGGGACATCCAGTCACGCTACACAATTTTCTCTGGGTTGTGTCCGGCGGGCCCTATCGGAGATTTTTCATGGCGGTGCCCGCTGGCGAGATCCCCGCCAGGGTGAGCAGTTGGGCCGGATGGCTGTGGCAGAACGGAGGATGGTGGGGGCTGCTCCCAGCGGCTGCTGGCATTTGGGCGATTTCGTCCCGCTGTCAGCGCTTCCTTCAGGCCTCACTGGTGTCGGCTTTCCTGTACTCGACTTACGCTATCACCTACAACACCTCGGACTCGTACGTCTACCTGATACCTGTTGCGATGTTGATCGTCCCATGGACGGCGCATGGGTTGCTGTCGGCGGGCGAATGGGCCGGGAAATATCTGCCACCGGCGGCGATCGTTGCGGTGATGGTGGCTCTCCCGCTGGCACCCCTTGCGCAGAACTGGGCGTATGCGGACCTGCACGAAAACAAAAAAGCAGACACGTTTGCCCGCGGGGCGCTTGCAGAAGCACCGCCTCATGCCATGATCCTGGTGAGCGGAGATGGAGAGACATTTGCCCTGTGGTATGCTCACTACGGATTGCATCTGCGTCCGGATGTGGCTGTAGTCAACAGGGATTTGTGGCTTCAGTTCGGGTGGTACAGGGCTACTCTGGAACGAGACCGCCCGGATTTTACGTGGGAAGACCCTGCGGGGATGCCGGTCTCGGTAGTGAGGCTCGTCTCTTTGAATATTCGGAGTCACCCCGTGTGCATGACTTACCGGAACGATGCCCTGGCGCGGGGGCGCGGTATCGTCAAGGGGAGATTTCTTTGGAGGATATCGCCTGCTCCTCCGGCATCAAGCCGGCGATGAGGTGAACTTTCACCTTACCGTTTTCTGGGTCGACGTCGAGGATTACTTCATCGGTATCCGGGAGGAGCACTTCACCGAGAGGCCCTCTGACCACATAAACATCGTTCGCCCCTGTCTCGATTACCTCGGTTATCTCACCCAACTCGCGCCCATCGTCCGATACTACTTCCAGGCCTAGCATCTGGTAGACATAATACTCCCCTTCCTCCAGCGGTGCTGTCTCCTCGATAGGGATTTGGAGAAGTTCCCCTCGCAGTCCCTCGACGGAGTTCCGGTCGGGGTATCCCTCCAATTTCAGAAGCACGAACTGCTTGAAAAAGCGTGCTGAGTCCACCTGCACGGGGGTGGAGCTCCTGCTAAGATACAGGCGCGGGCGTTCCATGAAGCGATCAGGGAAGTCGGTCATTATTTCCACTTTAACCTCACCCCTGACGCCGTGCGGGGCCAGGATTCTTCCCACAGTCACGTATTTCGGGTTGATACGTTTGTTTTGCCTCTTCATGAGTGATCATTACCCATATCTTGCTTTCCCACGTCCTCCCGAGTGATCCACAGCGCGAGGCGTTGCTCAAGCGGAAAGAAACGCTGTCGAGCTCGAATGGAAGAAAACGCCAGGCCGCAAAGGAACGAAAGACGCAGAGAAATTTCGAGAACCGCTGCATCTTTGCCTCTTTGCGGCCCTGCGCGTTGGAAAGATAGATCTCTTGCCAGGGGGTTTCGGCGGGCTCTCGCCTTTGCTACTTTGTTTCTCAGCAGCTTAGCCTCCGGCGAGGCGAGAAATCTTATGCACAATCGAAGGGATCAGCGGAATAGCGACCCCTTGTGGATCACCGGATTTTCAGGGATATGTTCCGGTTCCCCCGTTTCGCCGCCGCTGCCTTCAAGACCGCCCTGATAGCAGAGGCGACCTGACCGCCCTTGCCAATGACCCTACCCGTATCCTCCGGAGCAACGCGGAGCTCCAGTACCTGCTCGGACCGCCTGCGAAACGACCGGACTTTCACCTTGTCCGGACTGTCCACGAGAGAACGGGCTATGAATTCTACCAGTTCCTTCATAACATCCTTTCCACTGCTTCCTAAGCTGCCAGGGCGATCTCTTCGGATGCCTCCCTCTCGGAGCCAAAAAACCCTTGGGATTTCAGAATGCGCTCGACGCTTTCGGAAGGCTGAGCGCCCACGCCAAGCCAGTAGCGGATTCTATCCTCTTTCAGGACGACTGTGGGCGGCTCGGTGCGTGGGTTGTAGTGCCCAACGATTTCAATGAACCTGCCATCACGCGGGGAACGGCTGTCCGCCACCACAACGCGGTAGCTTGGCTGCTTCTTGGCACCTACACGTCGCAAACGAATTTTGACCATCTTTACTCGTGATCCTCCTCGATTTTCCTTTTGTATGTCGTGGAGCGCCCTATTTGACCCCAGCACTGCCACGCTTTCTGTTTCTGATAAGATGCACATCCGTGCCGGCGCACCGGATGTGGGTCTCTCTGCACCTGACGCGCTGCCGTATTGTAACCTAATGAAGCATTTGCATCAAGTTCCCAAGCCCGCGGCCGGAAGAAAGCTGCTTCATAACTTTCTGCATCTGACGGAACTGCGATAGAAGTTCGTTTACCTCTTGCACCGTAGCGCCCGATCCCCTTGATATCCGACGCTTGCGGCTCCCGTTGATTATCCTCGGGTTGCGCCTCTCCTCCAAAGTCATAGAGGATATGATCGCCTCCAACCGCTTGAATTGCTTGTCCGTCACCTCAGCAGGGACATCTTTGGCCAGTTTTGAGACCCCTGGAATCATCCCCATCAACTGACTCAGTGGGCCCATTTTCTTGATTTCCTGGAGCTGCTGCAGGAAATCGTCCAAATCGAAAGTGGAGGCCCGGAACTTCCTCTCCATCTCGGCGGCTTTGTCCCTGTCGATCGCGTGCTCCGCTCTCTCGATGAGGGTGAGAACGTCCCCCATGCCCAGAATGCGGCTGGCAAGCCGATCAGGATAGAAAGGTTCGATGGCATCCAGTTTCTCGCCAACCCCCAGGAACTTGATTGGCACACCTGTAACCGCCCGAACCGACAGAGCCGCACCGCCTCGCGCATCGCCATCCACTTTGGTCAAAATGAGGCCGGTCAGGCCCACGCGCTTGTGAAACTCGCTTGCCACACGCACAGCGTCCTGCCCCGTCATTGCGTCCGCAACCAGGAGGGTATCCACTGGCTTTACGGCATCCCGTATTTCTTCCAGCTCCCGCATCATCTGGTCGTCGATGTGGAGCCGCCCGGCGGTGTCCAGGATAACGATGGAATGAGCACCTTCTCTGGCAGCCTTGAGCGCGTTCTTGCAGATCTTCGGCGGTGCTACCTTAGTGCCTTCACTGTGAACCGGTATTCCAAGTTGCTTCCCCAGCACCTCGATCTGAGTCACGGCGGCCGGGCGATACGTGTCCGCTGCAACCAGGAGCGGCCTGTGCCCGGATTTTCTGAGCAGGTTTGCAAGCTTTGCCGCTGTGGTGGTCTTGCCGGAGCCCTGCAGCCCTACCAGCATGATCACGTATGGCTGCGGGCCTTTCAGGTTCAGCTTCTCCGGCTCGCCAAGGGTGTGGATCAGTTCCTCGTGGACTATCTTGATGACCTGCTGGGCCGGCGTAAGGCTCTTGGTGACCTCGGCGCCTACGGCTCTCTTCTTCACCCTGGCGACGAAATCCTTCACTACTTTATAGTTGACATCCGCTTCCAACAACGCAAGGCGCACCTCGCGCAGCGCGGCGTCTACGTCCTGCTCCGAAAGCTTACCGCGAGTCGCCAGCTTGTCGAAAACTCCCTGTAGTTTGTCACTTAGATTATCGAACACCTGTGTTTCCCCTATGCATCTATGCTACCCAGGGCATCGTTAATGCACCTGGACAACAAAGAATTCTACTATATGCCCACTCGACCGTCAAATTGACGATACTCCCCAGGGCAGGTTATAATTGTTGTTGTGCATCGACACAAAGCAAGATCGCCCGTCAGCAAATGACAACCATAGGAGGCATAAATTCATGGGACTCAAGGAACAGATAGACCGAGACCTCAAAGAAGCCATGCGGAGCGGGGACAAGACGCGCAAGCTGGCGCTCCGATCTCTGAAAACCGCCATGCTGAATGCAGAGAAATCAGGCGAAAAAGCACACGAGCTGAGCGATCAGGAGATCGTTTCCATAATCATGAGGGAGGTAAAACAGCGCCGGGATTCCATAGAGGAATATCGGAAAGGAGGGCGCGAGGACCTGGCGGCCGATGAAGAGGCTGAGATGAGAGTTCTTGGAACCTATCTGCCCAAAATGATGACGGAAGAGGAGATCGAGGTCAAGGCCAGAGAGGTAATAGCCAGAGTTGGAGCGCAGGATCTGCACGATATCGGCAAAGTTATGAAGCCACTCATGGCAGAGCTCAGGGGCAAAGCCGACGGGGCCGTCGCGAATAAAGTCGTCAGAGACCTGCTGTCGGGCAGGGCTTGACAGGGGGTATCCGTGAACGAGCCTGGAAACGCCGCAAAGCCGCTGTTCGCTGATGCCATTGACACGAAGCAATTGGAACAGTTTTTCCTTCAGGCGCAGGAACTGAGGCGACAGCGCATCCAGCCGTCGGAACGTGTCAGGGGAATCATCTACGGCATCATCTTCACCGTGCTCACCGCCATCATCCTGCTTCTCCCCACGCCATGGGAGGGACGGGTGAGCCTCAAAGTCGGTGATGTGAGTTCTGTGGACATACGCGCCCCGCGCCGACTCAGCTATGTCAGCAAAGTGTTGACGGAGCAGGAACGAAAAAGAGCAGCAGCATCAGTGCCGAACTACTATTTTCCTCCAGATCCCCGGATACTGCGCCAGCAACTTACCCAGGCTCACAACATCCTCGACTACATAACCACTGTGAGAAAAGACCCTTACGCGACCCCACAGGAAAAGGAATCTTACCTCAAAGCGATTGCCAGCGTTTCTCTCTCCGACGACGCTGTAAGCGACATCCTGAGGATGTCCGATCCCCGATGGCAAAGAACCGAAGAAGAGGTTGATTCCGTATTGAGCCGTGCTATGAGCAGGGAGATCCGGGAGAATCAGCTGGCAGAAGCACGGCGTTCTGTTCCCACCCTCGTCAGCGCCTACCTGAGCGACGACCAGATCCTCGTGGTTGAAGAGATGGTCAGACAGTTGCTGCGTCCGAATACGCTCTATGACAAGGCCAAGACAGAGGCGGCGCGGGAGGCAGCGCGGGAGGCAGTCAAGCCAGTCACGGTAACCTACGAGCGGGGAAAGACCATCGTCAGGGCTGGGGATGTGGTTACCGAGTCGGAGATGGAGGCGCTGGAGAAATTTGGCTTGGTGGCCGAGCGGTTCAGCTGGCGCAGGGTGATCGGCATTGTGTTGCTGGTGCTGATGATGACGGCTTCCGTGGGGATGGGATTGTACGTCGAGGATTCCTACTGGCTTGACTCTGCACAGCCACGCTTGCTGACGGCGACTTTTCTGGCTTTTGTCATCGTGGCAAAGTTCATGGTGCCACAACACGTACTCCTTCCGTATTTCTACCCACTGGCAGTGCTATCTATGATGATCGCCACGACCATGAGCCTGCGCATGGCAGTGTTCGCTACAGTGGCCTTTGGCGTGCTGGTAGGCTATCTGTCGGGCAATTCGTTCGTACTGAGTGCCACCCTCACCCTTGGCTCCGTGGCCGCCCCGGTGGTTCTCGGCCGCGCCGATAGGCTCAACAGATTCATGTGGGCCGGGATAGCCATGGCTCTCACATCTCTCTTGTCCTTCCTCGCTTTCACGGAAGTAGGCCTCACGCTGGGGATGACTGGTGTGTTTCAGGCCGGGTCGGCACTCATTCTCAACGGAGTGTTCTCCACTGGCCTCACCATAATCCTCTTCTACCTGATGGGGGGATGGCTGAACGTAACCACCCCGTTGCAGCTCATAGAGCTTTCGAGACCTACATCGCCGCTCCTGCGTCAGCTTTTGCTGAAAGCTCCCGGCACCTACCACCACAGCCTGATCGTGGCAAACATGGCTGAAAGAGCCGCCGACGCTGTGGGCGCCGATCCTTTCCTGATCCGGGTTGGGGCTTACTACCACGACGTGGGGAAGACAAACAATCCCCATTTCTTCGCGGAAAATCAGGCAGAAGGAATGAACCCTCATTCACGCCTCGACCCGCACACCAGTGCCCAAATCATCATAAGCCACGTTCAAGAGGGGGTGAAGCTGGCAGACAAGTATCACCTACCCAGGGAGATCAAAAATTTCATCTCGGAGCACCACGGCACCATGCTGGTACGCTATTTCTACGTGAAAGCCATCGAGGAGGCCGGAGACCCCAGCAAGGTCGACGAGGCGGATTTCCGATATCCAGGCCCAAAACCACAGCAGAAGGAAACAGCGATACTCATGCTTGCGGACGGAGTGGAAGCAGCAGTAAGAGCATCTGCTCCGCGCACCCAGGAGGAAATAGACCGCATAGTCCGGCATATTTTCGCCGAGAGGATACTGGACGGCCAGTTGGACGAGAGCAACCTGACCATGTACGACTTCAACGCCATCCGGATGGCGTTCCTGGAGGTGCTAAAAGGGCTGTACCACCCCAGGGTAAAGTACCCTGAGCTGAAAGACACCGAGGGTGGCACCACTGAGGGAAGGAAATCGGAGGTACAAGAGAGTGGGGAGAACAAAGAACCAGCGACTGACGGTGCACCTGCAGGTAGATGAACCATTTGCCACCCTCGTGGATCAGGGGGACCTGGAAGCCGCTGCAGTTGAGACTCTGGAAAGCGAGAACGTAGTCGAGGGTGAGATGACGGTGGTGGTCACGGACGACGAGACCGTGCGCGGCCTGAACCGGCAATACCGTGGGGTGGATGCACCCACCGATGTCCTCTCGTTTCAAACCGGAGGGGATGATCAGGGATTTGTCTCTTCGCCGGAGTCCGCCGGGTACCTGGGGGACGTGGTGATCGCCTATCCATTCACTGCAGTTCAGGCTAAAGAGGCGGGCCGGTCCGTACAGCACGACCTGATTCTTATGGTGATCCATGGCACTCTGCACCTGCTGGGATACGATCACGCCACCTCGGAAGAGGAAAGAGAGATGTGGAAGAAGCAGGATGCCATCCTGCGCCGTCTGACCGGAGACCAGCCATCGGACACCCCCGAATAGGATGCATGCGAGGAGAAATGATGAAAAGCCAAAGCCTCCTGCACAGCTTCAAATATGCTCTGGAAGGCATCGGCTATACCCTTCGCACGCAGCGGAACGCCAAAATTCACATCACCATAGCCGCCGCCGTGGTCGTGGTCGGAGTATGGCTCCGGGTTGCTCCGGTGGAGTGGGGTGTGCTCTTCCTGACCATAGGGGCAGTCTTCAGCGCAGAGATGCTGAATACCGTCGTGGAAACCATCATAGACGCCCAGATTGAGGAGTTCCATCCCCTGGCAAAGATCGCAAAGGATGTATCCGCAGGTGCTGTGTTCGTAATATCTGTGATCGCCGTCCTGGTTGGACTCTGCATCCTGGGGCCGCCATTGTGGGCCAAGCTGGCACCGGTGCTGGGTTTCCTGTAGGGCTCGCGCGCGTGGCTTGACAACAGAGTGAGAGCGTTCCATAATTTCGATGAGAAGGACGTGCCAGAATGGGCGAAAGCAGTGAGATATCCAACGTTCACGACCATTTCTTCAAGGAGGTGTTCTCCAGGAAAGAAACGGCCAGCAACCTCATTGAGCGATTCCTTCCTGCGGAGGTGGTGAGGATACTTGATCTCTCGTCCCTGGAGAGCAGCAAGGGTTCATTTGTGGATCCTGAGCTACGCGAGCACTACTCCGACCTGTTGTACAGGGTGGATATACGAGGGGGTGGTGCTGCTTACGTTTACGTGCTGTTTGAGCACAAAAGCTACCCTGACAGGCAGGTAGCGTTTCAAGTATTGCGCTACATGGTGCGGATATGGGAGCACATGGTAAGGCAGGGGGAACGGCTGGTTCCTATAATTCCGATGGTGGTGTATCACGGGCTTGGCAGGTGGAGAGTAGGGGATAGCTTTGGTGAGTTGTTGAATTCGCCGGAGGAGTTGAAGGCTTTCCAGCCGGACTACAGGTACCAGCTTCTTGATCTTTCTCGGTACAGTGACGAAGAGTTGAAGTCAGGGGTGCTGAGGGGTGTTCACCTGCTGTTGTTGAAGTACATTTTGCGTCCTGACCTGAGGGAGCACGTGTGGGAGATATTCTCGTTGATGGAGGACCTTCTGGCGCGGGAGGATGGGCTGGAGTGGTTGGAGGTCATGATAAGGTATCTGTCTCAGGCTACGGACAGGATCACTGAGGAGGAGCTACGGGAAGCTGTCGAGTCAGTATTTGCAGAGGAGGGAGGTAGGATCATGGGAACCATAGCTGAGAAATGGGTAGAGCAAGGCCTGGAGCAAGGGATAAAGCAGGGTCTGGATCAAGGCCTGGCAGAAGGATTCCGGAAAGGGCTTCTTTCTGGCATAGAGATGGGGCTTGAACTTCGGTTTGGGTCGGCAGGGCTGAAGCTTCTGCCGGAGATCTACCGGGTAAAGAATGTGGCGGCGCTCCAGGCGATACATGAGGGGCTGAAGACAGCGTCCAGTCTGGAGGAGTTGCGGGAGATATACCTTCCCTACGTGGAAAAGGGAAACAAAGAGGGATAACATTGCCGGCTGCTCGCGGAGTTTTCTGATTCCTCCGAGCGGTTTCGTCTGCTATACGCGGGGAGATTATGGAAGAGAAATCCGTGGGAGACAAAGGGCCATCCAACGTCCATGATCATTTCTTCAAGGAGGTGTTCTCCAGGAAAGAAACGGCCAGCAACCTCATTGAGCGATTCCTTCCTGCGGAGGTGGTGAGGATACTTGATCTCTCGTCCCTGGAGAGCAGCAAGGGTTCATTTGTGGATCCTGAGCTACGCGAGCACTACTCCGACCTGTTGTACAGGGTGGATATACGAGGGGGTGGTGCTGCTTACGTTTACGTGCTGTTTGAGCACAAAAGCTACCCTGACAGGCAGGTAGCGTTTCAAGTATTGCGCTACATGGTGCGGATATGGGAGCACATGGTAAGGCAGGGGGAACGGCTGGTTCCTATAATTCCGATGGTGGTGTATCACGGGCTTGGCAGGTGGAGAGTAGGGGATAGCTTTGGTGAGTTGTTGAATTCGCCGGAGGAGTTGAAGGCTTTCCAGCCGGACTACAGGTACCAGCTTCTTGATCTTTCTCGGTACAGTGACGAAGAGTTGAAGTCAGGGGTGCTGAGGGGTGTTCACCTGCTGTTGTTGAAGTACATTTTGCGTCCTGACCTGAGGGAGCACGTGTGGGAGATATTCTCGTTGATGGAGGACCTTCTGGCGCGGGAGGATGGGCTGGAGTGGTTGGAGGTCATGATAAGGTATCTGTCTCAGGCTACGGACAGGATCACTGAGGAGGAGCTACGGGAAGCTGTCGAGTCAGTATTTGCAGAGGAGGGAGGTAGGATCATGGGAACCATAGCTGAGAAATGGGTAGAGCAAGGCCTGGAGCAAGGGATAAAGCAGGGTCTGGATCAAGGCCTGGCAGAAGGATTCCGGAAAGGGCTTCTTTCTGGCATAGAGATGGGGCTTGAACTTCGGTTTGGGTCGGCAGGGCTGAAGCTTCTGCCGGAGATCTACCGGGTAAAGAATGTGGCGGCGCTCCAGGCGATACATGAGGGGCTGAAGACAGCATCCAGCCTGGAGGAGTTGCGGGAGATATACCTTCCCTACGTGGAGGAAAAGGACGGAGACGACTGATGCCTTACGAGGAAGCATTCCGAAAGGTGGCACGGGAGGAAGGGGTCGATTACTGTCTCCTGTACGAGACTGCCAGGCGGGAGAGCAATTTCAATCCCCTGGCGATAGGCTCTGTGGGTGAGTATGGGTTGATGCAGGTGCATCCGGACAACTGGGGCAAGCTGGCCCCACAGTTGGGCCTTTACGACCCTTTCGACCCATACAGCAACATAAAAGCCGCAGCTGTCTACCTAAAATGGCTCATACGCGAGGTGAGGTCCATGGGGCTGACCGAGGAACGCTGGATCCTGGTGGGCTACAACTGGGGCACCGGAAATCTGAAAAAGCTGGTCCAATCAGGCGGCGGTTGGGACCAGGTACCTCAGGCCCCGGCTGCATACGCCACATCGATAATCCTCTCGGCCGAGGCCTGCCGGATATCCGGAGGGGCGAATTGAGCAGCCTCGACGAACGCCGGATCGCCTTGCGGAAGCTCCATGCCGAGATGCGTGCATGCAGAAAGTGCCAGGAAGCCGGGTTCCCCACAGTGCCTGGCGCCATTTTCTCCGGCGATGCCAGCGCCCGCATCATGATCATCGGACAGGCGCCCGGAAAAGTCGAGGCTTTCACTACAAAGAAGCCGTTCAGCGGCCCCGCTGGCAAGCGCTTGATGCGCTGGATGGAGGAAGCTGGGTGGATGGAGGAGGAATTCCGGCGGGAGGCGTACATTACCGCCGTCACCAAATGCTTCCCCGGGCCCGGGAAAAATGGCCGTGGCGATCGGGCCCCAACTGCCAGGGAGCGCGAGCTTTGCAGGCCTTTTCTGGAGCGTGAACTTTCCATCGTGAATCCAGATGTAGTGGTTCCGGTGGGAAGGCTTGCTATCGCGCATTTTCTGGGAAACTCCATCCGTCTTGCCGACGTGATCGGACATTCCTTCCAGGTGGATGGAAGAATCGTCGTGCCGCTCCCACATCCGTCGGGCGCCAGCGCGTGGGCCAATTCCGCTGCGAACCAGGAGAGAATCCACAAGGCTCTTGCCATTCTGCGAGATCTCCGGCCGGGCCTGCGCCCTGAATGAACGATTGCCCTCCGGGACCAGCTTCCCACCGCGAAGCCCGCTGGGTGTGCAGAGAAAAACAAATGCACTCTAACCTCTGATCCCCAAACCCTGTGCTCAGTGTGGCAGGCACACGCCCGTCCCAAGAAGTTGAAGTTATGGGTAACCGTCGCTTCCACCTCTGTTGCTTTACCCCCCCACATTTGCTATACTACCCATATCCTGATGACGGACAAGCGAAACATGCGCAGGGAATCGATACGAAATTTTTGCATCATAGCCCACATAGACCACGGCAAATCCACTCTGGCGGATCGGCTGCTGGAGCAGACGGGGACCGTCTCGCCCAGGGAGATGCACGAGCAGATCCTGGACGACATGGACCTGGAGCGGGAGAAAGGCGTGACCATCAAGGCATCCCCCGTGAGAATGCTCTACGACGCCCCCGACGGCCGACATTACGAGCTCAACCTGATAGACACGCCGGGCCATGTGGATTTCAGCTACGAAGTGTCCCGTTCCCTGGCCGCTGCCGAAGGAGCGCTCCTGGTGGTGGACGCTTCCCAGGGGATCGAGGCTCAGACCCTGGCGAACCTCTATATGGCTCTGGATCACGACCTGGAGATCGTCCCCGTGGTCAACAAGATAGATCTGATTTCTGCCCGTACCGAGGAGGTGGCGAAGGATCTTTCCGATCTCCTGGGCGACCCGCCCGAGAGAATCCTGCGGATCTCCGCCAAGGAGGGGATAAACATCGACCAGGTGCTCCAGGCCATCGTGGAGCGGATCCCGCCCCCCGGCGGCAACCCCGATGCTCCATTCCGCTCCTTGATCTTCGATTCCCACTATGACTCGTACAAAGGCGTGGTGGCCTACGTCCGTGTCATAGATGGTAGCATGTCAAGCCGCGATCCGATCCTGGTCATGTCCACCGGAAAAAGCTCCGAGCCAGTGGAGATCGGGGTCTTCACCCCCGGAATGACGCCAACGGAGCGCCTCTCCGCCGGGGATGTGGGGTACATCGCCACAGGGCTGAAGACGGTGCGGGACTGTCACGTAGGGGACACCATCACCCTGGCGGAGAACCCCGCGGCGGAACCACTGCCCGGATACCAGCCACGAAAGCCGATGGTCTTCGCTGGCGTCTACCCTTCGGACACGGAGGATTACGCCCTCCTGAAGGACGCCCTGGAGAAGCTGCAGCTCAACGACGCAGCCCTGACCTACGGACCAGAGACCTCCCAGGCCTTGGGGTATGGCTTCCGCTGCGGCTTCCTGGGGCTGTTCCACATGGAGATCATCCAGGAGCGTCTGGAGAGGGAGTACGGCTTGGACGTGGTCTTCACCGCACCAAACGTGGAGTATCAAGTTACCCTGACCAACGGCAAAGAAATCATCGTGGACAACCCTGCCGAGCTCCCGCCGGAGAATGAGATAGCCGAGATCCGGGAACCCTGGGTGGAGATCACCGTCTTCACGCCGGCGGAGTTCATCGGAGCGGTTATGGATCTGGTCACCTCCCGGAGGGGCAAGTTCAAGAACCAGGAATACCTGGACCCGAAGCGGGTAGTGCTAACTTATGATATCCCGCTGGCGGAGATCATGGTGGATTTCTACAACGAGCTGAAAGCCCGCACCAGAGGGTATGCCTCGCTGGACTATCAGTTCAGCCAATACGAACCGGCGGACATGGTGAAGCTGGAGGTGCTGGTGAACGGCCAGCCGGTGGACGCCCTCTCCATTATCGTCCACAGGGAGCAGATGTACCACAAAGCGCAACGGTTGGTCAGCAAGATGAAGAAAGTGATCCCTCGCCAGCTCTTCGACGTGCCAGTCCAGGCGGCAGTAGGGAAACGGGTGATCGCCCGCTCCACCGTAAAAGCTCTCCGGAAGGATGTGCTGGCCAAGTGCTACGGCGGCGATGTCACCAGGAAGCGGAAACTCCTGGAGAAGCAGAAGAAAGGCAAGAAACGGATGAAACAGGTAGGCAAAGTCAGCATCTCCCAAGATGCGTTCATGGCGGTCCTCAGGCTGGAGGAGGACTGAACGTCGGATGGCCGAGCGTGTAAGAAATCCCTTCCTGTCATGGAAGTTTTGGGCCGGGATGCTGATAAGCCTGCTGGCATTCTGGTTGGCTTTGCGCGGTGTGCACCTACATCAGGTTTGGGATGCGCTCCTGCAAGCAGATTATGCTTACCTGGTACCCGCCTTCCTGTTTCTCCTGGTTGCCATCGGCACGAAGGTCGCTCGCTGGGAGGTGCTTTTCTACCCTGACCGGGGGATACCATACAAACACCTGCTGGCGGCGATGGGCATAGGCTACCTTGGGAACAATATCCTGCCAGCGCGCATCGGCGAACTGATACGGGCTTACGTAATAGGTGAGAGCGCCAGCGTGAGCAAGGCTCAGGCGTTGGCAACAATCGTGGTCGAGCGTCTCCTGGACGTCCTGACACTGCTCCTTTTCCTGGCATTCCTGCTGCCTGCCCTGAAGGTGCCTGGATGGATGGCCCGCTCCTTCCTGGTGCTGGGGATAGCGGCGCCTGCCGCAACGCTGGTGCTGGCGCTGGTGTCCAGTGTGGAAAGATGGCTCATAGCGGTGACATCGTGGCTCGAGAAAAAGGCATCGTTCCTGGCCCGCATTCGCCTGTCAGATGGGGTAGAAGGGTTCATGGTGGGTCTGGCGATCCTGCGCCGGAAGAACCTGCTTCCGGCGCTCGTAGGATGGTCAATCCTCTCCTGGGTCGCCAGCGGGCTGGCGTATTACATGGTCATGCCCGCGTTCCACATCCACCAGCCTGTAACCACAGCGTTTTTAGTCCTCTGCGTCACCTCCCTGGGGATGGTGGTGCCGTCCTCCCCCGGGTACGTGGGGGTGTTCCACTACCTGACGGTGGTAGTGCTGGATTTGCTGGGCGTGCCGAAAGACCTGGCGTTGAGCTATGCTCTGGTCCTGCATGCCACGGTTTACATAACCCTTTCTCTCACAGGGGTTTACGGAATGCTCGCGGAAAGTCTGGGATGGAGGGAATTGACAGCTGGGCAGGTGGGAGAGCGGTAATTGCAGTCGATTGGCGGGCTACTGACGGAGGATCATGATGGTGGCACGAGAGATATTGGAAGAAATCGAGCGGAAGAACCTTGCCCCTTACGGCATGAAGAGTGCCGACTCTAGGGGCCGCGAGTATCCAGAAGAGGAACCGCCTTACAGAACTGCATTCCAGCGGGACAGGGACCGCGTGATCCACACAACCGCGTTCCGCAGGTTGGCATACAAGACTCAGGTATTCGTCTACTACGAGGGGGATCACTACCGTACCCGCTTGACTCACTCCATCGAAGTGGCGCAGATTGGACGGACGATGGCGCGGGCTCTGGGGGCCAACGAGGACCTGACCGAGGCAATCTGTCTTGCCCACGATCTGGGACACCCACCTTTCGGTCATACTGGCGAGGCAGCGTTGAACGAGGTGATGGAGAGCTACGGTGGTTTCGACCACCAACGCCAGACCATGAGGATAGTCCAGCGGCTGGAGCGGCGCTACCCTGATTTCCCCGGCCTGAATCTAACCTATGAGATGAGGGAAGGTCTGGTCAAGCACGACACAGAATACGATGTCACCAATGCCGAGGGATACGAGCCGGACAAATCCGGCACTCTGGAGTGCCAGATCTCCAACCTGGCGGATGAAATAGCGTACGACACCAGCGACCTGGACGACGGCCTCCGTTCTGGCATCCTGGACCCCAGGGCGGTCCAGAAGCTCGAGATCTGGGAGGCGGTGATGGATTCCCTGGGAGAGTCACGTAATGCCCGGATAACCCAAATGCTCCGGTACCGAGCGATACGCCGTTTGGTCGGGATGGAAGTCAGCGACGCAATCGCCGCTACGGAACAGGCGCTGGAAAGATCTGGCGTTGGCTCGGTGGAAGAACTTCGCGCCCTGGGGGTGAATGTGGCATCCTACTCTTCCCAAATGGACACCTGGAACAGCGAACTGAAAAACTTTCTGATGGAGAATTTCTACCGGCACTACCGGCTCAGGAGGATGTCACACAAAGCCACCCGGCTGCTCCAGGGCCTTTTCGCAGCGTACATGGAGGACCCAAAGCAGCTACCGCCGGAAACGATGAAGCGGGCGGACGAGGAGCCGGAGGGACTGCCGCGTGTTGTTTGCGATTACATTGCCGGCATGACCGATCGCTACGCCGTAGCAGAGTACCGTAAACTTTTCGACCCGGCAGAGCGGGCGTAGGATATGCGGCTGCGCCTCTGCTGATCATCGACACGTGGCAGGGGAGCGAGACATCATTTCACTCGATCAGCCCCCGCATCGTCGGCACATACATCTGGTCCAGGTATTCTTTGAGCATCCGGCGCAGGCTGAAATAGGGCGCCACCGTTCGGATCGTCTCTTTCATCACGGAGATCCACACGCGTGGGAGGCCCGCGTCATCCCGCCCGTAGAACATCGGCACGACGCATTTCTCCAGGATGCTATACAGGTGCAAGGCGTCGTCTGCGTCCTGTGCCTCCAGATTGTCATACTCCTTCTGCTCGCCAATAGCCCATCCGTTTGCGCCGTTGTACGCCTCTGGCCACCAGCCATCCAGGACGCTGGCATTCGGCACTCCGTTTAGGGCGGCTTTCTGCCCGCTGGTGCCGCTGGCCTCCCGTGGGCGTCGGGGATTGTTCAGCCACACGTCCACACCCTGCACCAGGTAGCGGGCCATGTTGATGTCGTAGTCCTCCAGGAAGATGATCTTCCCGTTCAGGCCAGGGTATTTCGCCAGGTTGACCACTTGCTGAATCATCGCTTTGCCCGGATCGTCTTTCGGGTGTGCCTTTCCGGCAAAGATAAACTGTACTGGCCTATCCGGATCGTCCACGATCCGGCGCAGGCGGTCGATATCCCGGAAGGCCAGAGTGGCTCGCTTGTAAGTGGCGAACCTCCTGGCGAAGCCAATGGTCAATGCTTTGGGGTCGAGAACGCCCCATGCCGTTTCCACTTCATCCGGAGGAGCGCCGATTCGCTCTTTCCACGCGGCGTACCTCTCCCTGGCAAATTCGATGAGCCTCGTCCGAAGCTGTAGCTTCACATCCCATAGCTCCTCGTCGGGGATGTCCCAGACGCTATCCCATAGCTCCTGCCGATCCAGATTGTCGTACCAGTCGGGGCCGAGGTACTTGTTGTAAAGTTCATAGAGTTCTGGGGCCAGCCAGCTGGCAGTGTGGACGCCGTTAGTTATCTGGCCTATGGGAACCTCGTCCAGCGGCTTGTCGGGCCAGAGGAAATGCCACATCTTGCGGGAGACCGCCCCGTGGATCTTGCTGACGCCATTCCGCTTGCCAGAAAACCGCAACGCCAATACTGTCATGCTGAAGCTGGGACCCCACGGCTGATCCTGATGGGCCAGGCCGAGGAACTCCTCTTTCGACAGTCCAAGCTTAGGCCAGAAATTCCAGAAGTGGCGCTCCATCATGTCGAACGGGAAAGTGTCATGTCCCGCCGGGACAGGCGTGTGTGTGGTGAAGACCACATGTTTCCGGACGTAATCACTGGCTTCGGCGAAGCCCTTCCCCTGGGCTACCTGTTCCCTCAGCAACTCCAGGACCAGGAATGCCGCATGTCCTTCGTTCATGTGCCAGACAGTCGGGTTTAGGCCGAGGGCGCGGGCTGTCCGAACGCCGCCGATTCCCAGGACGATCTCCTGAGACAGCCTGGTTTCCAGATCGCCGCCGTAGAGCCGTGCCGCCAGCACACGGTCCTTTGGATCGTTCGGCTCGATGTCAGTGTCCATCAGGTAGAGGGCGTTCCGCCCCACCTGAATATGCCACACCCTGGCGTACACCGTGCGCGTCTCCAATTGCACGTGGATGCGTATTTCTTTGCCATCCGGCCCAAGGGCGGCGCGCGCTGGCACTCTGTCGAAGTCCAACTTTTCGTAGACTGCCTCCTGAATGCCGTCGGCGGTTAGCCGCTGCGTGAAATACCCCTGCGGGTAAAGGAATCCGATCCCAACCAGCGGCACGCCCATGTCGCTGGCCTCTTTGCAATGGTCGCCGGATAGAATTCCCAGTCCGCCGGAGTAAATCGGCAGGGATTCGTGCAGACCGAATTCAGCGGAAAAATAAGCGACGAGATGGCCGCTCTCAGCTGGGAAACTCTCGGCGAACCAGGACTCGCCGGGATGCATGTACGCGTCGAAATCCGCCATGACCCTGTGGTACGCCACCAGGTAGTCGGAATCGGCCAGTTCCTCCAGATGTTCCTGTGGGACTTCCTGTAGGAGACGCACCGGGTTGTGGTAAACTTTCTCCCATAGTTCCGGGTCTATCTGGCGGAAAAGCTCCTGAGCCTCCGGATTCCAGCTCCACCACATGTTGTAGGCCAGTTCTCCCAGCCTATGAAGATTCACAGGCAATTCGATGGGTATGCTCATGGTTCAGTTGGATGTCTCCTTCAATGTGTTTAGGTTACTGACCTGCCTGCTCTGCCTGATCGGCAGCTGGCGTTCCGGACTCTTCCGAGGGAGCGACTTCGCCTTGATCCTCAGAGGAGACGGGCTTTGGCTCCATCTCAGCAGGGGCTTGCTCCTCCTCGGCCGGCAATTGGGGTGCTAGCTCCTCCCCGCCGGCAGGTGTCGGCTGCGCCGTCCAGGATTCCGGCGGCTGCCAGACCTCCGATGGCTCCTCTCGAGCGGGCGTCAGCGCCCACGCCACCCTCCAGACCACGACCACGAGGCCCAGCAACACAAGTAACGCAGGCCAGAATTTGGTCAGGGTGCCGCGCTCCCATCCCTCCAGGGAAAGGAGCAAGAAACCAAGGGTGAGAAATATCACAGTGAACAGCGCCGCGGGCCATGCCTCTTTCTCGCCGAACCGTATCAGGTAGATCAGTGCTGCAACGATTCCCAGCGCGATGAAAAAGAACCCTGCCAGATCGTGGGGGCTGAATTTTGTTGCGAACCCTACCAGCAGCGCCAGGGCCAGCATCAACCCTCCCGGTACCACGGCCCACCAATGTTTGTTGTCCAACAGGTAGACGATGAAAAACCCCACGGCCACGCCGAAAGCCAGCAGCGAGAGCAGCCAGGTCAACGGGAAAGTCCCTTTGTGTCCCAGATACACCACCGCAGCCAGGCTCAACAAGGTCGTCGCGGGAAGCCAGAGCCACCACCGTTCCCTGTTGCTCACGTAGCCGACCAGGAAAACCACGCCGCTGAGGGCACTCAGGCCAATAACCGCCAACACGATATATTCAGTCCATTGGTCGAACTGGCCGAGGTTTGCAGCCATCAAGATGATCCCGCTGACCAGAAGTGACGTGCCCCAATAAAACGTATGCCCCAATTGCTTCATAGTTTTCACCCTCCATGCGCGGAAGAAGCCCTTAAGCCCACGTGCCCTCTGTTGATGCGGTTGGAGTATACCCCAGCCTGAGAGCGTTTGGCAAGTGAGTGTGGGCGGCGGGCGTTGTCGCTCCAGTGATGCTCATCCATGGGACCGAAAGCTCTCTACGGCTGGCTTCTTTGTAGGGGAATCTCTGCTGTGCTATAATATTCGAGCGCCTGCGGGCGACGGGAACCAAAAATTTATGGAGATTAGGGCCAGTGTTCAACCCAATGGATTGGATCTTAGGGCTTTTCTCCCTGGACATCGGGATAGACCTCGGTACCGCCAACACCCTGGTGAACGTCCGAAGGAAGGGGATCATCATCAACGAGCCTTCCGTGGTTGCAATCGACAAAAAGACGAAGAAAGTTCTGGCTATAGGCAGCGAAGCAAAGCAGATGGTGGGGCGCACCCCATCTCACATCGTTGCCATCAGGCCGTTGCGGGATGGGGTAATCTCTGATTTCGACGTCACGGAGAAAATGCTTCATTACTTCATCCAGAAAGTTCATGACCAACTCCTCAGCATGCCACGCCCCAGGGTGGTGGTAGGTATACCAAGCGGAGTTACGGAGGTGGAGAAACGCGCGGTGTACGACGCCATCGTCAGCGCCGGCGCACGCAGCGCGTACCTGATCGAAGAACCCATGGCCGCAGCAATTGGAGCAAACCTGCCAATCTCCGAGGCGATCGGCAGCATGATAGTGGACATCGGCGGAGGCACTACGGAGGTAGCGATTTTCGCCATGGGCGGCATAGTGGTGTCCAAGTCAATCAGGGTTGCAGGGGACGAGATGGATGAGGACATCATCAACTACGTCCGAAAGAAATACAATTTGCTCATTGGGGAGAGAATGGCAGAGGAGACCAAAATAGCTATCGGGTCGGCATATCCGCAGGAGCAGGAAGGGACATATCAGATACGCGGCCGTAATCTCATCACCGGCTTGCCGGACGAGGTCGACATCAGCAGCATCGAGGTGAGGGAGGCTCTGAGCCCCTCCATCGAAATGATCGTGAATACTGTCAAAGAAGCCCTAGAAGAAACTCCGCCAGAACTAGTATCCGACATAATGTCCAACGGGATAGCTCTGGCCGGGGGCGGATCCCTCCTGCGAGGGATCGAGGACAGGCTCAGCGAAGAGACCAAAATCAAGGTATATGTTGCCGAAGACCCGATGAGCTGTGTCGCTATAGGTGCGGAGAAAGTGCTGGAGGAATTGGACGTGCTGAGCACGGTGCTCACCAGTACCCAGCGGGGCAGTACGATCCATCAGCGGTAAATGAGAACAAACCGGCCTCACATTTTTATAACCACGTTGCTGATTCTGCTGGCCCTGCTTGCCCATTCTGCGGGGTGGAGCAGGCCTGTAGAGGGCCCTGTCCTCGCTGCCGTCAGTGACGTGATCCCTCTTATCACGACTCCTGTACGCTGGATCGGGAGCACCGGGAACGCAGTAATGCATGTCAGAACTCTCGAAAGAGAGAACAAAGAGCTCAAAGGCTTGATCAATCAGCTCCAGATAGAAAACGTCAAGATGAAAGAGGTGGAAGCAGAGAACAGGTCTCTGAGACTTCTCCTGGGATTTGCTCACGAGAACCCCACTTACGCTTTCCGTGGTGCCCAGGTGGTAGGCCATGTATTGGGGTACGACCCAGATCCATTCCTCCAGTACGTAATTCTGGATGTCGGGACAGCCGATGGCGTCGGCGTTGGGATGCCTGTGGTTACGGATCAAGGACTGGCTGGCAGAATATCTCAAGCATACTCTCACACCAGCAAAGTTCTCTTGATAACCGACCGGGAAAGCAATGTCAGCGGACTGCTGCAGGCATCAAGACTCACTGGCATCGTCAGGGGACAGGGTGGGCACCGCGATTTGCTCATGGATTACCTACCCCAGGGGAAGACAATTACCCCCGGCGAGATCGTCATCACTTCCGGCATCGGCGGCAATTTCCCCAAGAACCTGGTGATCGGTCAGGTAGTAAAAATCAACCAGAAGGATTTCGAGGTGTTCCAAAGGGCGATAGTGCATCCGTCAGTGGATTTTGGCAGGCTGGAGACGGTTTTGGTGGTCACAAAATTTGTTCCTCTGGCCCCTCAGGAGACGCCGGAAGCAGGGGTGAAGAAGTGAATCCATATCTGAGCGTGGTGCTTCTGGGGATCGTGGCCATCCTGGAGATAGGGTTGCAGCCACATCTGGGCTACATGGGGGCAACGCCCGATTTCATGTTGCTGTCTGTGTCAATGTGGAGCCTGGTGCAAGGGCCTCTAGAAGGGGTTTTCTGGGCGCTGGTGGGTGGATTTCTGCTCAGCATATTTTCCGGCGGGCCTGTGGGGATTCTGGCATTCGGCATGATTCCCGCAGCTCTGCTCGCCGGGCTCGGACAGACCAGGTTCTTCGGCGGATGGCTCCACCTGCCGGTGGTTGTGACTTTCGTTGCATACATCACTTACGGCCTGACCGTTTTCCTGCTCCTTCGACTGACCGGGTGGCCGGGCGATCTGATTCCGGCAATACAATATCAAATGCTGCCCAACGCCATCTACAGTGCCATCCTTTCTCCGCTTTTATACCCGTTCTTCAGGTGGCTTCACTATCAGACCGTGGGCGAGAGATTGGAGTTTCCGCGATGAGGTACCATACATTGCCAATTCACCGCTACATGGTGTTGCGCCTGGTAGTGGCTTTGACGTTCGTCGCACTTGCCTTCCGGCTCGGGCAATTGCAGCTCGCCATGGGGGGAAATTACCAGCGGAAAGCTGCCCTAAACCGCATCAGGAGGGTAGTACTCCATGCACCGCGCGGGATCATTTACGACCGTAACGGGACCATCCTCGCACGCAATGAGGCGAGTTTCAGCATAGAGATCCTGCCAGAGGGAATTCCGGAAGATAGGGAAAAGGACATTGTCAAACAGCTTCTGAACATCCTGGATTCCCCAAAACCGGAAATCTCTGCCCCTACGCCAGCGCAAAAATCAAATGGGGGGGAAGCAACACCCGCTCCCACTTCTCCACCAATATCACACCCTGATCTGAAGGAAATTCTTCACCAGGTGGATGCAGGCAGGTTGACCAACGCATCCCGTCCCATCATTGTGGCCAGAAGAGTGCCCAGAGAAGTAGTGATGGAAGTGGAGGAAGACGAGTACAGACTGCCCGGCGTGCAGGCCGTGGTAAACCCGCGCCGTGATTACCCCGAAGGGGCTCTGACAGCCCAGATTATCGGATTCATGGGATCAATCCCCTCCAACCAGATTCACACATACCTGGCTATGGGGTACCAACAGGGGGACAAAATCGGACTAGCCGGATTGGAGGCTAGCTATGAGAAATCATTGCGGGGCAAGTGTGGCGAAAAATATGTGGAAGTGGATGTCCATGGCAAAGAAATAAGAACTGTGGGGAAGCAGGTCGACCCAGTTCCAGGATATAACCTCCGGTTGACACTGGACATAGGCCTTCAGAAGGTAATGGAAAAAGCGCTTCGTGATGGGATGAAACACATCAAGACAAAGCCCCAGTCCGGCGTGGCGATAGCTATGGACCCTCGCAATGGCGCTATCTTGGGGATGGTGAGCCTGCCATCTTATGACGACAACTTGTTTGCTAAAGGGATAGATCCGAAAACATACCAGGAAATGCTTGCAGACCGATGGCGTCCAATGGTGAACCACGCCATCAGCAGCATATACCCGCCTGGATCTACCATCAAGCCAGTAGTTGCATCCGCTGCGCTTCAGGAGGGAGTGATCACCCCCAGGACACGCATTCTGGACAAGGACGGGGTAATCTGGCTACCAAACAAGTATTTCCCGGACGACCCAAAACAGGCACAGCCGTTTTACTGTTGGATACACAAATATGGGCATGGACATGGGAATATCAACGTCCGGGAAGCGCTGGCAGTATCCTGCGACATCTTTTTCTACGAGGTGGGCGGCGGATACAAGGATTTCAAAGGCTTGGGGATAGACCGACTGGTGCGATACGCGCATCTGTTCGGGTTTGGAGAGAAAACAGGCATAGACCTGCCGGCCGAAAGCCCGGGCCAGGTTGGTACCCCCAAATGGAAACGCCTGAACTATGGGGAGAATTGGACCACCGGGGATACCTTCAATATGAGCATTGGACAGGGATACCTGGCTGCAACGCCGATGCAGGTTCTCAATGCTACCGCAGCGGTCGCCAACGGAGGATACCTTTACCGTCCGCAAATCGTGTACGACGTGGAAGACTCGGAAGGTCATGTGATCAAACGATTCAAGCCAGAGCTGGTGCGGGAGGTGCCAGTAGAAGTGAAAGTTCTGGACGTGGTGAGGGAAGGGATGTGGGGCGCGGTCCACTGGCCCCAGGGAACAGCTAAAATCGTCAATATCCCCGGGTGTCAGATCGCCGGCAAGACAGGCACTGCTGAATTTTACGACCCCAAAATTCCCAGGGACAAAAAGGGGAATTTGCCAACCCATGCCTGGTTCACGGCTTTCGCGCCATACGATAACCCGGAGATTGCTTTGGTGGTATTCGTATACAATGGAGGCGAAGGGTCAGAAGTGGCGGCACCGATAGCCAGGGATATACTCCGGGCATATTTCACCGCTCGCGGCAAGTGCCTGCCAACGCCGACCCCTGTCCCGACCTCTACACCGGAGAAACAAAAATGAGGCCAACCGTTCAGATCAAAGGGACCAAAGAAGGGCTGCTGATAGTCCTCGGGCCAGGGCTGTGGAACTCCATGATGGCAGAGCTCAAGGAGAAACTCGATGCAAATCCAACATTTTTCCGAGGAGCGCGGGTAGCCATTTCCACTGGCACCCGTGTGCTCGAAAAGGAGGATATCCTTCAGACGGGACAGATGCTCTCAAACTACGGGATGTTTCTTTGGGCGATCCTTTCGGATGTCGAAGAAACCAGGAAAACGGCCGAAGGGTTAGGTCTGGCTACAGAACTCAGCCTATCGCTGGCATCCAAGCTGCTTCCAGCGGCCAACGTGCTTGTGCTAACCAAAACCCTTCGTTCCGGGCAGGAGTTGGAACATCGGGGAAGCGTGTTGTTGATCGGCGACGTGAATCCGGGTGCAAGGATCATCGCCAGCGAGAGCATCATCGTATGGGGGCGTCTGCGCGGCGATGCCCACGCGGGCTATCCTGACAAGGACGATGCCGTGATCGCTGCGCTGGGAATGGAAGCGGAGGCAATAGCCATCGGGGGGACCCCCGCTGTACTGAAGAAAAAATCCGGAGCCAGGTGGAAAGAGGCAAAGTTGCGCCCAACTCTAGCCAGAATCGAGGACGGGCGGGTGGTATTCAGTGAGTGGTAAAGGCGACGCTGTGAAAGATCCCCCTCCGCGCCGGGGTTAACAATGTTGGCAACCACAGGGCTGAGCCTGCCCCCACACATAAAGGGACAGGCTTTTTTACAACTTGCGCTTGCACAGTTCGAGCAGGTATCCGGTCTACCCCTCACCTCAGGGGAATCGGATTGAGGAGGAAAAGTGCCCAGAAAAAGTGAGAAAACCAATGCCATGAGGATACTGGACAGGGAAAAAGTGAGCTATGAGCCTGTGTATTTCTCGCCGGAGATACACTCTGCCGATGGCGTGGCGGAAATGATCGGGGTGCCCGCCAGCCATGTTTACAAAACGCTGGTGGTGATCCGCCCAGGCGGGAAGCCGTTGCTGGTAATGGTTGCCGGGGACAGACGTTTGAATCTAAAGAAAGTGGCAAAAGCTGCCGGATCGAAATCGGTACGGATGGCGACTTACCAGGAAGCGGAAAGATTGACCGGGCTCAAGGTGGGCGGGATATCAGCGCTGGCACTTCTGGACAAAGGGTTTGACGTATTTATAGACCAGCGAGCTCTGGAGATGAAGAAGCTGTTCGTGAGCGCGGGGAAACGCGGAATCAACCTGCAATTGTCGGTTGCCGATCTTATACACGTGACGAAAGCCGTGCCTGCAGATGTCTCCATCCCGGCCGAGGAAAGCGAATAAAAGAACACCATGGTGCGTTTTTCAGTTGAGTGCGTTCAATTCAGGGATGCGCTCTTTCATGCATCACGGTGGAAGGAGGCTTGGTAATGAAGAAAGCGTTGGCGATTCTGGCTGTTGTGCTGATCATCGCTTTGGGCGGCTATGCCTACACAAAAGAAGCCAAGGGGCAGAGCTCCGTAGATGTAACGCAAAAGTACGAGCATATTGTGGTGAGAAAAGGGGATTTGCAGGAAGTCGTCTCAGCGTCCGGTACGATACAGCCGGTAAAAATGGCGAACCTCTCTTTCAAGTCGGCCGGTTGGGTGAAGTCCACGGAAGTGAAGGAAGGGGACAGGGTCAATCAAGGAGAGTTGCTGGCGTCATTGGACGACAGTCAGCAAAAACTGGCCCTGGCCCAGGCTGAAGCATCGCTGAGGGCGGCACAAGCTCGCCTGGAGCAGGTGAAGAAAGGCCCTTCGGCGGAGGATATTGCTGCGGCCGAGGCGGCGGTGAAAAGCGCCCAGGAAGCGTACAAGCATCTCTTGGCGGGACCTTCCAAGGACGAGAAAACTGCGGCGAAAGCCCAGGTTGACCTGGCAAAAGCTCGGTTGGACCAGGCGCAGGCGGCTTATGACAGAGTGGCCTACATGCCAAACATTGCAATGATGCCTCAGTCTCTGCAGCTCCAGGAAGCTACGATAAACTATCAGGCAGCGCTCGCCAGCTATCGTGCGAAGATAGCGCCCCCTACCGAAGCGCAGATAGCCCAGGCAAAAGCGCAAATTGCCCAGGCTGAGGCACAGCTTGCAAAGCTTAAGAATTCCCCGTCGCAGGAGGACATAGATGCTGCCCAGGCGCAGGTGGAGCAGGCGAAAGTTGGCGTGGAACAGGCAAAGCTGGCATTGGAAAATTTACAGATACATGCCCCCTTCTCCGGCGTTGTCGCCGAGGTGAACGTGAAAGAAGGAGAAATGCCTCCGACTATGAAGCCTGCCATCGTGATGATAGATTTGGACAGCGGCTTTTACGTGGATGTGACGGTGGACGAGATGGATATCGCAAAAGTGAGGGTGGGCCAGCAGGCCAAGGTCAAACCATCCGCATTGCGGAATGTCATCCTGGCAGGAACAGTTAGCTACGTCTCCCCGGTCTCTACGGTGGTCAACGGGGTGACGTCGTACAAAGCAAAAGTCGATTTGGAAAAGACAAAGGCCCCTTTGAAGGAAGGAATGTACGCTGATGTAACGATAACCACGCAAAATCTGAAAGACGTGCTCCTCGTGCCAAACCGATTTGTCCGGATAGACGCGAAGACCGGCAAGACGCTGGTTTTCAAACTCGTGGGTGGCAATCTCAGGGCAACGCCAGTGGAACTTGGTGTTCGTGGCGACAAGAGCAGTCAGGTTCTCTCCGGCGCAAAGGCGGGCGATACCATATTCCTCGTTCCGAAGAACTGGAAAGAAGAACTGCAGTCCACCATGAGCTTTGGGAGTTCTAAGAGATGAGCGAAACCCCCGTAATCGATCTGCAGGGCATCACAAAAGTGTACCACATGGGCTCCGTGGAGGTACACGCACTGCGAGGCATAGATTTGCGCGTGGATCAAGGCGAGATGGTAGCGATCATGGGCCCTTCCGGATCGGGCAAGTCTACCCTGATGCACATTATCGGGTGCCTGGATCAGCCCACCAGCGGCAGGTATCTGCTAAGCGGCATGGATGTCTCTGCCCTTTCCGACGATAGGCTCGCCGAGATACGGAGCCGGAAAGTCGGGTTCGTCTTCCAGAATTTCAACCTGCTGTACCGGGTCTCTGCGCTGCACAACGTGGAGCTCCCGCTAGTTTATGCCGGGGCGCGGGATCGCCGCAGGAAGGCGCTGACGGCGCTGGAAGCGGTGGGGCTGGGAGACCGGCTTCACCACCGCCCAAATGAGCTTTCCGGTGGGCAGCAACAGCGGGTTGCCATCGCCAGGGCGCTGGTGAACGACCCCGACCTGATTTTGGCAGACGAGCCCACGGGTAACCTGGATTCCAAAGCCGGGGCAGAGATCATGGATATCTTTCAGCGGCTGAACCGAGAGAGGGGGATAACGGTGGTTTTGGTCACCCATGAGCCCGCAGTCGCCAGACATACTCAGAGGATAGTCCACCTCAAAGACGGTCTCGTCATTGAAGAAGAGACCGTGGAGCACCCTCTGGAGGCGGGAGTAGATATCTATCTCAATGGGGTGGAGGAGGCAGCATGAAATACTGGGAAGCGGTCAAGGTTGCATGGCAGGCATTGCTTGTCAACAAGCTGCGTTCTTTTCTGACGATGCTTGGGATAATCATCGGCGTTGGTGCTGTAATTGCACTGCTGGCCGCGGGCCAGGGCGTGCAAAACTACGTGACAGGCCAGCTCCAGAGTGTGGGCACGAACCTTCTTTTCGTGATGCCGGGTACGATGGAGGAGGGGCCTCATGCCAGGGCTACGCTTTCCAACCTTACCTACCAGGACGCAATGGCGATAGCAGACCCATACAGTGTGCCGGACGCTGTAGCAGTCTCCCCCCAGATGTTAGGCGCGGGGTTGGTGACGTCGGGGCATCACAGCAAGCGGTTCAACGTCTCCGGCGTAATGCCCAACTACGCTCAGGTTCGCAACTCAAGGGTGATAGTAGGCAGGTTCATTTCTCAGGAAGACACCACGACGAAAGCCAGGGTAGCTGTGCTGGGCAGCCGGGTGGCGGAGGACCTTTTCGGGGATGAATACCCCATTGGAGAGCGGATACAGATCAACAAGCTCTCTTTCGAGGTCGTGGGAGTGCTGGAACGGAAAGGAGGATCGGGTTTCGGCAGCGAGGATCAGCAGATTTACGTCCCTCTCACCACTGCGGAGTCCAGGCTGTTCCCGAACTCACGCAACGCCAGAGGAGAACCGCTGATGTCGGTGGTATATGTCCAGGTGGCTGACGAATCGTTGATGGACAGGGCTACTGAGGAGATCGCTACCGTGTTGCGTGAGCGGCACGGAATCAAGTTCCAGGGTGGTGAGGATGACTTCACCATCGTGAGTCAGGCAGACCTGATAAGCGTTTTCGGCGATGTTACCCGGATTCTCACCATCTTTCTTGGGGCGATAGCTGCCATATCGCTGCTGGTCGGAGGCATCGGGATTATGAACATCATGCTCGTGTCCGTGACAGAGCGCACGCGGGAGATAGGTCTGAGGAAGGCAGTCGGAGCAAAGAAGCGGGACATCCTGCTTCAATTCCTGGTAGAAGCAACGGCACTTTCCCTGACAGGTGGGATCATCGGGATCTTACTGGGAGTTGCCGGGGCGAAGGCGATATCCAGTGTTGCCGGAGATCTCGCTCCCGTGGTAACCTTCCAGGCGATCCTTCTGGCCACAGGATTCTCCATTGCTGTTGGATTATTTTTCGGGATTTACCCCGCATCCCGTGCGGCATCCCTGAATCCGATAGACGCGTTGAGGTACGAGTAGGTCAGGGCTCGCGCAGTTGCAGTGTGGAATTCTGTGTGTTAGAATTTATGTGCATTGCGCCCCCGTAGCTCAAAGGACAGAGCGTCGGACTTCGAATCCGCAGGTTGCAGGTTCGAATCCTGCCGGGGGCGCCTCGTTGGGTCGATTCAGGAGGTGCCCTATGTCGGCAATTGCAACCATACCTACCTACATTCCCCTCCCCAAAGGTCACAAGCCAATATCAGCAGTCCGCACCAGAGTATAAGACATTGAGATAGTGGGTGATGAACTCTATGCGGCCGTGCAGGAATGCATTGCCCTCCGCTACCTAGAGAAATCCAGAACCCGATGCCATCCAAAAATACCGAATGGTACCGATTTACCACCCGAGATGTGGATTCAGAGCGCTCTCCGCACTCATGCCCAAGACTCAGATCTATTCTCGGCAGAGTCCAGTTTGTCCTTCACAACCCACAGGGCCACGGTTTCTACATGAAATGTCTGGGGGAAGAGATCCACTGGCTGTACCATCTCCAGAGTGTACCCCTGGGATTCCAGCGCCTTCGTGTCACGCGCCATGGTAGCGGGATCGCAGGAAACATACGCCAGGCGGCGGACGCCAAGCCTCCGAAGGTGGGCGGCAACCCCTTTCCCAAGCCCGCCTCGCGGCGGATCCACCACAGCCAGATCCACAGAATCGTCCAGGGTCTGCAAGACTTCTTCCACAGGGCCTTCGTACAACGTGATATTGTCCATTCCCAAAGATGCCGCCGTCTGAGCCATGTCCTCGATTGCATACGAGTTCTCCTCGATCCCTACCACCTCAGCCGCATCGCTGGCCAACGCCAGGCCAAAAAGTCCGACGCCGGAATAAGCGTCCAGCACCCGCTGTCCTGGTGCGGGGTCCAAGAATTCTTTTACCAGCGAGACCAGACGCTCTGCTCCGGGCGTGTTGACCTGGAAGAAGCTTCCTGCGGAGATACGGTAACGGATTCCGGATACCTCCTCCGTGATGTACGACGATCCGATTACCGGGTAATATCCTTTTTCTGTGTGGATGATTATGGAAACAGGAACATTCACTTCGATCTCCGGCCATCCCTTCCCCTTGACTTCGAGAATCACCATAGCTTCGCCAGTGTTCACCCCAACCCGCAGGGTGAGGCTTTGGAGGCCGGGCCATGAAGTCTCCATCAGGTCGTACAATTCGGTGAGGCGGGGATGGAGAAGCATGCACGACTCCACCGGTATCACCTCGTGGCTGTTAGCGCGCCGGAATCCGGTCCTACCATCCGAAGTAACCGCGAAACGGGCACTATTCCTATATCCCCATGGCTCGCTCACGCGCATGGTGGACTTCACTGGAGGCTGGCGTACTCCACCAAGCCTGCGCAACTGGTCTTCCACCACCTCTTTTTTCAGTGCAAGCTGGCGCTCGTAACGGATATATTGCCATTGACATCCACCACATCCCTCCAGGCCAAAAAGCTGACATGGCGGTTCGATCCTGTCCGGAGAGGGGCGCAGGACTTCCAACAGCCGAGCTCGCCCCCATTTTTTCTTCTCTTCTATCCTTTCGACGAACACCCTCTCTCCCGGCATGGCGTACGCGACGAAGTAAATCTTTCCCTGATGGAAACCAAACGCTTCTCCTCCGTGAGCAATGCCCGTCAATTCCAAGTTGAATCGATCATCCTGCATAGGCCTGTTTTCCCCCGCGCCTCGGCGGCATAATTTGAAAACATGTTACTATTCAGCCCCCCAGCAGTAGAACGCTGATGACGCTGATTTTCGCTGATCTTTTTCTGGTTTTATTTGCCTTATCTGCGGGTATCTGCGTGAAATCTGCGGAATCCGCTTTCGATTTGTTCAAGGCTGAACAGTTACGAAAACATTCTAACAGAGTCCTGCATCGGCGGTCAAAAGCACCTTCATCCGCGCGTCTGGGAATGCTTTGGGGCAGATTGCACAGTCTATTCCGAAAATTGAACGCAGATGAACGCTGATCTCCGCTGGACAGGCACGAGACTTGCCCCCTTGGGGTAGTTCCCCACATTCCTCTTGCTAGGCAGTCAGTAAGCCCGATGGCGTAGTTGTGCGCGTGTTCTGCCCTCATCCACCCCCAAGGGCGCAGCGCCGCGCAAAGCAGTTCCTTTCGGCGTTTCGGTGCGGCAACAAAAAGCGGCGGAGTCTCCGCTGGAGAACACCGCCGCAAGTGTAAGCGGTTTGACGTCACCGGACTAGTGCCCTGTTCTCTTCTTCTCCAAATACTCTGCCATCGCCTCGGCCGCCTTGCGCGCCCCTGCGAGGGCCGTTACCACCAGATCGGGGCCATTGACATTGTCACCTCCCGCATATAGGCCTTCCCTGCTGGTCTCTCCAGTCTCAGGGTCCACCTTTATGAGTCCCCATTTATCGCACTCCAACCATGGTTCAGTTTTCTTGAAAATGGGATCGGGCCAATATCCGATTGCAAGCACCACCAGATCCACATCTATCGTGAATTCTGTCCCCTCGATTGGGATTGGCCTGCGCCTGCCTGACTCGTCCGGCTCCCCTAACCTCATACGGATGCATTCCATGGCCGCGACACGGCCGTCCTCGCCAGGGATGAATTTCGTCGGGACCGTCAGATACTCGAAATGTGCACCCTCTTCCTCTGCCAGATGCTTGTCCTTGAGACCCGCCGGCATTTCCACCTCGGATCGACGATAGACGCATGTGACCTCCTTGGCCTTCATCCGGAGGCTAGTGCGCAGGCAGTCCATCGCTGTATCGCCACCACCTATTACTGCCACTCGTTTCCCTTCCACCTGTGGTTTTTCCCTCATGCCAGGGGGAAGCATTTCGGGAGGCAGGTTCAGTTTCACAAGGTATTCTGTGGCATGATAGACCCCTGGGAGGTCCTCCCCTGGAACACGCATGCTGGCGTCTATTTCCGCACCAGTGCCCAGGAACACTGCGTCGTACTCCTCTATCAGATCGTCGAGAGTCGGGTTGCCTTCGGCGCAAATTCGGGTGTTGCAGACAAATTTCACACCGAGTTTTTCTTCCAGGTACCGTATCTTGTACCTCGGAATTTCCTTGTCCAGCTTGAAATTGGGAATGCCATACACCAGCAGGCCGCCGGGGTTAGGCCATGCTTCATATACGGTAATGCTATGCCCTAGCTTCGCAAGCCTTTCGGCCACCAGGAGTCCGGCAGGGCCAGATCCGATCACTGCTACTTTCTGCCCTGTAGGAGCCACCTGAGGTGGCTCGGGGTATCCCACCGTTTTGCGCTCATAAGTGGCTGCCGATGCCTCAAGCATGCCGATGTGTACCGGGTCCCTCAATTTGCCAATAACGCAGGCACCCTCGCATAGACGCTCCTGCGGGCATACCCTGCCACATATCTCCGAAAAGCCGCTGGTCTGGTGGAAAACCCTTATCCCATCTATTATCTCCCCTTGGCTCATGTGCCAGAGGGCTAAGGGAATATTGTTATGCAGGGGACAGGCCTCCACGCACGGCTGTGGGGCACGGCATATTATGCAGCGCGAAGCCTCGACTTTGATCGTATCCAAGTCGTACAAGTGGAAAGCTTCCTCGAAATCGTTGAGCCTTTCTTCCGCCGGACGATAAGGAATGTCGTTTGCGGGGATCTTTGCGCGGGATTTGCGATCCACGCGCAGGTGGCTTGTGTCGTAGGAAACCATTTTCCAGAATCCTCCTTACATGATAGCACCACACTTAACCGTGGTGACTGCCGGGCACTTTTCCCGCCGTCCTGGACGTAGGCCCGGTGTGTTGTCTGCACACTAAATGAGGGACGTGACTGTAGGCATGCTCTACGCTTAAATGAGCTCCTACCCTCTTGCATGAGTGGTATGCCCAGCAGATAGCTCAGTGCAGAAATCGGAACAACGCCAGCAGTATCATCATCAAGCCCAGGTACGGGCTCAAAAGCAAGTAGGCCTTCTTGATATAAGTTCTGTGGTTAGTTCTCAAGTACCTGCAGGCAAAGTAAAGGGAAGGGATAGATAACAGCAGAGAGGCCAGAAAAGGTCTAATAGCGCAGTATCCCATCAGATGTACTCCAAACACCACAGCGTTGATCAGCAAGACAATTGTGCTCGACGCGATGACCCCTTTCTTGACCCCTATAATCGCTGGCAGCATGGGCACGGCTGCTCTCTCGTAGTCCTCGACGTAGTAGCTGGATATCAGCCAGATGTGGGCCATTGACCAGAGAGCTATGATGAGGACAAGGGATATAGAAAGGCCGTCCAATCTGCTGGAATAGGCCACGTACCCTGCAAGAGCAGGCATCCCTCCTGCAACTCCACCTACCGATACAGAAAAAGGGCTCCTCCTTTTCAGCAAAACCGTGTACAAAAGCAGATCGATTATGAAGCCAGAGAACACGGCAAATCCGCACAAAAGATTGATGCCGGCCGCAAGGAGTATCCCTGGAATCACAAGGGCAACAGAGATGGAGAAGGCTGTGCTTGGGGATATCTGCTCGGATGGTAGCGCTCTGTCTTTTGTCCTGAACATCAGAGCGTCGATATCCCTATCGAAGTACATGTTCAGCCCTGTGGTACCTGATACCGCAAGAAGAAGTGCAAAGGTCACGAGAGGAAGGGCCACGTCCACCCTTCCTCCCGAAGCTATGAGATACCCTAGCATTCCTGTCAGAACCAGGAGCGCTGTTTGAGACGGTTTGAATGTAGAGAGCAGTATCGTCAGGCCTGAGCCTGCTGCTCTTTTTCTTTCCTGCTGTAAGTTTCCGACATCCATAGTGCCAGTGGCCTGTAAATGGCATGGGCAAACTTGGTAAACGGTGCCGTGAGCAACAAATCGAACACTATTACCAAGTGCACGGCGAAAGTTATATAGGCTGGCCAGGGCAGATTGACCCACATGAATACATCCAGCAAAAAGCCCGTGAGACCCGCCAGGAACATCAGCCATACGAACACCCAGTCACTGTGGTGAGAGTATTTCGAGTAACTGTCTTTTATGAAATACCTCCTGTAGAGATAGTATCCCGACCCATAAAGCAAGACGAGCCCTGATACTATTCCTATTACATGTGGCACAATCTTCAGTCCACTGTTTACGGAGATCAGAAAATCTATGCCGAAAGCAAGGATAGTCGCCAAAAACAACCCCAAAAAGCCCCATAACAGCGCCAGATGGGCCCAGTAGCGGTTTTTGTCCTCACATTCGTCGAACGTTTTCTGAATAAACACCTCATTGATTAATATATCCCAGAAACTCTGCAGCCACTCCCCCAGACTTGCCTGTATCCCGTCCTTGTGCAAGCTTCTCCACATTACCACCAGTTGGACTATGGCGAAGAACGCTATTACAACCCCGAGGACTATACCAGCGTAATGGAGGAAGTCCAACGTTATGAACGACAGCGGATCCACCTTGGTCAGGTTTGGATTCGGATTGTGGAAGTAGGCTATGCCCGCTATAGCGGCAACGGTAAGGACAAGCCAGGTTACCGCCGCGCTGGTGCCGTTGTAGAAAAGGTCTGCGATTTTCCCAAGGGAGTAGCGCCGTATAGCATAGCGACGGAGTGCCATCATGAGCCCACCAGGGTCTGCCTGCCTGGGACAGGTATCCGTGCACTCCCCGCAGTAGTAACACCGCCACAGCTCGGGCCCGCTCAATATCTTATCTTCCAGGCCCAGCATAGAATACCTTATCATCATCCTTGGGAAGGAATACTCTTCCGTGGAGAGAGGGCATATCGCTGTACAGTTTCCGCAACTGTAGCAAGCGCTTATGTCAAAAGCCCCGAGTTCCTTCACCTTGTCCAAGAAGCCTGGATTGACTTTTGCCATCATTTCCCCCTTTTCACCAGCGTGTACTTATGGTAGCCATCCTCGGTAACATCACCTGTTTCTATGATGGCTTCATACTTTCTCATCGTCATCATCCAGTACATTACCTCGGAGGTGGGCATGGAAACAATCTCTGCCACTTCAGGAACTGTCTTCGGTTCGGATTCCAAAGCTTTGGTTATCAGCTTTTTAATCTTTGCGAATTCCTGGGTCTTTGTCATCAGTTCCTTTGGGACTTTCATCTTTTTCTTCATCTCAAGGTAGGTTTTTGTCTTCGACATCTCACTCCCCCTCCAAGAGCGCATCTATTGCTGCCAATATAGTCTGGTCTTCATAACCTTTGACCTGAATGGCATCCGCCGGGCAAACCGGGACGCATCCACCGCACCCTTTGCAGAGCAGCTCGGTGACTTCAGCAACCTCCTTGCCCCGCTGTTCGTCCTTAACCTTTTTGATGGCTTCGTAGGGGCATGCCTCCAGGCAAGCACCACACCACTCGCATCTGTCTGGGTCTACGAACGCTACCGTTGGCTGCAACTCGGTGTACCCTTTCATAACAAGTGCTGCCGCCTTCGAAGCAGCTGCGAGGGCAGAGGCTGTGCTTTCGGAGGAGTTTTTTGGTCCCTGAGCAACGCCAGCGATGTATACTCCATCAATCACCGTCTCCACAGGTCGCAGCTTGGGGTGGATTTCATTGTAGAATCTATCCCGCCCAATCGGAATCTTGAGCGCGTTTGTCAGGTCAGCGTTTTGTCTCGGTACCATGCCGGTCACTAGCACGACCAGATCCGGGTATATCTCAACTTCTTCCCTATTTGTCAGAAGGTCTTTAACCCTCACCCTCAGCGTGCCGTTGGAAGAATCTACAACAGGTGGCTCATCCTCATCGAATTTGATGAAGACCGACCCGAGCTTCTGGGACTCCTCGTACAGGGTCTCGTACTTTCCATATGTCCTTATATCCCTGTACAAGTGGAATTGGTGGATAGTCGGATCCACCTTTGAAACCAGGATCGATGTGTGGATGGTCGCGTTACAGCAGTAGCGAGAGCAGTAAGTGTTCGCGTTTTCTACGTCTGGCTTCTGGCGAGAACCGACGCAATAGATATAAGCTACGCTTTTCACCTGTTTTCCATCGTACCGCAGCTCTCCATCCGAGGCCTCCACCATTTCTTTGAACTTAGGCAGAGTGACCACCCCTTTCATGCCGTATCCGTATTCCCCTTGCTTCGGCTCGTATGTATCGAATCCTGTCGCTACTATGATGGCGCCGACTTTGAGGTCGATGGTTTCGCCAGGCTTGTCGCCCACCTTTATCGTTACTTCGAAGTTCCCCAGGTATCCGGCCTTTTTCAGAAGCTCGGCTTTCGTGAATATCGTTATCTTGGAGCCTCTCTTGGCAATCTCAGACATCAGCTCATCTATAATCTCTTTTCCGTTTTTGTCGTGTGGATACATTACGGAGAACTTACTTACCCAGCCGCCGACTTTCTCCTCTCGTTCTATGAGATAGACATATATCCCCATGTCGGCCAGAACGAGCGCTGCTCTAAGTCCGGCTATTCCCCCTCCTATGATGAGGGCTTTTTTGACCGTTTCTACCTCTAGTGGTTTAAGGGGTTTGGATAGTCTTGCTTTGGCTATACCAGCTCTTACCAGTTCTATTGCTTTCTCCGTTGCCCCTTCCCAATCCTCTCTGTGAGCCCATGAATCTTGCTCCCTTATGTTCACCTGGACGTACTGGTAAGGGTTCAACCCGGCCCTTTTTGCAACGCCCCTGAAAGTAAGGAGGTGAAGTTTCGGTGAACAAGATGCGACAACGAGACCATCGAGCTTCTTCTCCTTTATGTCGTCTATCATCTCTTGTTGGCCGGCATCTGAGCAGGCAAACATGGTGGTTTTGGCGACGACGACGCCGGGCTCGTTTGCTATCGCATCTCTGACTCTTTTCACATCTACATAATCAGAGATGTTTCCACCGCAGTGGCAGATGTATACCCCAATTCTCCTCTCAGTCACTTCTGCCTCCTCGTCGTTTCCATGTAGGCTATCGCCTCTGCAGAGGCAGCCCCTGCCGACAGTATGGTGTCAGGTATATCTTTGGGCCCGTAAGCGGTTCCTGCCACAAAAACACCTTCTATGCTTGTCCTTGCCGGGCTCAAATCTTCGTCAACCTGCTTTACATAATAGTAGTCATCCAATTCCAGTTTCTCCCCCTTGAATATCGAGGCTACCTCTGGAGTTGGGAGCAGTCCGACGGAGAGAACAACCATGTCGTGTTCAGCCTCTTGTACTCTTCCGCCATTCTCTATGTCCTCGTACCTCAGGAGAAGGTTCCCGTTTTCTAGTTCCTCTATTTTCGCAACTCTACCCTTTACGAATTGGACTCCCATATCCCGGGTTTGTTTGAAGAACTCTTCGTACCCTTTGCCGTAAGCCCTTATGTCCATATAGTAAAGCGTCACATCAGCAAGGGGAAGGGCTCCCAATATAAGCTGGGCCTGTTTGATTGAATACATGCAGCATATCTGGGAGCAAAGAGGGTTGCCAACTGTTCTATCTCTTGAGCCAGTACAAAGGACATAGGCGATGTTTTCCGCCTCTTTGCCATCCGAAGGCCTCAGAACCGTATTAAAAGGCCTTGTCGGGGCAAGCAGCCTATCCATTTGCATGGCATTTATGACATTCTTGAATTTCCCGAATCCGTACTGAGGCTTCCGTTCCGCGGGGAAGAGCCTAAACCCGGTTGCAACAATAACCGATTTTACATTCACTTCCAGTTCTTCCGGTTCCTGGGTGAAGTCAATGGCATCTGCAGGGCAGGCTCTTTCGCATGCGCCGCAGAGGATACAATTGTCTATGTCGACTACAGCGACTTTGGGGATAGCCTGCGGAAAGGGTATGTAAACAGCCTTTCGTCCAACGAGGTCGAAATTGAACTCATCGTGTTCAACATTCACCGGGCAAGCTCTTTCGCATTCTTGGCATCCAGTACAGGCAGTCTCATTGACGTATTTGGGTTTCTTTAGGATTTTTGCACTAAATCCATCCCCATCTTTCCTGACTTCCGTGACTTCCGTATACGTCATGGTGGTGATGTTCGGATGGTGCGCTGTCTCCGCCATTTTCGGTGTACTGATACAACTTGCACAGTCAAGAGTGGGGAAGACCTTGCTCAGAAGAATCATTTTGCCGCCAATGCTCGGCTCTTTCTCGACGAGCAGAACCTTGTAACCTGCATCCCCAAGATTGATCGCCGACTCCATGCCGGCTATCCCCCCTCCTATGATTAAGACATCATATTCCATTATTTCACCTCCTAACCTTCTGCACTCTTCGAGCCTTCTGCTGTTGATGGGCCAAGTCCCTTGAGGGCGTTGAAGAAATTGTTCATGTGGTTCGCGAATGGCTCCGCACAAACTGAGCAAATTGCCCCCATCTTCACCCTTTGGGGACTATACCCCTTTTCTTTCAGAAGGTTCTGTGCTTCATCGGCTATCTTCGCTGTTCTAGTTGTACAGTCTGGGAGGAAGGGACAGTCTGTCCCATCCGCGGCGATGAACACACCATCGAACCCCTTCTCAATGGCATGGAGAATCCATTTGGGCTTTATTCCGCTTGAGCATGGAAGGGATATAACATCCACTGTAGAAGGATACACCAAATGCGAGCTACCAGCCAGGTCTATTCCGGGGTCTGAAATGCTGTCAGTCGAAAAAACGAGAATCCTAGGAGCAAACTCTTTATTCTCCTCTTTTTTCTCTGCACTCATACCTTGTCTACCTCCATCATCTCCTTCAAACAAAGGGAAACTTCCGAAGCTATGGCACAGTTGCTTTGTCTTGGCTATCTTTTGTTGCAAGCCTCGGAAGTCTCAATCCCTTAAAATGCTTGGCTTTTCGCATCGTCACCTTGTTTTCTTGACGAAGATCCTCCAGTATCCGGGCTCCTCCAGGATGCCCAAGTGCTCGTACTTCATCTTCTTTGCCCACAGAGGTATGTCCCTGTTGGTCCCCGGGTCCGACGAGAGGACTTCCAGCACTCCACCAACAGGAACTGCCGCTATCGACTTTTTCGCTGCCAAAAGCGGACCAGGACAAGATGTCCCCCTTGCATCAACCACTTTGTCCGACTTGATGTTTCTCAATTCTTCTTCAGTCATTTGATTCCTCCTTAGATAGTGAGTGGCCAGAGGCATACACCAATCTCTCATTGCCCCTGGAAAACCCAGACTCTCAAAATGCTGGGATTGAGCCAGAAAACAAGTACAGAGCTAGATTTTAGACAAAGAATGTCGCATCTGCCTTTTCTGCCATATCCATGAACTCACCAGCGCCAATGACGTCATCGACAATGTCCAGGAAATCTTCTTTCTTTCCTCCCCAAATCTGGAAAGCGAGAGAGCACAGGTGAATCCTCACAGGGGCCGCTTCCCTTGCCTGCTTCAGTAAATCAAGCCAGGAAGGTGCCTTAAGCTCTACGAGGGCTTTATGAACCTGGGGCTTTAGCTCTGAGAATTCCGAAAAGTTGGCGTTTCCCTCTACGACATCTTTTCTGAAAGCGTAGGAACCCCAGAGCTGGAGGAAAATGTCAACTTCCATATCCTGTGCAGCTGCACCACCAACGAGGACAGCTAATCCAGTTAGCTTATCCACGCTACCAGAGAAAAGCACAACCGCCATCTTCTTAGCCATTTGAACCTCCTCGTTCATTACTCATACATTGACACAGACTACTTTCACGACATTGCTACACAACAACAATCGAGCGTAGCGCTATCCTACGACCATAATACCTTCCTGCATAATGTGTCTCAGACGAATAATGTTATTTGAGACTCCCTAGCTTCGGCAATAAATGTCCCAACTCCGACGGGCTCGCCTATCCCATCTACCAGATCTTCCTTTTTTATTTCCATCACGTCCATGCTCATTTGGCATGGCACAATATTTACCCCCAAATCGATGGCATTCTGTAGGAGCTCATGAAGGGGAGTCACATTGTGTTTTTTCATCATCTTCTTGAACATCCAATTACCGAGTCCGCCGAAGGCGTATTTGGACGGAGCAAGGTTGTCGATGCCTCCCGGGTTTAGCAAACCGAGTATCTTTCCAAAGAAACTATCCCCAGTATGTTTTTTCTTCTGTAATGCCCTGAGCCCCCAAAAAGTAAAGAACATGGTAACATCCATGTCAAATGCTACTGCTCCTGTTGCTATGATAAATGCACCCATTATCTTGTCCATATCCCCGCTAAGGATCACCATGGATAATTTTTCGTTCTTTTCTTCCTCTTCTTCCATAATTGCCTCGCTTTGTCTTTAAGATTTCTGCCCCGTGGGTTCCTGGGGGTGCAGGACACATCCCTTTATGGGATGACTTCCGCTTTTACATATCTCGATCAGTTGCATCACCAAAGTCGTGTCGTGCAACACTTTACATACTTCTGCTTCTAATATAGATCGTAACTTTCTCAACTGTCAAGTCTGGCATACATACTCCACATCCAGGCGCATTATAATGCCCCCCACCAGAGATGTCAAGTTCGGTTGGGAAATTTTTCACGGGAAGAGATTCTTAGCCCTTAAGAGCGTCGCCTCTGCACCGGAGCAGGTGATCGCTGGTCAGAAAATCCCCGCCGTCACTCCACTTCCTCCTCGGAATGATGGGGCAGCTGTGTCTTCAGGTGTAAGTCCTGCGAGCAAGGCCTTGCGGCGCTGACGTTCTCGGACACACGGCGCCCGCATGGCTTCCGAACGTTCTCCATGCCCTTCCTGCGTATTTCCTTCGGTCCGTTTTTTGACTTTTTCGGAAATACGATTAAAATTAAAGACAAAGGGAGAATCATGAAACTGACTCGCCGGCAAAAAGATTTCTTGAATAAGTTCCTCTCTCTATATCGAGAGGCTGGAGAGCCGTTGCACTATACCACGGTTGCCAGGCGAATGCACCTGGGTAACGTGACCGCATACGAAATGCTCCGGTTGCTGGAATCCAAAGGATTGGTGAAATCGGAGTACCGACATTCCAGAACGAGCAGCCCAGGCAGATCTACTGTATTCTTCCGCCCAGCGGACAGAGAGA
>CAZDOZ010000001.1:51252-54973 GCA_964507175.1 uncultured Anaerolineae bacterium
TCACCCCGAGGAGAGGATGAATGGAAGGAAGCGACTTCCCACATCCTTCGAACCCTCATAGAAGGCGGGGAGCGATCTCATAGAAAGGTATTGGAATACCTGATCGAGCGCCTGCCATTCCACACCAATCCAGACCTAACGGTCGTGGAGACCATCATAGCATTGCTCCTGAACCTCCAGCAATTAACAGAGGAAAAACGTCGGGGAGTAGTGGAGGAGCTGAGAAAAGTGGGGTTTCCCACAGAAGCAGGTTTGCAGGTTTTAGTAGGGGCCGTGGTTGGCTTGGTCGGGGCCGGGTTGCTGGACAAGGAGTATACTGCCCGATTACTGCTTCATTTGAGTGGATGTCGTGATGCACTGGCAACGCTTTCCCCCGAGAAGCAGGTACAGGTTTCCGCTTTCGTGCAGGAGGTGCTGAACATACTGAAATGGTAGTCTCAAGAATTTTTTTCCGTCATTATTTCGTTTTTTTCGGGCACCTTCCCCCTAAAGGCGGGTTCGCCAGAGGGAAGGGGTGAAGCACATTCGTAGAGGAAGGTAGAGCATGTTTACAGAACACTCCCTGATAGAACTGGCCAACAAAGGCGGAATAGAGGCCGTAGTCAAGATGTCCGACACGTTGCTGAAAAGCGATCGCCTTCGCAAAATGGCCGTCAAAGTAATCGAGAAGAAGTTACGATCCTCCTTGAACCAACCTTGGACAAGACCCCCAAGGCTCGAGCGTGAGAAAGTCGAGGCAGCCATTGCTTTGCTTCACACGGTGGACAGGGCCCTGGGCAAAAAGAATCTCTCTCCTGCGAGCCGTCGGGCCATAATCAACGCACTCGCCATGGGCGTGTTCCTACGATCCGCTCAAAAGGAGACAATCGAGAAGTTCACAGCGGAGCACAACGGGTATGGCCCTCCAGCGACGCTGGTGATCAGCCCTGGGAAAGGGTGCAACCTGCACTGCGTGGGATGCTACGCCAGCTCCAGCTCAGCTACATACGAGAAGTTGCCGTGGGAGATATTCGACCGGATCATCACTGAAGCAGAGACGCTGTGGGGGGCCAGGTTGATGACGATCTCCGGAGGAGAGCCCTTCGTGTATCGGGATAAGGGCAAAGGCTTAATTGAGGCCGCCGCAAAGCACCAGGGGTCTATCTTCATGACCTACACCAACGGCACGCTGATCGACAAAAAGGTTGCGGATAGGCTTGCCGAGGTCGGTAACATCATCCCCGCCATCTCCGTGGAGGGGCTGGAGGAGAAGACCGACGCCAGGCGTGGCAAAGGCGTATTCAAGAAAGTCCTCCAGGCAATGGATAACCTGAACGACGTCGGGGTGCCTTTCGGCGTCTCCATCACCGCAACCAGGTACAACTGGCAAGAGATTTTGTCCGACGAGTTTATCAACCTGATCTTCAAGGAGAAAGGCGCGTACTACGGCTGGATATTCCACTACATGCCTATAGGGAGAGGCTTCACGACGGATCTGATGCCGACGCCAGAGCAGCGGCTCTGGATATGGCAGACTGGCTGGAAGAAGCTGATCCTGAAAGAGCGGATATTCATCGCCGACTTCTGGTCCTTCGGCCATCTTTCCGACGGATGTATTTCCTCAGGACGAGAGAATGGGTATCTCTACATCGACTGGAACGGCAAAGTCATGCCATGCGTTTTCTTCCCCTACACTCCGGTCAACATCCTGGACGTGTACAAGAACGGTGGAACCCTCAACGACGTCCTCGAAGCCCCATTCTTCAGGCACGTCCGCGAGTGGCAGTGGGAGTACGAGCTGGGCCAGAACGATCCAAAGAAAAATGGAAATGTCCTGATGCCCTGCCCGATCCGCGATCACCACGCGCTGGCGCGACGACTGATCGAAATGGACAGACCTGAACCGGAGGACGAGCACGCCGCTGCTGCGTTGGAAGACCCGGAGTACTACCGGAAGATGGTGGAATACGATAAGAGGCTCGCCGAACTGACTGACCCCATCTGGGTCAACGAGTACGGCGGCAGATCTTCGAAGGAATCCGACGAGGCAGGCATGGCCGCTGTCGAGCAGGACAGAGTGCCGATGCGGGTAGCTGCATAGTCGCATGCCTTCCTGTCCAGTGTGAGCCACAGGGACGCAAGTTGCGTCCCTGTGGCGCTTTATCGTTTACATGGTGATGTGGGCGCTCTTCACCAGCGTCTGCCACAATTCCCATTCCTCCGGATCCACAAAGGCATCGCTGATGGCTTCTGGCAAATCCGGATATGGGCCAAAAGTGCCCAGGAATTCGAAATGCGGCTTGCCATCCAGGTCAGTGGCGTGCAGAAAAGCATGGCCGTCGGGGTTGAACTCGACTATTCGATAGCGCCTCCGGTTGCAGAGATCGGAATCCAGCGTCGCATCCTCCCACAGCCAGCGTCCGTTCAGGTAGAGAACGGTCAAGCCGTGGTACGGCAGGACGCCGCCGGGCATGTACGGCTCGTACCTGGTTCCCAGGAGCTTGTAGTCTTTCAGGTGCTGGAACGCAACCTGGCTTGGAATACCTGCTGCCCTTGCCAGAGCAGCGAACAGCACTGCTTTTTGCTGGCAGAAACCCTCACCCCGTTCCAGCGTCTTGGAGGCTTTCCAGTCGTCCCTGCTGAGAAGCATCGGAGCAAAATTGTACCTGATCCCATCGCGGATGAAAAGGAAGAGCTTCTCTGCTCTGGCGATTGGGTCTGCGATGCCACCAGCTATCTCCTCAGCTCTTTCCTTTATCAGCGGATGGGCAGAGTCTATCACATCCGTAGGCTCAAGGCACTCCTCGGGTGGCGTTTCCTCAGCTGGTCGCAACAGATTTCTGCTTATGTCACGCATGCTCAAAGTCGGTACCTCCTACGTCAAGAGTTTCACAAGTCTCTCCAGAGTACGGAATAGCTGCTGTGTTCCTTTCGGGCCCAGGCCATCCACCGCTACCACTGTCAGAGCTTGCGGAGATTTCCTCCGGAACGACATCCGGCGTACGCTTTCGCCGTACGAGCGCACAAACGCTGTAAGTGCCTTCTCCAGGGAGAGATCGTGGACATTCCCCCTCGTCATCAACACAAGCCCTTTGCCGATGTCCTGTTTCGACCACACACCTTCTTTCGCCAAAGTTTTCAGAACTTTCCGTCCCAGGGAAGTCTCCGGGTGTATCATTTCCACCTCTCCTTTGAGCCCCTTCCGGGTCGAAGCCTCAATAATAAGGAGGTCCTGCTTCCTCTGAAAAATGTACAGGATCCACAGAGGCAGGACTTCGCGGGAGAGCATGATAGACCGGATGAACATCTTCCTGAACGGAAGCGGTGGCTTTTGTATCACAGCTTCGAAGCCTGACGCTTTTGGCTTTCTCCAGTTGCCCTCTGCTCCCGAAAGGGCGCTCTTGGCCCACGCCCGGAACCGCTCTGCCAATTGCAGGTTCCGTTGGCTTCCTATCACGAAGTCGAGAACCAGGATGACGGAGAGGATGAAAATGCCCAAAACTGAGGGGTCGTGAAGGGCTTTCCAGATTTCGTTCATGCGATGACCTCCGTGCAGGGTCCGCGAGGCAGTCTAACCGACGCAGATTGGCGACAAAAATAGGGCGGGTGGGAGTCGAACCCACATGGAGCCGAGCTCCGGCAGATTTTAAGTCTGCAGCGTCTACCAGTTTCGCCACCGCCCCTTTCAATCGCAATTCTAGCAATTCGATCAGTCTTTGTCAATATCCGAAAACTGAGGGCT
>CAZDOZ010000002.1:0-5035 GCA_964507175.1 uncultured Anaerolineae bacterium
CTCACGATGCACCGCTACCCGCCATATCCAAACTTTTGTCCAACTGGACTCTTGACAAAGCGAAAACGGAGCTTTCTGAGGCTTCGCGCTTGGTACATCCCTTCTTTCCTGCCTTCAAGGCGAAAAACTCAACCCAGCGGGGCGGCCCGATTGTCAAAAGTCCAATGTCCGAACATCAGGGTGGCAAAAGCAACGGGAGGATGCGGTTCTGAAGCGAATCCCAAGTAAGGGCGACCCGCCGGATCGTTCCTACCCCGAGAAAATGCGTGGCCGACATATGGCTCCAATTTTCACAAACACGATCACCAAAGTTGACAGCATCTCCTGAGTTATGCTATCATTTGCTCTAGCACTATGGTGGCAGTCATTCGAGCGATTGCCTGAAAAAACCAGTTTCGTCAAGGTGGAAGAAATGCCAATTGACTATGTGCCAATACTGGTGTTGTTGATTGTAGCTGCAGCCATGTCGGTTATCGCTGTGGTTCTACCTTCTCTCCTCGGTCCGAAGAACCCGAACCCTGTCAAAGGACAACCTTATGAGTCGGGGATGATCCCCATCACTTCGCCCAAGAAGCGCTTCCCGGTTCACTACTACGTGGTCGCCGTCGTTTTCATCGTTTTCGACGTGGAAGTGCTTTTCCTTTATCCTTGGGCGGTAGTAGTGAAAAAACTCAAATGGTTCGGGATAGGGGAGATGGGGGTTTTCCTCTTCATTTTGCTCGTTGGTTATGTCTATCTTTGGCGTAAGGGGGCTTTGAAATGGGACTAGAGCTTGCCCTGGATAACAAAGGTGTGCTGACCACCACTCTCGAAGATGCGATAAACTGGTCCCGCAAATATTCCGTGTGGCCTCTTCTGTTCGGACTTGCGTGCTGTGCCATCGAGATGATGGTGGCTGGTGCTTCCAGGAACGACATCTCCCGGTTTGGAGCAGAAGTCTTCCGAGGGTCTCCCCGCCAGGCGGATTTGATGATAGTCGCCGGGCGGGTCTCCAACAAAATGGCGCCGGTGGTCAAGCGCCTCTACGACCAGATGCTGGAGCCGAAATGGGTGATCGCCATGGGGAGCTGCGCCTCCGCCGGCGGGCCTTTCAACAACTACGCCATCTTGCAGGGCGTTGACAAGATCATCCCCGTGGATGTGTACGTCCCCGGATGCCCTCCTCGCCCTGAGGCCCTCCTCTACGGCCTGGTCAAGCTGCAGGAAAAGATCGAGCGTGAGAAACTCTCCGCCCACAATCCGGTGATTGTGGAAGCGGCCAGCATGAGATAAAAAAGGACACCCCATGAGCGAAGCGATCGAAACTGTTGCGAAGTTGCGTGAGCGGTTCCCGGATTCTGTTCTGGGGTACGAGGTCGATGCTGCCGGAGAGTCGGTTGTTACTTTGCGGGCGAAAGACCTGATCCCCGTCGCCCGGTTCCTGCGGGATGATCTCCACTACAACTATCTGGTGGATGTGACGGCGGTGGATCGCCTGAAGCTGGGAATGAAGCCTCGTTTCGCCACCATCTACCAGCTTCATTCAATGGAGAAACATGACAAGCGGGTCCGCCTGCGTGTTCCCATTCCCGACGACAGCAATCCCCAGGTGGACAGCGTGGTAGGCGTATGGCCCACAGCCAACTGGCACGAGCGGGAGACCTACGATATGTTTGGCGTCCATTTCAATGGACACCCGGACCTCCGCCGCATCCTGATGCCCCACGACTGGGTTGGCCATCCGCTGCGGAAAGATTATCCACTCGGCGGTCCCCGAGGCGGTGACTACGGCCAGGAGCACGTCCCGTTCAAAATCAACTGGGACGACGATGAGTTCCGGGATCTGGGCAGGCAGGTGGTGGAGGTCGGCGAGCCGTATTCAGTCCCTCCGAAAAAGGCGGATACCAACCGGTATATGGTCATCAATATGGGGCCTCAGCACCCTGCAACTCACGGCGTCCTCCGGGTGATAGCGGAGCTTGACGGCGAACGGGTGGTGGCCCTCTACCCGGATATCGGCTACCTGCATTCCGGCTTCGAGAAGACCGGGGAGAACAAACGGTACAAGGACTTCATCCCGTACACCGACCGGATGGACTACCTCTCCGCCATGTCCAACAACCTGGGGTACGTCCTGGCGGTGGAAAAGCTCCTTGGAATCGAAGTCCCGGAGCGGGCCAGGGTCATCCGGGTTATCCTGGTGGAGCTCCAGCGTATCGCCAGCCATCTTATGTGGCTCGGCACCCACGTGCTGGACATTTCCGGCACCATCCATGCCCTCCTCATGTATGCTTTCCGGGAACGGGAGATGATCCTGGACATCTTCGAACTGGTCTGCGGGGCCAGGCTCACCACTGCCTATTTCCGGTTTGGCGGGCTCTCCAAAGATGTGCCCCCCAGGTTCGCTCGGGATGTGCAGAATTTTCTGGAAATCTTCCCGAAGCGGCTGGCGGACTACCGGGCGATGCTGGACGACAACCCTATCTGGAGAGGGCGAACCGTCGGCATCGGCAAGATCTCACAGGAGGACGCCATAGCGATGGGGGTCACGGGGCCGATCCTGCGGGCCACCGGCATCCCCTACGACATCCGGAGGGTGCGCCCGTACTGTGGCTACGAGAACTACGATTTCGAGATCCCCACGGCGACGGAAGGGGACATCTATGCCCGATACCTGGTCAGGATGCGGGAGATGGAGCAGAGCGTGCGGATCATCCGGCAGGCTCTCGATCGGCTCCCCGAAGGCCCTGTGCTCACCGACGACTACAAAGTCGCCTATCCGCCGCGCGAGGAGATCGACCGGAACATGGAGGCGCTGATCCACCATTTCAAGATCGCCACCCAGGGCGTGGTGGTGCCGCCCGGCGAGGTTTACCAGACCATCGCCGCTCCCAAAGGCGAACTTGGTTTCTACGTGATCAGCGATGGTTCGCCCAAGCCGTACCGGCTGCGGGTTCGCGGGCCTTCCTTCGTCAACCTGCAGGCGCTGGACATCATGGGGCGGGGCGAACTGTTCTCGGACGTCATCGCCATCGTGGGCTCGATCGACATAGTTCTGGGAGAGGTGGACAGATAAAAATCAACGAATCAACGAATCGGCGAATCAGCGGGAACGCTCCCATGGACGCGGCCGATTCGCTGATTCGCTCATTCGCTGATTCATTGATTCATTTTGGAGGCTGACGTGCTATCGGATGCCGCAAGAGAGAAAATTCGCAATTTGATGGAAATCTATCCTGACCCGCGTTCGGCCCTGCTCCCGGCCCTCTACGTGGCCCAGGAAGAGATCGGCTGGATCCCACCGGGCGCGATGGTGGACATTGCGGGGGTGATGGGGCTGACTCCGGCCTACGTGGGCGAGGTCGCCAGCTTCTACACCATGCTCCACAAAGAGCCGGTGGGCAAGCACGTGATCCAGATGTGCACCGGCGTTCCCTGCAAACTCCGGGGCGCGGAGGAGCTTGCGAAGCACGTTCAGGAGCGTCTGGGCATTTCCTTCGGCGAAACCACCGAAGATGGCTTCGTGACCCTGGAGGAGCCTTCTGGCTGCCTGGGTGCCTGCGGCTACGGTCCGGTGATGAGCATCGACGGCCGATATTTCGAGCGGCTCACGAAAGAGCGGGTGGACGAAATCCTGGACATGCTCCAGCAAGGCGCTCTGGATACCTCTACCCTGACTCCCGATCCCCAGAGCCCCCAGGGATTCGGCGGAATGGAGCCGAAAGTGCTCTTGGCGAACGTGAAAGTTCCTTTCTCCCACACCCTGCGGGTCTACAAAGAGCGGGGCGGATACCAGGGGTTGGAGAAAGCCCTCAAGATGAAACCGGAGGAAGTCACCCAGATGGTGAAAGACTCCGGCCTGCGGGGACGCGGCGGTGCCGGATTCCCCACGGGCGTCAAATGGGGCTTCCTGCCGAAAGGCGTCTATCCCCGCTACCTGGTGGTAAACGCGGACGAAGGAGAGCCGGGCACGTTCAAAGACCGGATGCTGATGGAGTACGACCCCCATCAGTTGATCGAGGGAATCATCATTTCTTCCTACGCCATCGAAGCCCACGTCGCTTTCATCTACATCCGGGGCGAGTACCTTTTCGCCTACGACAGACTGATCCATGCTCTCGAGGAGGCGAAAGAGGCCGGTCTGGTGGGGAAGAACGTCATGGGGAGCGGCTTCGATCTGGAAATCATCGTCCATCGTGGTGCCGGCGCGTACATCTGCGGCGAGGAGACCGCGCTCCTCAGCTCCTTAGAGGGGAAACGGGGGCATCCGAAGCTCAAACCACCGTTCCCCGCGGTGGAAGGCCTTTACCGGAAGCCGACCATCATCAACAATGTGGAGAGCATCTGCAACGTCCCGCACATCATCAAGAACGGCGTGGAGTGGTACAGGAGCTTCGGCACCGAGAAGAGCCCCGGCATGAGGATTTTCTCTCTCAGCGGCGACGTGAAGAAGCCGGGCCTCTACGAGCTGCCTCACGGCGTCACGCTGCGGGAGTTGATTTACGACTACGGTGGCGGCACCCTGGACGGCCAACCGCCGAAAGGGGTAATCCCCGGCGGCATCTCCATGCCGATCCTGACCGGCGATCAGCTCGATACCCCGCTGACTTACGAGGACGTACAGCAGGCGGGCTCCATGCTTGGCTCCGCTGCCGTGGTAGTCATCGGTCAATCCCAGTCCATCATCAGTGTTTACAGGCGCGCTGTGGAGTTCTACAAGCACGAATCGTGTGGCAAGTGCACGCCATGCCGCGAGGGCACTAGCTGGCTCCAGCATATCATGCGGCGGATAGAGCGCGGCGAGGGGCGTTTGGAGGACCTGGATCTGATCCTGGACATAGCGAACAATGTTACGGGGCACACTTTCTGCCCGCTGGGAGATGCCGCGGTGTGGGGCGTCCGGAGTTCAGTGCAGAGGATGCGCGAGGAATACGTGGACTACATCAAGCGTACCAACCCGGAGAACAAATCGCCGGAACTGCCCATTAGGGCGTCCTATCGTCTGGGGGCGGAGTAAATGCGAATCAACGAAATATCGAATCGGCGAATCAGCGAA
>CAZDOZ010000002.1:5135-33801 GCA_964507175.1 uncultured Anaerolineae bacterium
CGAATCAGCGAATGGGCGGGTCTGCGGTTCGCCTGTTCGCTCATTCGCCTATTCGCTGATTCTGTAGAGTAGGAGAGCACCATGGCCAAAACGGTCACGTTGACGATCGATGGAAAAGAGGTAACCGTTCCGGAAGGGACGGTGGTCATCGAAGCGGCGAAGAAAGCCGGAATAGAAATACCATTTTTCTGCTATCATCCTAAGCTCGACCCCCTCGGAGCGTGCCGCATGTGCATGGTGGAGTTCGAGACACCCCGCGGGAACAGGATGATGACCGCCTGCACCACCATCGCGACCAATGGGATGGTGGTTCATACCGACACGGAGAAGGTGGCCGAGTTCCGGAAGGCAAACCTGGCATTTCTGCTGGCGAACCACCCTCTGGATTGTCCAACCTGCGACAAGGGCGGCGAATGTATGCTCCAGGACACGGTCTACAAGTATGGCGACCCTCACTCCAGATACGTAGAGCCAAAGCGGCACAAGGCGAAGCACAAACCGATAAGCCCCACCATCATCCTGGACCAGGAGCGCTGCATCCTCTGCTGGCGTTGTCTGCGCTACCTCGACGAGTGGGAGGACAACCAGGAGCTCGGCAGGTTCATGCGAGGCGGCGACACGGTCATCGATGTGTTCCCCGGGACCGAGCTGACATCCAAGACCAGTGGAAATATCATAGACCTGTGCCCCGTGGGTGCGCTGACCAGCCGCGTCTCACGATTCCACTACAGGCCATGGGAACTGGAACGGACGCCCAGCATCTGCACCCACTGCAGCCTGGGGTGCAACCTGCGGATAGATGTGCGAACCCATGAGGTGCGGCGGATCGTGGCCCGCTCCAACGAAGCCGTAAACGACGAGTGGCTCTGCGACAAAGGGCGTTTTGCCTTCAAATACGTCAACAGCCCGGATCGGCTCAAGCAGCCGCTGGTCAGGAAAAACGGCGCACTGGAACCCGCTTCCTGGGACGAGGTGCTTTCCCTTGTGGCCGAGAAGCTTAGTGCCGTCGTTGCGGAAAAGGGGGGCAATGCGGTCGGCGGAATCGGGTCGGCCAAGCTGAGCAACGAGGCAAACTACCTCTTCCAGCGACTCTTCCGCACCAGGCTCTGGAGCAACAACCTGGACCACCGGGACGGCGCCGACGTGGCCGCTCTGCCCACAGGGATACCTTCTATCGAGGAGGCACGCAAGGCCGACGTGGTGTTTCTCCTCGGCCTCGACCCCGACGAGCAGATGCCGGTATTCAACCTATTCTTGAAGCGAGGAGCAAAGCGCAACGGTGCCACTATCGTCCTGGCGAACCCCAGGCGCACCGAGCTGAACCGGTACAACGGCCCCTGGCTCCGCTACCGTCCCGGCACCGAGGTCACCTTGCTGAACGGCCTCACCCTGGCGGTGGTGAAGGCGATGAAAGCCTCCGGCAAACCGAGCAAGCAGGCGGACAGGGCCTTGGAATGGGTCTCAGGGTACACGCCGGAGAAAGTAGAGCGGATTACTGGGGTATTGCCTGACGCCCTTCGCTCCGCGGCCGATGCGTTGGTCAGCGGCGAGCGGCCTTTCCTCCTCTACGGGCCGCAGGTTGCCAGGGGAGAGCAGGGCAAAGCGGTGCTGGCGGCGCTTGGGAACATCGCAACGCTCCTGGGTGGTCCGGAGCGGATCGGCTACTTCGGCCTGGAGGCAAACACCCAGGGCGTCAGGGACGTGGGACTGCATCCGGGACTTCTGCCGGGCCAACGACCCCTGGACGACGAAGGTGCCCGCCGCAGGCTCAAGCAGATATGGGGCGAGGACGTGCCCAGTCAGCCTGGTATGAGCTACAGCCAGATGCTCCGGGCTGCTGCGGAAGGCCGGATTTCCGCCATGTATATCATGGGTGCCGACCCGGCGTCCGAGAACCCGGCGTACAAGGCCGCCCTCGAAAAGCTGGACTTCCTGGTGGTGCAGGACATCTTTCTGACGGAGACGGCTAAGCTGGCGGATGTGGTCCTGCCTGCCTCCAGCTACATGGAAAGTTCCGGAACGTTCACCAACATCGAGCGGAGGGTACAGATGGCGCCGGAGGCGATGCGACCTCTGGGTCAATCCCTGCCCGACTGGATCATTCTGTTGCGCTTGGCGAACAGCTGGCCTCAGCCGGAGGAGACCGTCACGAAGAAAGGAAAACACCGGAAAGCCAGTCAGAAGGAATGGCGATACCATCATCCAAACGATATCCTCGTGGAGATAACTCGCGTGGTCCCGATGTACGATGGTTTCGACAGCCGCCTCACCCTGGAGGGCGTACAATGGCCATTCCGGGCGGTGGAAAGCCCTGTGCGTCTGCAGCGGGTGGAGTTCGAGGAACCGGCACCATCGGAGGAGTACCCGTTGCGCCTCTTCGCAGATCACCTACTCTACGATGGGGGAACCATTTTCCGCCTCAGCGATGGGGTACAGGAGCTTGCATTCAAGCCCTTCGCCGCAGTTTCGCCGGAGACGGCTGCCCGGTTCGGCGTGATGGAAGGCGAGAAAGTGGAGATAGCATCGCCCTCCGGTTCCTTGATCCTGCCGTTGAGACTGGATGGCGATCTGGCTCCGGATACGGTTTTCATCCCGTACAGTGCTCCGGGAGCGCCGGTGCAGGCACTGCTCGGCGGCGACGGCTTTGCGTTCGTTCGATTGGAGAAGCACGGATAAACCCTGGTAGGGGTGCAGCATGCTGCACCCCTACCAGACCCGATTGGACTGATTCGGAAGGGATGCCATGGATTGGATGAATTACGTCATCATACCTCTGATAAAGAGCATCGTGCTGGTGCTGGTGTTGCTGGGCGGTGCTGGTTACATGACCTGGGGAGAGCGTAAGCTGTGTGCTCGGTTTCAGGTGCGTTACGGGCCCAACCGCGCCGGGAAATTTGGTCTCCTGCAGCTCGTTGCGGACGCGGGCAAGCTATTCTTTAAGGAAGAATTCATACCCGCCACCGTGGACAGAGTCGTCTACGTTCTGGCGCCGATGCTGAGCGTCTTCGTTGTGCTGGTGCTGCTGGCGGTGGTGCCTTTCGGCCCCGACATCCATCTGTTCGGCAGGGTGATCCACCTGTACGTGGCCGACGTGAACATCGGCATCCTGTATGTGATGGCCGTGGGAGGGATCGGGATCTACGGCGTGGTGTTCGGCGGCTGGGCATCCAATGACAATTACTCCATCCTGGGGGCGTTGCGCACCGCGGCCCAGATCATCAGCTACGAGCTTCCCATGGGACTGGCAGTGGTCGGCCTGCTCCTGGTGGCGGGGAGCTTCAGCGTGGTGGATATCGTCAATCAGCAGTCGAGGATGTGGTACGTGGTCCTTCAACCGCTGGGGTTCATAATCTATTTCATCGCTACCCTGGCCGAGACCAAGCGTTCTCCTTTCGACCTCCCGGAAACGGAGAACGAGCTGATCGGCGGGTTTGCGACGGAGTACGGCGGGATCAAGTTTGCCTTGTTCTTCCTGGCCGAGTATGCCCACATCGTGGTGGCGAGCGCTCTGGCAGCGGCGCTGTTCCTTGGCGGATGGCATGGACCTTTTGCTGCACAGTATCCGCTCCTGGGCGTATTCTATTTCGTCGTCAAGATCGTGGTGATGCTGTTCTTGTTCGTATGGGTCCGGGCGAGCCTGCCCAGGATCAGGTACGACGAGCTGATGAGTTTTTCCTGGAAATTCCTGGTTCCGCTGGCGCTCTTGAATCTGGCGGTTACTGCCGTGGCGGTGGTTGCGCTGGCATAGTGGCACGGGCGGAGCATGTTGCCTGGTACGGGCGCAGCATGCTGCGCCCGTACCAACCGCCAGCACAGCGCCCGTGGAGGTCATATCTATGCGGCGGAGGCGAGTTTTGCCCCGTCGACGGATATTATCGAGGAGTAGGATATGAGCTTATCCGATGTGGCGGTAGGAGTCGTAGCAATTGGAAAGGCGATGGGGGTTACGCTGAAGAACTTCCTCAGCCATCCCATTACCGTCCAGTATCCCGAAGAACCGATACAGATATTTCCCCGGTTCCGGGGCAGACACGAATTGCATCGGTACATCGAGGTCGATCTGGAGCGGTGTGTAGGCTGTGCCCTATGCGAGGCTGCTTGCCCCACTGGCACGATCTACGTGGAGGCGGCGGAGAATGACCCCGAGCACCCGCGGTCGCCCGGCGAACGGTACGCCAGGGTATACGAGATCAATCTGCTCCATTGCATGTTCTGCGGCTACTGCACCGAGGCCTGCCCCACGGAGGCGATCCGGATGGGCCATGAGTTCGCCCTGGCGAATTACGACCGGCGAGACTTGGTGTTGGATCAGCAACAGTTGCTGGTCATCCCCAAGCCCAACGTCGTTGTGAAGCCGGAGGAATGAGAAAATGGGATTGGCTGCCTTTTTGATACTCGCTTTGGTGGCGGTGATAGCGGCGTTTGGCGTCATCCTGAGCAAAAACGCTGTACACAGCGCGCTCTTCCTGTTCCTGAATTTCATCACTTTGGCCGTTTTCTACGTGATCTTGAACGCTCAGTTCCTGGCTGCGGCCCAGATCATGGTGTACGCCGGAGCGATCGTGGTGATGTTCCTCTTTGTGGTGATGCTGGTTGGCGCCGGGGGAGAGGTCAGCGATTTTTCCGCACCCACCAGGGGATGGACCATGCTCCTTGGAATCGTGCTGGTGGTCCTGCTGATGGGAATCCTGGGGTATGCAGCGGTCTTTGGGAGTATCAGCAACTTCAGAGGTCCGTATACCGACGTTGCTCTGAAACAGATAGGCGCTACCCAGGCCCTGAGCCAGGTGCTTTTCACGAAATACCTGTTGCCATTCGAGCTGGCATCCCTGGTGCTCCTGGTCGGCGTCATCGGGGCAGTGGTGCTGGCTCGCAGCAGGGCAGAGTGAGGTGATATGATGGTTCCGATATCCTACTATCTGGTGCTCTCGGCGATCATCTTTGCCATAGGCGTTCTCGGCGTGATGGTGCGGCGAAACGTGCTCATCATTTTCATGAGCGTGGAAATGATGATGAACGCTGTCAACCTGACTTTCATCGCCCTGGCTCACAAGTTCCACGCCTTGGACGGTCAGGTGATCGTGCTTTTGGTGATGGCGGTGGCTGCCGCGGAGGTGGCCATCGGGCTGGCGATCGTGATGGAGGTAATCAGGCACAAAGACACTACCAACATCGACGAGGTGAACCTGCTCAAAGGCTAAGAAATCGACGAATCAGCGGATCAACGAATCAGCGAATCCCTGACGAGGGCCGGATTTTTCGCTCATTCGTTGATTTGCCGGGACGCCCCTCGACGCGGAGGCGCCCTGGACGATTGAATCGCTTTGATGCACGAATTCTACGAATTCCGATTGCAGGAGTGAGCGATGATAAATATCGCATGGTTGTTGTGGTTCTTTCCGCTGCTGGGGTTGCTCGTAAACGCCATCTTCGGCAGGTACATGGGACGGAAGGCCATCGGGTGGATAGCTAGCCTGGCCATTGGCTTTGCGTTCGTGGCGGCAGCGGGGCTGGCGGTGGAGCTCAATGGGATGCCTGCCGAAAGCCGCCACATTGAGCGTACTCTGTGGCAATGGATCACGGTTGGCAATCTCCAGGTCAGCTTCGCCATGCTGATCGATCCTCTGTCCGTCTGGATGGCGATGGTGGTCTCGGGCGTGGCCTTCCTGATCCATATCTATTCCATCGGGTACATGGCCGAGGATGAGCGATACCTGCGCTATTTTGTGTTCCTGAACTTCTTCGTCCTGGCAATGCTTATTCTGGTCATGGCGAACAATTTCCTGGTCATGTTCATCGGCTGGGAGGGTGTTGGCCTCGCCTCGTACCTGCTCATCGGGTTCTGGTTCGAGAAGCCATCGGCGGCGGATGCAGGAAAGAAAGCGTTCCTGGCCAACAGGGTGGGGGACTACGGATTCTACCTCGGCACGCTGTTCCTTTTCGTGACTTTTGGCAGCCTTAGCTTCAGCCAGGTTTTCTCGAAAGCCCAGACTGCTCCTCGCACCCTGATCACCATCGTCGGTCTCCTCTTCCTGCTAGCCCTGACGGGGAAATCCGCCCAGATTCCGTTGTACGTCTGGTTGCCGGATGCGATGGAAGGCCCGACGCCGGTTTCGGCACTGATCCATGCTGCCACGATGGTCACCGCGGGCGTTTACATGGTGGCCCGAACCCATTCTCTTTACCTCCTGAGCCCAACGGCTATGCACTGGGTCGCCTGGATCGGCGTAGTGACGGCATTCTTCGCCGCGACCATCGCACTGGTGCAGCAGGACCTGAAGCGCATTCTGGCGTATTCGACCATCAGCCAGATTGGGTACATGGTGCTGGGTGTCGGCATCGGGGCATTTTCTGCTGGCATGTTCCATCTGACGACTCATGCTTTCTTCAAGGCGCTCCTGTTCCTGGGCGCTGGCAGCGTCATGCACGCTATGAGCGGCGAACTCAACATCTTCAAGATGGGCGGCTTGAAGAAGAAGATGCCCATCACCTACTGGACTTTCCTGATCGCTGCTGCGGCACTGGCTGGATTCCCGCTTTTCTCCGGATTCTTCAGCAAAGACGAGATCCTTTCCTACGCTTTCACCCAGAACAAATGGATGTGGGGTCTGGGTCTTTTCACTGCCTTGCTGACGGCGTTCTATTCCTTCAGAATTGTCTTCGTGCCATTCTGGGGCGAGTTCCGGGGCGGGAAGAAGCTAGAACAACATATTCATGAGGCTCCGCCGGTGATGACCTGGCCGCTGATACTCCTGGCCGTGGGGGCACTGCTGGGCGGCTTGCTGGGATTGCCCCATGCTTCCATCATCGAGCACTGGCTGGAACCGACTTTCGCCGGCAGTACACTTCCTCATCCCGCCGGAGGTGCTACGGAGTGGATACTCCTGACGATCTCCAGCCTGGTGGCGCTCACAGGCATCGGTTTGGCGTACTATTTCTACGTGCTGAAGCCAGACCTGCCCCGTCAGCTTTCCAGGGAGTACAAATTCTGGTACAACCTGCTGTACCACAAATACTATGTGGACGAAATGTACATGGCGGTTATCGTCAATCCTCTGCGCGGGCTGGCAAGGTGGTTCGCACAAATATTCGACAAGAAAGGGATCGACGGTGCGGTCAACGGCATCGCATGGCTCACCGATCAGAGCGGGGAGGGTATGAGCAGGCTTCAGACCGGGTACGTCAGCGTCTACGCCCTCTCGATCCTGTTGGGCGCGGTGCTGGTCAGCGGATTTTTCCTGATCTATTAGGTGTTTCTGGTAGGGGCGCAGCATGCTGCGCCCCTACTGTGACATAAAAACGGGTGACAGGGATAATTATGAACCAAGCCGGATTTCCATTGCTTTCCACGATAGTCTTTCTGCCGCTGTTCGGAGCGCTGGTGTTGCTATTCCTGCCCGGCGAGCGGCTCCAGAAATGGTGGTCGGTGATCATCACCACCATCACGTTTCTGGTGTCGTTGCTCCTTTTTGTCTGGTGGCGCAACGGAGAAGCAGGAATGCAGTTCGTAGAACAGACCGAGTGGGTGCCCGGACTGCACATTCAGTACTATCTGGGCGTTGACGGGATCAGCCTCTTCCTGGTGTTGCTGACCACGTTCCTTGGCCCGATAGTGACCCTTTTCTCCTGGGATTCGATCAAGAAAAACGTCCGCACTTATTACATGTTCCTCCTGTGGTTGGAAACGGGGATTCTGGGCGTTTTCGTGGCGCTAGACCTGGTGCTCTTCTACGTTTTCTGGGACATGATGCTGGTGCCGATGTACTTCATCATTGGGAAATGGGGACACGAGCGGAGGATTTACGCAGCTTTCAAGTTCTTCATCTACACCGCAGCAGGGAGCGCCCTGATGCTCATCGCCATACTAGTCCTCTATTTCAAGACCGGCACTTTCGACCTGCTGAAGATTTACCAGTTGCACCTGCCGCTGAATGTGCAAATTTGGGCATTCGTGGCATTTGGACTGGCGTTTGCCATCAAAGTCCCCCTCTTCCCGTTCCACACCTGGCTCCCGGATGCCCATGTGGAAGCCCCGACCGCAGGCAGTGTCATCCTGGCTGGCGTCCTGCTGAAGATGGGGACTTACGGCTTCTTACGGTTTGCGGTGCCGATGTTCCCGGACGCGGCCAGGATGTTCGTCCCGGTGTTGTCCATCATGGCGATTATCGGGATAACCTACGGAGCGCTTGTGTCCCTGGTACAGGAAGACCTGAAAAGCCTGGTCGCGTACTCCAGCATCGCCCACCTGGGTTTCGTGGTGCTGGGCATCTTTGCCCTGAACCTCCAGGGGATGAGCGGCGCGGTGATCCAGATGGTGAACCACGGTCTCAGCACTGGCGCCTTGTTCCTTTTGGTGGGGATGCTCTACAACCGGCGGCATACCCGGCTCATCAGGGAATTCGGTGGCCTGTGGAAGCAAGTTCCGGTGTATGGATTCTTCTTCCTGATCATCATGCTCTCTTCCATTGGGCTGCCGGGCCTGAATGGCTTCGTCGGCGAGTTCACCATCCTGCTGGGCGCTTTCAAAGCCAACGAAGCTTACGCGATCGTGGCGGCTACTGGCGTGATCCTGGCGGCGTGGTACCTGCTCCACGCTTTCCGCGAGGTGATGGAAGGGCCACTGGAGAATCCGGCTAATTTCGACATCCCCGACCTGAACTGGCGCGAGATCGCCGTCCTGGTTCCGATAGTGATACTGGTGGTGCTGATAGGCCTTTTCCCGAATATTTTCTTTGACAAGATCAATCCCTCGGTGACGCTATTGTTGCAGCACCTTTCGGGGATGTGAGGCATACGGAGGTCTAGGCGATGGAATTCACGATTCCTGCGGTAAATTTAACGCCAATCCTGCCTGAGGTAGTACTGGTGGGTACTGCACTGCTTGTCCTGCTGGTGTCGGCGTACACGGAGCGGCAACGGTGGCTCGCAGTGCTGAGCATTCTGGGGCTGCTGGTGGCCGCTGCCCTGAGCTTTGCCATAAAAGTCGATCCGCCGCAGACTTTTCAGGGGATGTTGGTGGTGGATCACTATGCACTGTACGTGAACCTGGTGGTGCTGCTGGCGTCCTTCCTGGCATTGCTCCTTTCTTATTACTACACGCCGCAGTTCACCAGATCGCAGGGGGGGTATTACGCTTTGATCCTTCTCGCCACCACAGGGATGATGGCCATGGCAGCAGCGACGGACCTGGTGGCGATCTTCCTGGCCTTGGAGACCCTCTCGCTAAGTCTGTACGTGCTGGCGGGGTTCAACAGGGAGAGTCCTCGCTCTGGCGAGGCGGCTCTGAAGTACATGTTGTTGGGGGCATTCTCCAGTGCTTTCTTCCTCTACGGCATCGCGCTGGCCTATGCCGCCACAGGTACCACCAACCTGGCTGACATCGCCTCCGGCAAGACCCTGGCAGGCGGCTCTCTCCTCTGGTACGCGGCAGGGGCGCTGCTACTGGTGGGATTCAGTTTCAAGATTTCCGTGGTGCCGTTCCACATGTGGACTCCGGACGTGTACCAGGGCGCTCCAACGCCTGTCACCGCTTTTATGGCGGTGGGCGCCAAGGCTGCCGGATTTGCAGCGTTGATGCGTGCGGTTTTGTACGCGATGGGGAACATGAAAAGCACTTGGGAATGGGCGTTTGCAGTGCTGGCGTTGCTTACCATGACCCTGGGCAACCTGGCGGCGCTGCGGCAGGTGAGCGTGAAGCGGATGCTGGCGTATTCCAGCATCGCTCACGCGGGGTACATGCTCGTCGGCCTTACCGCTGGTACGCAGCGGGGCGTCGCCGGGGTTCTCTTCTATTTGCTTTCCTACGCATTTATGAACATCGGGGCGTTTGCGGTGCTGGTAGCGCTGGAGCGGGGCGAGAAACAGGATATTGAACTTCCGCAGATGCTGGGGCTTTCCCGCAGGCGTCCCCTGCTGGCCGCGGCGATGGCGGTGTTCATGCTCTCGCTGGCAGGTGTACCGCCACTTGTCGGGTTTGTGGGGAAGCTGTACGTCTTCAGCGCTGCGGTGGCGGCCGGATGGGTCTGGCTGGCGGTGTTGGCGATGCTCAACAGCGTGATCTCCGCTTACTACTACCTCCGGGTTGTGGCAAACATGTACATGAGGGAACCGGAGGAGGAATTTGCCGTGGCGCCCCGGAGCCCCTGGACGGTATCCCTGGCGCTTTGGCTCACGGCGTTGGGCACGATTTTTATGGGACTCATTCCCGGTCCGGTGGTTGTACTGGCGCAGCAGTCCATGAAGATGCTCATCGGCGGGTGATGGCGTTTCGCTGCGATATGACGAAAGCGGGCCTTGCGGCCCGTTTTTTGTTGCCTCTTCCCTCACCTTCGAGTCCCCCCAACAGGGGCAGGTATGACGTTTGTGTACACGTATAGGCCACATTCCGTACTTTTGTCGCACGCTTTGATGGAATTTTCCCGTCACCAACTTTTTCACCCCGATCCCTATCCCCCTAGCTCCTACATGGCTCGGCTGATCACGGATGCACGGACATCGCCAGGAACCACTGGGCGGCGAAATATGCGGTCAGCAAGAGCGCCTGTGCACTCCTGAACGGCTTTCGGAACCTGTCCAGCGCCAAAATGGAATCCGAAAGAATGAAAAGGGCACCTCCCACCGCGGCAAACCCACCCCATCCAGCTCCGGCCGTCCGCCAGAGCTCGCCAGCCTGCCACCCCATGATCATAATCACCCCCATGTACGCCAGTACCGGCGCTCGCATCTTGCCAAGATGGGGCCATAGAAGCCACAACACCAGTGCAGCGTAAAGCATGTACGGCACTAACACTTTCGGCGTCATGCCGAATCCGCCAGCGGAAACGAACGCACCGATGTAGCAAATATGCGCCAGGAGAAAGCTCACGAGCCCCGGCAGAAACAAGTCGAAAGGCAACATGAGAAGTGCATCCCCAACCATGGAAAGAAGCATCCCCGCCAGCACGGCGATAACGTAGAACGAGAAGTGTCCGTCGGCCCTGGACAGGGCGATCAGCAAAATGCTTACCATGGTCAGGGGCTTGAAAATGTACACCAATGCCCTGGGCTCTGAGTACTTTCCTCGGATTGTAATCGCGGCGAAGATGACTGCCAGGAAAGTCAGGGATGCCAGCACCAGATCCTCCGAGATCAGGAAATCACCACTTTCTCAGTCATGCGGAACGCAAAGAAGCACACTTCAAACGAGACGCCGCCCGGGGCAGCGGCGAGGACCAACGATCGATCAAATCTCCCTCAGCATCCTGCGCAGGTCCGAGATCTGGTCCCTTAGCTCGGCAGCCCGCTCGAACTCCAGTTCCGCGGCGGCGGCTTTCATCTTTTTCTCCAGGTCTTTGATAGTATGAACTATCTCGGCCGGGGTCATCTCCCCCACAGCTGGGAAGGAAGCGCGCCCGTCCGCTTTGTACTCAGCTTCCTCTTCCGCCAGCCCCTGCACCCGCTCCGTCAGATCATGAACCCCCTTGACAACGCTCTTCGGCGTGATGCCGTGCGTCCGGTTGTACTCCTCCTGGATATTCCGACGACGGTTGGTCTCGTCGATGGCTTTCCTCATGGCGTCGGTGATCCGATCGGCGTACATGATGACCGTGCCGTTGATGTGGCGCGCCGCCCGCCCCATGGTCTGGATCAGCGCCGTCTCGGAGCGGAGGAAGCCTTCCTTGTCCGCATCCAGGATCGCCACCAGGGAAACCTCCGGCAGATCCAGCCCCTCCCGCAGCAGGTTTATTCCCACCACCACATCGTACACGCCCAGACGCAGGTCCCGCAATATCTCCACCCGCTCCAGAGTGTCTATCTCCGAGTGCAGGTAGTGGACCTTGATGCCCAGCTCCGCCAGGTACTGTGCCAGGTCCTCGGCCATTTTCTTGGTCAATGTGGTCACCAGTGCCCGCTCCCCTTTCTTCACACGCTCCTGTATCTCCGAGAGGAGGTCATCTATTTGGTGTTCGGTCGGCCTGACGATAACCTGAGGATCAAGCAAGCCGGTGGGACGGATGATCTGCTCCACGATCTGCCGCGAGTGCTCCCGTTCGTAGGGCCCCGGAGTGGCGGAGACGTAGATCACCTGGTTGATTGCTTCCTCGAACTCATCGAAAGTCATGGGGCGGTTGTCCAGCGCCGACGGCAGCCGGAAACCATAATCCACCAACACCTGTTTCCGAGAGCGGTCGCCGTTGTACATCCCGCGGATCTGCGGCACCGTCATATGGGATTCGTCGATGAACATGAGGAAGTCGTCCGGAAAGTAGTCGAGGAGCGTCCAGGGGCGGCTCCCCGGCGGGCGCTGATCCAGATGGCGGCTGTAGTTCTCTATCCCGGAGCAGTACCCTATCTCCCGGAGCATCTCCAGGTCGTACCGGGTGCGTTGCTCCAGCCTCTGCGCCTCCAGGAGCTTTCCGGCATCTTTTAGCTCTTTCAGCCGCTCCTCCAGCTCCGCCTCGATGTCCCGCAGGGCTTTCTGCAGCTTCTCCTCCGGCGTGATGAAGTGCTTTGCCGGGAACAGGGTGATCTCTTTGAGCTTGGATAGTACATGACCGGTGAGGGGGTCTATCTCGCTGATCCGATCTATCTCATCTCCCCAGAACTCGATGCGGTAGGCCAGGTCGCGGTAGGGGGGCTGCACCTCCAGGGTGTCCCCCCGGACGCGGAATTTGCCCCGTTCCAAGGTCTCGCCCCGCTGGTAGTGGATGTTCGCCAGGTGCCGGAGCACTTTCTGCATTCGGATCACCTGATCGCGGCGCAGGCGCAGCACGACCTTGCCGTACTCCTCAGGACTTCCCAGGCCGTAGATGCAGGAGACGGAAGCGACGATTATCACGTCCCGGCGGCTCAAGAGGGAAGACGTAGCAGCCAGCCGCAGGCGATCTATCTCATCGTTGATATCCGCGTCTTTCTCGATGTAGAGGTCCTGCTTCGGCAGGTACGCCTCCGGCTGGTAGTAATCGTAGTAGCTGACGAAGTACTCCACCGCGTTGTACGGGAAGAACTCACGAAACTCGCTGTAGAGCTGTGCAGCCAGGGTCTTGTTATGGGCCATGACCAGCGTGGGGCGCTGGATGGCCTGGACGACGTGCGCCATGACGAAAGTCTTGCCAGTCCCGGTGGCTCCCAGAAGCGTCTGGTGCCTGTACCCCTTTTGCAGGCCCTCCACCAGCTCCCGGATCGCCTCAGGTTGGTCGCCTGTGGGCTCGTAGGGTGCCTGGAGCTGGAACGGCTTCGTCGCCGGATGCGTGATGCTCTCCATTCTTTTTCTGATCGCAGCCTTGTCCACGGATCAACTGACCTCACAAAGTGTTCTGCATCTCCGAATTTATAGTAGAACATAACGTTGCAGAACGCAAGGAACACATTCTCGCGTGAATTGGATATCCTTCCGGCTTGCCCAGAAGGCACAAAGCGGCCCCGGAGGTTCTCCAGAGCATCTGGGAGGCTTATCTGTCCGTTTGCATGAGGTGGCCAGGGTAGTTTCCGGGGACCCGTGGGGGCCCAGAAACTACCCCAAAAGTGCGTACTCCCAAGGCGATCGACGGGCGGTCCGCAGACCATGGGTTCACCCGTCGACCGATACAGGTCCTACTTTCTCATCAGCGGCACGTACTGATGGTAAGGCGCAACCATGTCCCCGAACACAGCTGTGGCGAAAGTACCGGCCTGCACATTCACTACCTGGCTGTTTGGCGTCGTAGAGAGGTAACCGGCGGGGTCCATTTCCTGAACGTTATACTTCCCGGGACTCACGACGAAAGCTATGCATCCGTCCAGCGCCGAAGTCCTCCCGGAGAAAATCAGAATGCCGTGCCTATCCCTGACGTATATGTTCACATTGCCCAGGTCTCTCTCTCCATCGTCAATCATGCCATCGCCGTTGGCATCATCCCAGGCACACGCGCTGATGGCCCCTGTGCTGGGAGTCGCCGTGGGAGTAGGCGTGGCCGTTGGGGGAGGAGCAGTGGGTGTCGGGGTTGGAACCCAGTAATCACCGAAATTGACCACCGACGCATTTCCGGCAGTCACGGTTGTCGTGACCACGTCAGCGGTGCTGGATTCGTAGCCGGGAGGATTCGTTTCCACGACCCGATAGGCCCCCGGTTCCAGCCCCAGGAATCCGTACATGCCTGTCAATGTCGTGTGGTACAGTGCGATCAACTGAGACGAGTCGTCGTACAGGGATATCTGCGCCCCTGGAAGAGGGGCTTCGCCTTGATCCATCACCCCATCTCTGTCCGTATCCTGCCACACAATCCCCTGGATGCTCCCTGTTGTGGAGGTCGGAGTGGGTGTCGGCGTTGGCACGAGGGCCGTGGGCGTTGGGGCACCCGTTGGGGTGGATGTAGGCGTGTCGGTGGGGGTTGGCGTGGGCCCAGGCGTGGTGCTGGAGTCGTACACGATCACCAAGGTTGCAGCGTAAGGAGGGTTTAGATCGTAAGAAACCGCATCCACGTACCTGTCACTGTTGGTGACATCGCTCTCCATGATTATGCTCAGCGGGTTGCCGGATTGCCATCCAGTCCGGCTGACTATCTCTTGCACGATGGATCTCAGATCAGGTGACGAGAACCACCCAACGCTCCCCTCGTTCACGATCCAATCGACCCTGGCCGAGGTGTGAGGCCTTGAAGGGACGGGAGGATTCGTGTCGGTGAAGTTCAAGGATGCATCCACGTCCTCTCCGTAAATGTGCATCGGCACGGGCAGAGTACGGCTATAAATCTCGTAGAGGTACAGATGCGCCTCGTAGATGTAGGCACCGCGTGGCACGGTTACGTTCTGAAACCTGAGCCCGTCCACATAACGCTCGTAACTGCTCGAGCCCACCCTCACTTTGTTCCATGACACCATGTTTTCCTGGCTATCCGTCCGGTACGAGGTATCGTCCAGCCCAGAAGACACTCGCAGGGTTATCCGGGTCTGCTGACCGCTGGGAGTGCTGGTGGGAACCGGCGGCTGGGTCGGGGTTGGTGTGGGCGTGGGGCCAGGGGTGGAAGTTGGCGGCGGTGTGGGGCTTGGCCCCGGAGTAGCGGTCGGTTCCACAGGCGGCGCGCTGCCGTTTCCCTTCGTTACGTCCACCATGTGGATCCATTCGTCGCCGTCGTTCAGGCAGTCGATTCTGAAATCTGCCCCGTCGGTCAGGCCGTTGGCAAACCGCCCGTCGGTGATGACGAAACGTGCCTGTTTCCAGGTGTTGGTGTTGGTTTTCTGGACATAGGGGTTGGCGCTCCCCTCTGGCACAGCCGTGTGCTCTGTGCCATCGGCCGCGTCATATTTCAACGCCCATGTGTCGGTGAAGACATCGGCGTACGTGACCGTGATGGTCACGGTGCCGGTATAGTTGTACAGATAACGATCGTCTATCCTGAACCACATGTAGGGATTCCCGGAACCCTGATCGGTTCTTCTGACCACCCAGCCCTCTCGCCCCGGCGGGATGATCGGATTGTAGGGATTGGTGTTGTCTCCCACGCTGGTGATAGGGTAGCTCGGATCACCCCCGGAGTACTGCTCGTTGGTCTCCGGCACGGTATCCCCACCGGGGATGCTGTCGTCCTGGTACAGGTAGAAAGAGTAGTTGCCCCACTGAGGGTAGTAATGGGGGTCGGGGGCGTCCCCATTAGCTATTTGCCAGCAGACACGCCATGGATCCCTGTGATCTCTCATGGCAACCCACACGCTGGGGGTATTGCTTGCATCTTTCCCGACGTACTTAGAGGCCCACGCAAGGATGTTCAGGTTCTCGGTCCTGTCCGGGCCGGTGTACCACCCGGTAGATGGATCCCACTCCTTGAACAGGTCAATAGACGCCCGAAGGTAGTAAACATGTTTATCGAGGCCGTTTATCGCCCCCCAGTAGAGCTGGGTCGGGTTGCAGAGCATGTAATCGTAGGTCTCGAAAGCTATGGGGACGGTGTCACTGTAAATGAGCATTTGATCGTACTTCCCGGTATAGGGCATGGAGGTATGGTTCATCTTGACGGCAGCTTCGTCGTCCGGATACAAGCCGTTGAACGAGAGCCCAACACCATGTTCTGCGGCATAGGTCCCCGTATCCCTGCGCTCCGTTTTGGAGAAAGTCCACGGGGCATACTGGAGCAACAGGGCCTTGCGCATCACACCGCCCTCCGTAAAAGCTGCGACGTAAGCGTCGGTCACGTCCTCCACGTATTTTACCCATAGTTCCTGAGTGAGACCGTCGTTAGCCAGGTCCTGGATATCCCCACTGTCGGCAGCGATGTTCTCGCCATATCTGCCAGTTCCCATGGCAATGAACTCGACGCGGGGATCGTCCCTGTAGTGCTCGCCAAGGGCGTTGATGAACCTGGTGTAGGCGTTCATGTAGGTGCTGCCCCAGTACTTGGGAATCTCGAACCCGTCGCTTACTGTCACGTAGGCAGCTGGATCAGATCGGAGGTAAGCCGGTATTGCAGAAAGCCCGTCACCGCCATCTATCACGCCATTCCCGTCGAGGTCTTTGCTGTGTTTCCTGCCGTCGTAGGTGCTAATCCCAATCCCGGAGGCTTTCCCGTCCTCCCACTCGCGCGCTATCCAATTGTCGATAGTAGACCAGTCGTAGACGCCATTTCCAGTTTCTATGTCTCCCCAGGTGAAAGTGACCAGGCCGCCGGCCAGGTGGTATCTGGCGGCGTCCTCGCTTCTGGCATCGTTGTACATGTAGATGCCGGGCCTGGACGCCGGAGGGGGCATCGCCACCCCTGCAATGCCAGAACCGGATGCAAACGATTCCCCGGGAGGGAACGGGGAGGCTATCGCCACCGGGATGGACAGAGCCATGATCACCAGCACGGCGAGAAGCAACACCCCAGGCATCCCGAATTTTCTATTTTCATTCATCTTCGATCACCTCCAGATGAAGATTCTTACTTCTTGGCCCAATTAGCACAACAGCCCTACCGACGTGGTAGGGCTGTTGGAAACCGTCTATGTGTAGAGAAGCTATGCTGCGCCCTCACCTCTCAATACGACGGGGATGGTTCCCACCAGGACACGGATATCCAACCACAAGGATTGTTTTTCTATGTATTCCAGATCGTACCGGACGATCTCGTCGAATGGGAGAGCACTCCTCCCCTTTATCTGCGCCAGCCCCGTCAGCCCCGGCAGCACTGCCAAACGTTTCTTGTGCCACTCGGAGAAATACATGGTCTCGCTGTGCAGATACGGCCTGGGGCCCACCAGGCTCATGTCCCCTTTCAAAATGTTTATCAACTGTGGTACTTCGTCGAGGCTCCGCTCTCGGAGGAATCTCCCAACGCGAGTCACGTGCGACTGCACCGCAACCGGCTTGTTCACATCCCCGTTGTGCTTCCCGTTCAGATACTGCTGACTAAACTCCAGGTACTCCTTCAGATGATCGCCATCAGTCATGGAGCGGAATTTGTAAAACGTGAAAGGCTTGCCGCCTTTTCCGGTCCTGACTTGCTTGTATATCACCGGACCTTTGGAATCCAGTTTGATCGCAATGGCGATTAGAAGCAACAGAGGGGACAGAAGGATCAGCAGCGATAACGAAACGGTTATGTCCAACAACCTTTTCACCACGGGGTAAACGCGCCTGCACCATGTATCGTGAGAAGAAATGGTGTGTGCAACGGCCTTGGACCTATACCACGAAGATGTATGCGCCCTCTGCCCCTGCATTACTCTCTCCTTGCTTGCAGCAGTGATCTTTACCTTTCTCCATCTAAAAAGGTAGGATACTTCTTTCAGATGAACTTTCAGTTAAAGAAGCCCACAGGTTACATGACAACTTTGTCATATTCGCCGCCCGGCCGGGCGCTTTCGGCTTTCAAGCGGTCTCATCACCCGCCGGAGGGTACCCAGTAGTCTATGCGCAGGAACGGCCTCCTCTCCAGTCGGTAGTATTCGCTGGATGCGAAGTCGTACCGGACTTTTCCATCCCCCTCGCCGTGAAGCAGGAGGCCGAAATTTGCAGACGGTTTTTCTTCCCATGTCTGTACCAATGGCGTAACATCCCAATGATACCACATGCCAACTCCGTGCAAAAAGACGCTATCCGTTTTCATTCCGGAGCGGTCCACACCTACACCGTTGGCTCCGGGAACGCTCCAGGGAACACCCATGGTGGCCGTGATCCATGTGGCAGCCATCTCGTCCCAGGGCCGGAGCACTCCATAAGAAGAGACTGGCATCACCACTACTTCGTTACTACGCTCTATGGCGTAAAGCCCCAAGGTTGCGGTGAGGACATGGGCATTCGATGGAAGGGAGGAAAGGTCGAAGTAAAGGAGCGCAGAGATGGTGTCCGGCCCTCGAACGGAAAGGAGTTGGGTCGAACCGAAATTTTCTCGCTGATCCCACTTGCTTATGTGGACATCCCTGCACCCGTCGTAATCACCCCCTTGCTGAAGCGTCACCGTCGTGGGAGGTGGGATAGGTGTCGGCCAGACGCGCATTATCACTGGCATGTACCCGACCCACCGGTAAGGCGTGGGGGTTGGGGTTATGGGTGTGGAGGTTGGCGTGCTCGTCGGGGTCGGGGTTTCCGTGGGAGTGGCGGTGGAGGTAGGGGTCGGCGTAAAAGTCGGCGTCGCCTGGGGCTCCGCCGGGCACTCCAGGCGCAGGTGGAACGGCCCGGCGCTGCCGCCAAACCCATCCACTACCAGGTAGTACGTGCCTGGAGCCAGGGATTTCCTGGAGATGTAGACATCCTCTCCGTCCAGGCATGCCGTCGGCGTCATCTCAGTAAGAAGGAATATGTCCAAATCGAGTCCAGGATCGTAGGCCAGTGCGGCAGTCAGCGGCTGGGTGATGCCAAGCGTTACCTTGTAGATCAATTCCGGCCCGCTCTCGTCCCAGGTAGGACGGCAACTATAGCCATTCATGCGAGAAAGCCCGCGGCGCGTGTCATCGGAATAGATGGCGCCACATGTCAGCGGGATCGGTTGAGCTGGATTCGGCGTCGGGGTATACGTCGGCGTGGGGGTGGGACGCACTCGATCGCCGAAATCGACCTCCACGATCCCCCCTTCCGAGAGATCGACGGGGACCTGGTTGGGGGAAGTGGAAACCATTCCTGGCGGGTCGATCTCCTCCACCAGGTAAGTCGTGGCCGTGATAGCGTCGAAGGAAAAGAATCCGTCATCCTTCGTCATCATCCCTGCCACGGAGGTCCCGTCCCGGTATTTCAGAGAGACGTAGGCCATGGGAACCGGCGGCTCTCCGGGATCTCTGTGCCCGTCCAGGTCGCGATCTTCGTACACATAGCCGAAGACAGCAGGCGCCTGCAGCGCTGGGGACGTTGGCGTGGGGGTGGGCATTTCGTTCGGAGAAGCTACTGCGCTCCACCCGTGTGCGGAAGCCCATGCCCAGAGGAACCCCACCAGAAGGAACGACCCGAAGAGAGGCAGCATCCGGAGGTGAAGGGATCTCCCCCACCTCCGATTCGAGACATATTCCTTCTTACCAGTCAGAGGACGGTGCATCTTACTTCAGCAAGAGCGGCAGGTAAATATCGTCGTTCAGTATCGGAGTGGGAGTGGGTGTGGGTGTGCAATAATCTCCGAAGTTCACCTCCCAGTCGACACCGGCCTGGAACACCTTTATCACTTCGTTTGGAGTCGTGGAAGTACATCCCACAGGATCCGTCTCCACCACTTTGTACGGAATGGCTGAGGGCTCTATGCCGCTCATGGAGTAGAGCCCGCTGGCGTCCGTAGTGGCATCAGCGATGGGGGTGCCCTGCAGGTTCTTCACCTGCACCTGCACTCCCGGTATTCCGCTCTCGGATGGTTGTGGTGTGCCATCCTGATTGGCGTCTCTCCATACCAGGCCATGAACGGAACCGGTGCCTGGGGTGGGGGTAGCCACAGGCGTTGCGGTTGGCATCGGTGTGGGTCCGACGGGGGGCTTCCACCTGCCATCGGTCACATCTACCATGTGGATCCACTCGTCTCCGTCGCCCCGGCTGGAGATCCGGAAGTCGGCGCCACCTGTCAGACCGTTGGCAAAGCGGGCGTCGGGCAACACGAAAACCGCCTTGCGGACCTCTTTCGTCCCCTCTTTCTGAACATAGTCCACTGAGGAACCAAGAGGCTTGGCGATCTTCTCTCCAGTGACGGAATCGTAGCTCAGGTCCCATGTGTCGGTGTACATGTCCAGATAAGTGACAGTCACGGTTACCCTGTGGGAACCACCGAAAATGTAGCGATCATCGACCTTGAACCACATGTACGGATTCCCGGAAGCCTCATCGGTACGACGTATGACCCAGGCCTCTTTTACGTGAGGGAGAGCAGGGTTCGGGTGCAAAGGCCGGCTTATTCCCGGTGGATCCTCAGGGTGCAAAGGCGTATGACCGTCCAGCGTGGTAGTCATGTAGGTTTCAGGCACAGTCAGCCCGCCGGGGATCGAATCGTCCTGGTAGAGCCAGAAAGAATAGTTGCCCCATTGAGGATAATAGTGCCTGTTGACCGTAGAAGTTCTGGCCTGCCAGCATACCTGCCACGGGTCGCGGTGTTCTCTCATAGCAACCCAGATGCTTGGCGTGTTGGTAATGGTAGCGCCCAGATAGTCCTTCGCCCATTTGATAATAGCCATGTTCTCTGGACGGTCATTGCCAAGACTATCCTTGAACAAGTCGATGCTCAGGCGGAAGACATCAGGATGTTTATCAAGGCCATTGAGAATCCCCCAGTAAAGATGATTTTCGTTGCACAGCATGTAATCATAGGTCTCGAAGGCGATAGGGACTTTCTCCCCCCACAGGAATATCTGATCATATTGACCGATGTAGGGATTGAGAGGGTCTGCGGTATCTGTGGTGGCTTGCTCCTGGTCAGGGTACAGGCCGTTGATAGAGAGACCTACCCCATGCTCCGCTGCATAGTTGGCCATATTACGCCTTTCTCCCGCGCTGAAAGAATAAGTAGCAGTCTGGGCGAAAAGCTCTTTCTTCAGTTTCCCATCCTCGGAAAAAGCGTCCACGTAGAAATCTATCATCTTCTTGACCGCATCCTGCCATTTGCTCACGTTGAACCCATAGGTATCTACCATGAATTCGTGGTCGGGATGGTCCGGGCAGTCGTCAGCGTGATCGTATGCCCTGAGCTCGCCGTAACGTCCTAGCCCTATGGCAACCCAGGCAACCCTCGGATCGTCTCTGTACTTCTCTCCCAAAGCACGAACGAAATCGTGGTAAGGGTTCAGATAATCATCTTTCCAGTACAGCGGCAACGCCCAACCGTCTATGTCTTTATAGGCAGCCTTGGGGTTGTTCTGAATGTACGTTGGCAAGCCATTAGCAAAGCCGTTCTTCTGGGCAGAGCGGCCGTTGTAGGTGGTAATGGCAATGCCCGCCTTCTTCCCCGACGCCGCCTCCTGCGCGATCCAGTTATCCACCATGCTCCAGTCATACTGACCTTGAACCTGATCCTCCACGTCAGACCAGTTGACGTAAATTACGCCGCCGACGAGCCCATACTTGTATGGATCTTCAATGGAATAGTCATGTAGCAGGTATATGCCGGGCTCGAACCCTGTCTTCCACGGCTGATCATTCCCCGCTGGCGGCGTGGGGGGCCATGCGTCGACAGGCGCAGCTGGGGAAGCATCCGGACTGACCCCAGCCAGAGCCGTCCATGCAAGCACCAACATCACCAATACAGTTCCTGCTATTATCAGGACTCTCTTCATCACTCTATCACCTCCAGAGTCGGTTTCTAATGACCATCTGGCAGAAATAGCCTTTGCGCCCGATGGCCGTTTGTATTCTATCTAAATGGGCAAGAAAGTCTGTCACCCAGAACACGCGGGAAGCGCGGAGAAAAGAGCTGGTAGCCGCCGGCCATCCGCGGAAAATTACGCTTCGGCGGGAGCTTCACCGTCGGCTGACGGCTGGCTGCTAGCAGCTTCCATAGACACTTCACTTTCTCAGCACAGGCAAGTACATTAAGAACTCCCTCAGGGCAGGGAAATCGACAGGAATAGTGCTCCCAGCCGATACAGAGATATCGACATTGTCGAATGCCTCTGCTTTGTACGTCTCTGGGAAGATTACCTTTAGCTTGTACGTCCCTGGCGATATGTTGGAAATGCTGTAGCCACCGTTCTCGTCTGTAACAGTGGACGTCATCACTGTTCCGCCGTTTATAAGCCGAACTGTAGCCCCGGGTACGCTGGCGTCCCCGCTATCCCGCACGAAATCCCTGTTGTTGTCCACGAACACCACACCGCCAACCTCTCCGTAAGGCAGAGGCGTGGGTGTGGCAGTCGGCGTAGGCGTTGGAGTAGGTTCCGGCTCACGGTGCTTCCTATCCACCTGGACGTCCACGAAGTGTATCCATTCGTCCCCATCTTCGCGGTTGTAGATGAAGAAATCCGTGTTCCCAACGAGCCCATTCCCAAAGCGGGCATCTGGGATATGGAACACTGCCTTCCGGTAGGTATCAGTCCCTTCTTTCTGGACGTAAGGCTTGTCGCTGCCGTCCGGAGTAGCCCATTTCTGCACTCCCCCGGCTGCGTCATATGCCAGAGCCCATGTATCGGTGTAGTTGTCCCAGTAAGTCACTGTGATGGTGACAGGTCCGCTCCCTTTGAACACATAGCCATCGTTCACCCGGAAGAACATGTAGTTGTTGTCCGATGCCTGATCTGTCCTTCGGATGACCCAACCTTCCTTCCCTGGAGGGAGATTTGGGTTGTAGGGATGGGAATAATTTATCCCGATGTGCTCGATCGGATACCCACCTCTGGAGCGCTCCTCGTTGGTTTCAGGATACGTCTGGCCGCCCGGAATGGAATCGTCTTGTTTCAACCAGAAAGAATAGTTGCCCCATTGAGGATAGGTATCTGTGGTAAGCTCACCATTGGGCTGTTGGCCCGGCTGCCAGGGATCGGCCTGCCAGCAGGTCTGCCATGGTGCCCTGGAGTCTCGCATTGCTACCCACACACTGGGTGTGTTGGTTATAGTGACGCCCAGATATTTGCTGGCCCAGTCGAAAATCTTTATGTTGTCCTCTTTGATGCCAGTCACGTTGCCCTGGGAATCGAAATTGAAAAAGAGGTCATCGGAGAGTCGAAGATAATCTGGGTGCTTGTCCAATCCGTTCAATATGCCCCAGTAAACCTGCGTGGTATTACAGAGCATGTAATCGTAGGTTTCCCATGCGATTGGCACGAGGCCATTGTAGAGGAAGATCTGATCATACATGCCGGAGTAAGGCACGTTGGTATTCCCTCCAAAAACGGCCTGCTTCTGCTCGGGATAAAGGCCGTCAATGGAAAGCCCCACGCCTTTGCTAGCAGAGTAGGCGGCGATATCCCGCCGTTCTGTCGGGCTGAAAGTGTAAGGAGCCGACTGCTGGAGTAATGGGACTAACAGACGTTTCCCCGCTGATGGGTTGCTCGGATCTACCGGCGCAGAAAATGCATCAATGTAAGCATCAGTGATCTCTTTCATAGTCTCCACCCACAAGTGAGAGTCCAGACCTGCGTTCAACAAAGCGTTTTTGACCTCGGGGTATGCGGGGTCCCATCCGGCATTCGTCTCCCCATACATGCCCGTCCCTATGGAAACGAACGCCATCTGGCTTAGCAAGTCCGGACGGTGGGTCCGCAGTCGGAAACCCATGTCCCGGATAAAGCGGGTATAGCGGTTCAGGAACTGAGGAGCCCAATACTTAGGGACTATCCATGTTCTGCCGTCGTGGAGAGTCGTCGTGATCACCGCGGAAGGGTCATTCTTGACATAGTCTGGCACAGCAATTCCGCCCGCCGCCACACCGTTGTAAACAGAAAGGGTAATGGCAGGATGCTTTCCCTGAGCTACCTGTGTCTCGAGCCATTTTTCCAACCGCCCCCAATTGTAGTACCTGGTGCTCTCTGTGCTCCCCACCTCCAGATCCGACCAATTGAATCCTCTGAGGTCCCCGGCCGCATGGGTCACCGCCATGTCAGGACCATAGTAGTCGCGCATATGGTCGACGCGGATGTAGATTCCGGGCAACCTGGCGTTAGCCAGAACAGCTTTGATCTCGCCAGGTTCAGTACTCTTCCGGCCAGCCCAAATGTTGGCAGAACCGAAAGCTACCATCAACGCTAAGAATATTCCAACGACCAAAGCAACCTTTTTCGTTGTTCCCATCTATCCCACACTTCCTCCTTCAAAGAATTTCAGCTCGCGCGGCACAGTGAGCTGTCAACAGATCCTCGTAAAGGGCTCTGTACTTTTCCACCCACGGCTCCAGGGAATACCTGCTGGCAATGGTAGCCCTGGCAGCGCCTCCCAGACGCGAGAGTTCTTCGGGGTCGGCCAGAAGTGCGGCAACTCCTTCCGCCAGCGCCGATGGATCCCCAGGAGGCACCAGCACGCCGTTTGTACCATCCTCTACCACCTCTGTCACGCCTGTAACACGTGTCGCTACCACAGGCAATCCTGCCGCCATAGCCTCCAGCAGCGCCACTGGCATCCCCTCGAATATCGACGGAAGCACGAAGAGATCAAGGATGCTCAGAATGGCCGGGACATCCCTCCTGATCCCGGTGAACAGCACCACGCCGTCCAAATCCATCTTGGAAACGAGATCAGATAATTCGGATCTCAACTCCCCATCCCCGACAATCAGACATTTTACCCTGGGGAACTGTTTTCGCAAGATTGCGACAGCACGGATCAAGTAGGAGAGACCTTTCTGTGGCGTAAGCCTGGCGACAGTACCTAGAACTGGCCATGCCCTCTCCAAGCCCAATTCCTTCCTCAAGGAGGCTGTTTCTTCCTCTGACACGTCCGGTAGGGGCGGAATGGCGTTCGGTATCAGCTGGATCTTCTCAGCCGGGACACCCACATCCTTCAGCAGGAACTCTCTGGCGCCTTCCGATACAGCTACAATGCGGTCGGTCACATGCCACAGCAACCTGTCCGCCCAGACCTGCCATTTCGGAGGCAGATTCCCACCTTCGTAGCTGTTGTGTTGGGTAACCACCCTGATGGGTACGCCTGAGAGGACGGCCGCTATCCTTCCCCAAAAGCTGTCGACGAAGAGGTGAGTGTGGAGTATGGTTACGTTTTCCCGGCGAAATATCTGGCACAAACGGAGAAGGATGGCCAGGTCACGCCTTCCTCTGGCATTCACGTGAATCACCGGTATGCCTGCGGATTCGATTTCTTCCTCCAAAGGGCCTGTGTCCGTCACGGTTCCCACGAGTACCCGGTATCGCCCGACAGGTAGCCCGGGTAACAGATAAGTCAAGAGCTTCTCTGCTCCGCCCATGTTCAGCGTATCGATCAGGTGAAAAACAGTTACCCGTTCCCCATTCATAGGAATACACTACCAGCCAAGCATGAAAAGCGAATGAATGCACATCCCGTTGGCGATGAAGGTTTGTTCATCTCCGGCAGGGGCATCACAGTCCTCGTGTGGAAAATGATATCACAGGGAGAAGTGGCAAGGCAAACAGTCCGATGACCAACAAGTCTGTGCTGGGTGTGGCGTTCATATCCGACCCGGCGTTACAAAAAGCAAAAACAGCAACTGATCGGTGCATTCCCTCGCAGTATCCCTATGCCTCCAGAACCCCACGTACCATGGAAATGTATTCGTCGGCCAGGGCGTCGGCTCGCTCCTGCGTGGGGCCCTCGGCCACAACCAGGATTGTGGGGTGATCAGGATCCGGCCTTATCAATGCCCACTCCCTCTGCCCCAGGAACACTTTGACCCCTTCTGTTTCCTCCATAGGCCGTGCACGGGCGAACTCCTTAACCCGACGCATCACCAGACCTTTCTGCTCCCACGGGCACTGCGTGGTTCTCTCGGCCATGTAGAAAGGAGGCATCTGGGACACGATCTCCGAGAGCGACACCTCCTCCTCTGAAAGCCACTCGAGGATGCTGGCGCTCATGAAAAGAGCGTCCGGAGCGGCCTGGAAACACCCACATACGAAGCTGCCCTGCCCATCGGATCCAAAAACGGACTCGCTCTCTTTGGCCGCGGTTACCAGCGATCGAATGTTGGTTCCCGTTCTGACCACGCGTGCCCCATATTCCTGAGCCATCTCCTCGAAAACCCCTGACTGATCCATTGTCACCGCGATGGCGCATCCAGGCCGATGACGCATGACGATCATGGCAACGGTTGCTGCCAGGAGCCTGTTTGGAATGATCTCACCCGTCTCGTCGGACATGAACAGCTTCTCTCCGGCAACGTCGAAACGTATGCCCACCGCTCGCTCGAGTGCCCGCACGATCTGCCCCATCTGGTGCAGTTCCTCGGTAAAGGAGTCCTCCAGGATTGCCATGCGCTTTGGGTCGACATAAGCGTTCAGGGGCACCGCCTCGACGCCAAGCTCATTGAGGATATCCGGCAGCACCTGGGAGATGACAGAATGGGCGTAGTCCACCACCACTTTGTGGTTCGCCTGCCGTATTTTTGACACGTTTATCGCTCCCAGGAATCCCTCTTTGTACCGCTCCAATACGTCCGGGGAGTAGGAAATCAAGCCTATGTCATCCAGGTAGGCCCGCCTGAAATCGCCACGAAAATACAGGCGTTCCATTTGTTGCTCAGATCTCCGGTCCAGATCGAGCCCTTGTCCGTCGAAAAATCGGATGTCCACCACGCGTTGGTCAAATGGGGAAAGGCGCACGTGGACTCCCCCGGCCACCTCGTCCTTGGCCGTGTAGTACCGTGCTACCGGCACAGGCACTGAGCGGATGTCAAGGACGTTCACGCCCGCGGAGGTCAAACCGGATATCACGCCTCGCTTCAGCATCCTGGAACTCGGGTGAGGATCGCGGTTGATGGTCACAGTGCTCCCTTTGGGCAAAGTGGATGCGAAAGCCGCTCCAAGCTTGGCAGCCACCTCGGGCGTCAGGTCCAGGTTTACCATGCCAGTGATGCCAAAACGCCCGAAAAGGCGACGACGTCCTCGCTGCCCCCATACCAGGCTCTCACGGACAGACGCGCCAGCCTCCACTTCTTTGTCAGGCCAGATCTTTACCCCAGAGTAGATTACAGCCCCCGGTCCAATGACTGTCCTATCGCTTACCACGGTGGAATCCATAAGGATGACATTTGGCTTGAGCACCACCTGCTGTCCCACGATCGCTCCGCGGAGGTGGGCTCCTTCACCGATGTATGCCATTTTCCATATAATGCTCCGCTCCACCCGTGCTCCATTGTCCACAATGGTGCCATCGCGGAGGCAGGTCGGCCCGTGGATCTCCACACCACCTTTGATTTTCACTTCGTTCCCCAGGTAAATTGGGCCGTAGAGCCGAGCATCCGGGGCGATCTCCACGTTCTCCCCGACCCATATCCTATCCCCAATAAGATTTCCGGGAGGTGGGAGGTTTATCTTCCCATGGAGGAAGTCCATGTTGGCCCGGTAGTATTCCCTCAGGTCACCGATGTCACACCAGTACCCCTCCGCCACGTAGCCGTACATCGGCGCCCCAGCCGCCAACAATTTCGGAAAGACATCGTTGCTGAAATCAGATACCTCATCCTCCGGCACAGACTCGAGCACCTCTGGGGATAGGACGTAAATGCCGGTGTTCACTGTGTCGGAAAGGAGATTCTCCCACCCGGGCTTCTCCTGAAAACGGACGATCCGACCTGCCTCGTCCGTCACGACAACCCCGTAGTCCAGGGGAACCGGAACCCGGTAGAGGAGTACGGTGACCATTGCGTTTCGTTCCTTGTGGAATTCTACAGCACGGGTCAGATCGAAATCGGTCAGGGCGTCGCCGCTTACCACCAGGAAAGGTTCGGGCTGCAGAAATCTGCTTGCCAGGCCCACACTCCCGGCTGTGCCCAGGGAATGTTCTTCCACAGAGTACTCGATGTGCATTTCACCGTTCTCGCTACCGAAATAGCCCCGGACGGCGTCGGGCAGGTAATGCAGCGCGATCACCACATCGTTTATCCCGTTTCTGTGGAGCAAATCAAGGATGTGGGCCATAACTGGCTTGTTCACTATGGGTACCATTGGCTTGGGGTGTTCGGTCGTAAGAGGACGGAGTCTGGTTCCCTCGCCGCCGGCCATAATAACTGCTTTCATGGGACCCCCCATTTCTGAATCTGCCATCCCTGGTGCTGATGGATTCTTAGACGCACACTGCAGGACGCGAATAGTCCCTTTCGAGCCATACCTGAATCGGCGAATCGACGGTGATAACCTGGCACAATTTTACCCTTTTTTCGCCCGTGGCACAAGCATTCTCGGGCTTCCGGAATCCCATTCGCTGGCTTCCTTTTTGGAGTTACGCAGTTGGTTGCAGGGTAAGGGTTGTTCCGTCCGGGCATAAAACTGGCTTGATGATGTCGCCACAGGGGTCGCGCAGGATATGAATCCGCGGAACGAGAGCATTTTACATCCGGGCTCTTCTGCGTTATAATCTATCGACATGCGTACTGTAATCCAGGACATAAACGTCTTCCCGGGACTGTGAGCGGCAGGAGGCTTTGATGGAGACACACCTGCAACATATTTTCGGCAAAACGCTGTGGATTTCCCTCGCCCTGCTCCTGCTGATCGGCTACAGGGGCGGTGACATTGGTGCCCAAACGGAGACGGGCGCCTGCCACGAAGGGTTCCTGCCGCTGCTTCTTGCCGCCCCTCACGGTGGACAGCGCACCGTTGCCCTCCAGCAAGGCCTCGACGGCTACAGCGGCGTGGCCGACACCTGGGTCAGCAG
>CAZDOZ010000003.1:0-10400 GCA_964507175.1 uncultured Anaerolineae bacterium
GGGGGAAGGGTGTGGAATTCTTCTCACCGCTTCTCTTCTCAGAGTGGTTAACTGGTTGTCAAGACAGTGTGCCTTCACTCGGTGGGCTTCTGGGCATTTTGTCACCTCCTTTCTTTGTGCTTGACCTCATCGTCCTTTATTTCGACACCACCGGCAGCCATAGTTTGTAAAGACTGCCGACGTACTCATCCGCGCCGATGTCTGGCGCAAGGTTCCAGGGCCGTGGGTCGCCGTCGATGTCGGTAGCCACCCCGGCGTCGACACCGGCGTCCCTGGCCGCCGAGCCGGGGCCAATATGGTAATCGCCGGCATCCGGGTCCACGAAGGCCGGGTCTCCCCACACGTTCACCGTGCCGGTGATGATGGCGCCATCCCCGCCCCAGTCGGTGCCGTTGGCCCAGGGACCACTGCCCCACAGCGTGCCTTCCAGCGTGGCGGTACTGCCCGCCGCCACCGTGATGCCCACCGTGTGGCTGACGAGGATGGTGTTGGTCAGGGCGACGCTGGCGTCCACGCCGAGGTGAATGGCCGCGCCGTCCCCTCCCGTGTTTTGGGCGATGGTGTTGTGCAGCAAGAGAGGGGACGCGTTCCTGACGTAAACCCCGGCCCCCTCTCCCTCGGTCTCGTTACGGGCGATGACGTTGTTGTAGAGCTCGGCGTTGTTGTACCTGATGATGACCCCTCCGCCTCGATGACCGGCCGTGTTGTTCAGGATCACGTTCCCGGCGATGACGGCCGGCTGCCCGCCGCTGTTGATCCCGATACCTGCCCCATATCCCCCTCGATTCCCCACGATGAGGTTGCCCGCCAGGGTGGAGCTATCCCCGCTCAGATAGATGGCCCCGCCGTCGTTAGCCTCGTTCCCCTGAAAAACGTTGGCCTCTACGGTCGCGCTGGTCCACATCAAGTAGGCCCCGCCACCGAAGTTGGCCGTGTTGCCCTGAAAACGATTGTGGCGAATGGTGGGGCTTTGGAAGATGGCCCGCATCCCCCCGCCCCAGGTGGCCGTGTTGCTGATGATGAGGCTATCCTCAAGGCGGGCGTTGCTGGCGATGAAGACTATCCCTCCGCCTGTTCCGCCCGGGACGGTGTTGCTGACGATGGTACAATGGGCGATCAGGGCATTGGCCTGATGGATGTAGATGCCTCCTCCGGCATCATAGTTGTAACTCCCACCGCTGTATCCACCCAGGCCGGCGGCGTTGCCGTTGGTGACCACCAGGCCGTCGAGCACCGGGGCGATGGTTCCGGTGATGTACACCACCCGCCGCGCCCTCTCTCCATCCAGCATGCTGGGATAGACATCGGGGTCGCGCACCACCGGGCCGGTGGGCGCGCCATCCCAGCCGCCGTAGAGGGCGATGTTCCTGGCAATGGTGATGACCGCGGGGCCCGTACCGGTGTAGGTGCCTTGAGCGAGATACAGGGTATCCCCATCCTGGGCCTGCGCCAGAGCCGTTTGCAGCGCACAGGGCTGGGCCTGGGTGCACGTGGTGCCGGTGCCGTCGGGCTTGACGAAGAGGGTGCCGGGATCGGCAGCCGTAGCATGAGATGCGGTTCCCACAATAAACATGAACCCGGTCAAGGCAACAAAAGCCGTCAAAAGGAGAACCGTCAACCTCAGAGCGGCTTTCCTGCTCATCGAGTATCCCTCCTGAGTTTTGTCAACAGAAAGGCGGCAGAGCGCGTTGTCCCCCGCCCTGCCGCCCCAGAGATCGTAAAAACGTCTCCGCAATCCAGATTTCGCACTGCCCCCAGAGCGGGCAGTGGACCTGACAATCAGTGATGCCGCCGTAACATCAGGGGCATCGATGCTTTGTAACCCAGCCTTCCCGCCTCACACCAATAGCCGAGGCATGCCTTGTAGTGGCTGCTATGTACCGCACCTATGTCCGTCTGCCCCACGGTGAACCGGGCAGCGTAGTGCGTGGAATGCATGCCCCCACCGCTCCCCGTCGTCCATGTGGACCAATCCACCTGGTAGTGGGTGGAAGACATGGCCAGCGCGGTGCCTGCCAGCAGGAAGACCGCCGCTATCACCAGCAAAACCGCTTTCGCTTTCATGTGCTTCCTCCCTCAGTACAGGTGATGGTGTCCCAGTCGTACCCGCACTCCTCCAATGTAGATCTGGTCGCTCGTGTTCGCAAAGTGAAGGTTCAGACGCAGGTTTACGATGCCGTACCCAGAGTTCAGAACGTTGTGGGAGCTCGGAGTCAGAGTATAAGAGGAGTTGTAGTATGTACTGTAGTGGTTGGTGGTGCTATCTATGATCTTGTTAGCAGCGCTGTAACCAGTCCGCACATACACTCGCGTCTCATCGATATAGCTGGACGAGCTCGAGCATCTGTAATAGACGGTAATGGACTTGATCTTCACGTTTTGACCGTAGAGCACGCCGGGGATTGGAATCGGCAAGTCCACAACCTTGGTTCCGGTGCTCGACTTTGCCTTTACCTCCATGTCCCCGTTATACCAGCTTTCGAGTATTACAGGGTAGGTTGCGTTGTCGCTTCTGCGTCGGCGGAGCATGTTTCCGGGCACGAAGATGTAGGAATCGGCTTTGCTCTCGATGGAGCCGTTGTTGTTGATGCGGATTTCGTCCTCGCCACCGCCATGGCCGAAACCTTTGAACAGAGGTCCCGATCCTTCGTTGACTGCCACCAGCGTGCTGTCAGTTCCACGAGTCTTGGCCCAAACGGCTATACCATTGCCCGTGCTGGTGTTCTCCGCATAGAGTGCGGATCCGGTCCTGCCGGTTCCGGCAGAGCTCAGTAACTCCAGGGCATACCCGCTGCTGGAGGAGATGATGGCCCCCGGCCTAAGGCTGCGGGCATACGGCACGGCAAAGATCGCTCGCCGCGGGCTCATCTCCGGGTCACTCCCGACCTTGATGCCCAGGTAGAGCTGCTTCCCGACGATATCGTTGTTGTGGCAGAAGTCGATGTATGCGGTGAAGAGCCCGTCCGTGACGTGCACCGGATCCGTGTCCGAGCAAACGGCCGTCCCCCCGGAGGAACTCTCGTACAGGGAGAACTTTATGTTGTAAGTGCCGTTGAGCGGGACGCCATGGCTGTCGGTCAACCTCCCCTGGATCGGGATCGCCTCGTACAGCGTGGTTTGCTCCAGCTCTGCGCCGGTCTCGTTCACGGGTTCTGCACCCGGACCCTGAGCCTGCCCCATGGAAACCGCTATGGACAGCAACAAACTCACAACCGCCAGAATTACAAGAAATTTTCTTGCTTTCATAGTTTGCCTCCTGTAGGCTTTTTGAATGTATCTGTTTAGAAACTCTCCAAAAACCGATATAGCCCTTTGCGTGTGCTGTCACGCTTCAGTATTTCCCATCCGACACATCACCTCCTTCTCCGGCATCACGAGGTAGTCCTGCCGAGAAGTCCGGCAGCATCTTGAGTAGATATTCCAGCAGTCCAGGCCAGTCACAGAAATAATGTTCTTCACCGCTTGCCTCGCTTCGGATTCTGCCTCGCCATTCTGTCCTGTTATCTCCCAGATCCTCTAACCATACCCGTACAGTGAACAGGTAGCCTTGGCCAAAATACTTCTTAATGCTCATGCTAGCCTCCGTGATGTGAACACGCGCAAGGCAAGCGCACCAGCTTCTTCCGGATCGCATCCAACTCCATAACCAGTATACGTTGTCGAGCGTTTCAAAAGCGTTTAATCAGCGTTTCATGTGTGTAGGCCCCCAGGATTTGCTTCGCATTCCCAAGATACCCTGGCTTTTCTCATTTTCGCATCTTTGCTGTATAATTTGTGTTGACATCTACTTCGGCAGCAGTTTTTGTCGTCATTGCAAGGAGGTAACTTGTGGAATTCTCCTGTTTGCAGGAAAACTTGACCAAGGGACTTTCGGTGGTCAACAGAGCGGTCTCCCCACGTAGCACCCTGGATGTGCTTGGCAACGTGCTGATATCTGCCGAGGAAGAGCGTGTTCGGCTCTCGGCTACGAACCTGGAGATAGGAATACATTGCTGGATTGGCGCTGAGGTCGCCGAGGATGGGAGCGTTGCCGTCCCAGCCAGGATACTTACCGATTTCGTCTCCTCTCTGCCGCCAGAGAAAGTGGACATGAAGCTGGATGTCCGATCCATGCGACTCCATCTCGACTGTGACCGTTACACAGCCGCTATCAATGGGGTGGATGGGAATGAATTTCCCCTCATACCAGTGGGTGACGGCAATCAGGCCTTCCTGGTGGATGTGGAAACGATCCGGAAAATGGTCGCTCAAACCGCTTTCGCGGCTTCGACCCAGGAATCCAGGCCGTCCCTGACGGGCATCCTGATGGAAACCCGGGGGGATGTCCTGAGCATGGTGGCGTCCGATGGCTACAGGCTCTCCTACAGAACCGCCAGGCTCTCGACGCCCGTGGAGAGCCCGTTTGATGTCCTGGTTCCGGCGAAAGCGATGTCGGAACTGGCCCGCATCAGTGCCGACGCTGCGGATGGTTCTCAGATGCAGATTTTCGTGAATGACGTTCAAAATCAGGCAATATTTCACCTGGAGGGGAAAGGGAGCCAGGAGAAAGGCGGCGCATATCAGGAGGCCACTTTCGTATCCCAGTTGATAGATGCCCGTTTCCCCGACTACAAAGCGATAATCCCGAAGAATCATGCCGTTGAGGCTGTCACTGATACTCAGTCTTTTCTCAAGGCAATCCGTGTTGCGCACTTGTTCGCCAGGGATGAGGCAAATATAGTCCGATTGGAACTGGTGCCGGGAACACCGGGTAGCATTTTGGTAAAAGCCAGGTCGAGAGAACTTGGGGAAAACGAGACCCAGGTCCAGGCGGAGGTCTCCGGCGAGGGACTGGCCATCGGGTTCAACGCGCGGTACCTGATAGAGGCTCTCTCGGTGATGGATACGCCCCAAGTAGCTCTGGAGACGACGGCGCCGGACAGGCCGGGTGTCCTGAAGCCAGTGGGGAGCGGCGAGGAAACTTTTACCTATGTGATGATGCCTGTGACCCTGCCGTCGTGACGGCAGTGTGTTTTCATTTGCTATTGTTTCGCCCAGTATGGTAAACTCTCATGCCGGGCTGCGGTAGGCCCGGCTTAAATCTGCATGCCTGAAGCGTGGTCGTGCCGTGATGTGCGGTCTGGCTCAGGCAAAGCTTAACGACCAGGAGGTTTTGTTTCAGATGGCTATCGTACCGATGAAAGCATTGTTGGAAGCCGGTGTCCATTTTGGGCACAGGGCGCGCCGCTGGCACCCCAAGATGAAACCGTTCATCTTCACGGAGCGGAATGGCGTTCACATCATTGACCTGCAACAGACTATCAGCAGGCTGGACAACGCTTACAAAGTGGTGAGGGACACGGCCGCCGACGGCGGTGCTATCCTCTTCGTTGGAACCAAGAGGCAGGCCCAGGATATCATCAGGAAGGAAGCAGAGAGATGCGGGATGCCTTATGTGAACCAGCGTTGGCTAGGCGGCACGTTGACCAACTTCCACACCATCCGCCAGCGGGTGGACTACATGATCCAACTGGAGAGGCAGCGGGATGAGGGTGAGTTCGACAAGCTTACCAAGAAAGAGGCATTGAAGCTCAACCGCCTAATTGCCAAGCTGGAGCGACGTGTTGGCGGATTGAGGGATCTCCACGAACTGCCACAAATCGTCTATGTGGTTGACGTGCGGAGGGAATCGCTGGCGGTCAAAGAGGCGAACCGCCTTGAGATTCCTGTGGTCGCAATGGTAGATACCAACTGCGACCCTGACCCCATTGACTACATCATTCCATCGAACGATGACGCCATCCGGGCCATACGGCTGATAACGTCTATCATCGCAGATGCTGTTGTGGAAGGACAGAGCATCCGGGAGGCCGAGGAAGCGGAAATGGGTGCTGAGTTCGAGGAGCCAGTGGAAGTGCAAGTACCAGCAGCCGAAGCGGCATCGGCAGAAGTCACGGAGGAACCCGCTGAAACACTCGCCGAGGGGCAGGTTTCTGGAGAGGCGGTGCCGGAGGCAGAGGTGGTCGGGGAAGTGACAGAAGCGGCTGAGAAGGTAGGCGAGGCAGCCAAGGAGGTTCCGGAGGCCGCCGGTGAAGAAAGTCTGGCATCGGCGGAGGACGTGGCAGCGATGGTGGAAGAAGTTGCCGAAGAAAAGAGCGGCGAAGTTGCAGAGTAAGCTGGCTCGAAATCCAACCAGGAGAAAGTGAGAAAGTGGCAGTAACGGTAGCAATGGTAAAAGAACTCCGTCAGCGGACGGGTGCTGGCGTTTTGGATTGTCGGAAGGCTTTGGAAGCCACGGGCGGCGATATGGACAAAGCGATCGAGTGGCTTCGTGAGAAAGGGATGGCTGCGGCTGTCAAGAAGACAGGCCGCGAGGCAAAAGAGGGGGTCATCGGGGTGTACGTGCATCACGACAAGAGGTCCGCTGCCATGGTGGAGCTCAACTGCGAGACGGATTTCGTCGCAAGGACGGACGAATTCCAGGTGCTTGCGAAAGACCTGGCGATGCATGTGGTGGCGTCCAAGCCCCAGTTCCTCACGCCGGAGGAAATCCCGGCTGAGGAGGCGGAACGGGTCAGATCGGGGTTCGAGGCGGAGGCCAGGAACTCCGGTAAGCCGGAGAAAATAATCCCCCGTATCGTGGAGGGGAAGTTGGCGAAATACTACGAAGAGGTGTGCCTGGTGGAGCAGCCCTTCGTCCGAGACCCTGATGTGAAGGTCAAAGATCTGGTGAAACAAAATATTGCCAGGCTCGGTGAGAATATCGTCGTCAGGCGATTTGCCCGCTTTGAGCTGGACGGCTGATCCTGATCGGAACCCAGGCGCCCTCGAAGGCCGGGAGGAACGGCCGAGGGCGCCTTTTCATACTTGTCCAGGTTGGGGAAGGTGCGGCTTTTGCTCACTGGACACTGTTCCCGATAGGGTCTACTCTTGTGGAGTAGGGATATGGGTTTGAAATACCACCGCGTTTTGCTCAAACTGGGGGGTGAATCCCTGGCAGGGCCAAAGGGATTCGGGATAGACATGGAACGGGCGGAGGAAATCGCCCAGCGGGTAGCCAACCTGCGATCCCTTGGAGTGGAGGTGGCGATAGTCATCGGCGCAGGCAACCTGTGGCGAGGCCGGGACGGAATGCTCCATGGCATGGATCGTTCCACGGCGGACCACATGGGGATGCTGGCGACGGTCATGAACGCTCTGGCACTGAGGGATGCTCTGGAACGCCACGGCATGGCAACCAGGGTCCAGACCGCCATCGAGATGCGCTCTGTCGCAGAACCGTACATCCGTGGCCGGGCGATACGGCATCTGGAGAAAGGGAGGGTGGTGATCCTGGGAGCTGGCACCGGCAACCCTTACTTCACCACCGATACCGCAGCCGCCCTGCGCGCTATGGAACTGGACTCGGAAGTCCTCATCAAAGCTACCAAGGTGGATGGGGTTTACGCTGAGGATCCAAAGAAGAACCCAGATGCTCGCCGCTTCGACCACCTTAGCTTTCTCGACGCCCTGAACCTGCGGGTCCAGGTTCTGGACAGTACAGCACTGACCCTCTGCATGGAGAACGACTTGCCGATCTACGTCGTCAACCTCTGGGAACCGGACTCCATGGAAAAAGTGGTAAAGGGAGAAACCGTTGGTACGTTAATCTACCACTGATGGAGGTGCGCTATGTCGCTCTATAAAGAGATCATGAAAGACGCTGAAGAACGGATGAAGAAAGCGATAGAGGTGCTGGAGTACGACCTGCAAGGAATACGTACAGGGAGGGCTTCGCCAGTACTGCTGGAGCGACTGGAAGTGGAATATTACGGTGCTCTCACTCCTCTAAACCAGATTGCGGCCATCACCGCACCGGAGCCGCACCAGTTGGCGGTCCGCCCGTGGGATTTCAACGCACTCAAAGCCATCGAAAAGGCAATACTGAAGTCTAACCTGGGCCTTACCCCCACCGACGACGGCAAAATCATCCGAATCGCCATACCCCCTTTGACGGAGGAACGGCGGCGGGAGCTGGTGAAGCTTGTCCACGCCCGCATGGAAGAGGCGAAAGTGGCCATCCGCAATGTCCGGAGGGACGTCATCGGCGATTTGAAAGATCTGGAGAAAGAGGGCGAGATCACCGAGGACGACTACAAAGACGGTAAGGAAGAGGTCCAGGATCTCACAGACCGCTACATTGAGGAAATCGAGGAGATTGTCAAGAGGAAAGAGGCGGAAATCCTCGAGGTGTAGCCACAGTCCGACCACTGGCAGAGGATCAACTTGAAAAACTTACCGCTTCACATCGGGATAATCATGGACGGCAACGGGCGCTGGGCCAAGGCCCGCGGTCTGCCGCGCCTGTTCGGGCATCGGGCCGGGGCAGAAAACATCCACCGGATCGTGGAAGATTGTGCGGACTTTGGCATCAAAGTGCTGACGGTGTACGCGTTCTCCACGGAGAACTGGGGACGCCCAAAGGATGAGGTGGATGGCCTCATGCGCTTGCTTCGGGAGACCGTGGACAAAGAAGTCCCTCAGATGAACGAGAAAGGCGTGAGGCTGTGGCACAGTGGCGATTTATCGCGCCTGCCGACAGGGATGCAGCAGGCTATCTCCGATGCCCTGGAGCTGACAAAGGGCAACGATCGGATTATCCTGAACGTGGCCTTGAACTACGGAGGCAGGGCGGAGATAGTGAGGGCTATCCGTGAGATCATCCGGAAAGGCGTGCCTGCAGACGATGTCACCGAGGAGATGATCTCTGCACACCTGTACACCGCCGGATTGCCCGACCCGGATCTCATCATTCGGACGGCGGGGGAGATGCGCCTTTCCAATTTTTTGATCTGGCAGGCTGCCTATGCCGAATACTACTCCACGCCTGTCCTCTGGCCCGATTTCGACCGCTCTGAACTGAAGAAGGCGCTGGATGCTTACGCCCACCGGGAGCGGAAGTTTGGGCGCCTGCCGTCCAGCGATTGAGCACCCCATGCTTCGTGAAAGGATCCTCAGCGCAGCAATTCTGATACCAATAGTCATTTTCTTTTTCTACCTGGGAGGATATTGGTTTCTGGGATTTACTCTCGTTGCCGCTATGCTGGCGGGGTATGAGTATTACCACATGCTTCGAGTTGGCGGCTACAGCCCCTCGTCGCCCGTCGGCATCGCGTGGCTGGCGCTGCTGGTGCTGGCGGGGGGATGGCCTGGATTTCCGATTTCGTTCCAGGCTGTCGTCTCTCTGGGGCTCATCGTAACTTTGATCTGGGCCCTCTGGCGACAGCCCAGGCCCGCGGAGGATTGGGGCCTGACCGCCGCGGGAGCCATCTATCTGGGAACTCTGGCCTCTGCTTTCGTGGCGTTGCGGGAGCTTCCCCATGGGTTCGAGTGGGTGTTGGTGGCGGTGCTCACCACGTGGATAACCGACTCCGGCGCGTATTTCGTCGGCCTGAGTGTTGGTAGGCATAAGTTGTGGCCCAGGCTAAGCCCCAAGAAGACGTGGGAGGGCGCCGTTGGCGGGCTGGTGACGGGGGTGATCGGGGCGGTGCTCCTTGGCGTGTGGTTGTTTCCGGGTGTGCCATGGGTCCGCTGGCTGGCCCTGGGAGTCATTCTGAGCATCGCTGCACCCTTTGGCGACCTCTCCGTTTCCATGGTGAAACGACAGGTTGGCGTCAAGGATACAGGCCACATCATACCAGGACACGGCGGCGTGCTGGATCGCCTGGACAGCCTTTTGTTTCTGGTCCCCATCACTTATTATTGGGCGCTGTGGGTGGGGCCGTGTTAGAATTACCGGGAAATCTTCCCGATTTCTGTGCCGCCTGATACAGTTTCCGCCTGGAAACTCCTAAAGCTTTGGCTACAGCACGCACAGCCTGGGAAAGGGGTATCCCCTCGGATTCCAGAGCAAATGCCAAATTCAGGGCATCGTCAAGTGATCCTTTGTCCTTTCTTTTCTTCGATGGCCCGCCGATGACTAGAGTGAACTCGCCACGAGGCTCCTGGTCTTCCCATTTTTTCACAGATTCCGCCAGAGTGCCACGCCATATTTCCTCGTGCAGCTTGGTAAGCTCTCTGGCTACCGCCATGGGACGGTTTCCGAGCACTTCCAGCATGTCATCGAGGCTCTCTCTCAGTCTGTGAGGTGTCTCGAAGCAGACGAGCGTGGCGTCGATCGAAGCAATCTCTTGAAAGAGCAGGAGGCGGTCGGGACGCCGCCGGGGTATGAAGCCAACGTAGAGGAATCGGTCCGTCGGTAGGCCAGATACCGCCAGTGCGGCTATCGGAGCGGAAGGGCCAGGTATCGGTGAGACGCGAAATCCGTTGGCCCATGCCGCTTTCACCAATTCGTATCCCGGATCAGAGACCGCAGGCATCCCCGCTTCCGAGATCAGGGCGACGTCTCCTTCTGCCAGGGTGTCCAGCAGCATCGCCTCGCG
>CAZDOZ010000003.1:10500-33502 GCA_964507175.1 uncultured Anaerolineae bacterium
CCGAGATCAGGGCGACGTCTCCTTCTGCCAGGGTGTCCAGCAGCATCGCCTCGCGGCGGTCCTTGTTGTGCTCGTGGTAGCTCACCAGGCGTGCCTCGATGCCGTAATGCCGGAGGAGATTCTGGGCGGTGCGGGTGTCCTCCGCGGCCACCAATTTGACTTCTTTCAGGATGCGCAGCGCCCGGAGGGTGATGTCCTCCAGGTTGCCGATAGGTGTTGCCACCAGGAACAGAGTGCCTGCCATCGCTCCTTGCTTCCCTTACTGCGAAGCGCCCGCAGGCGCAAAGCGGAAAGGCAGCGGTTCGCTGCTCTTCAAATCGACGTACGGATACAGGCCCTTGTCGCCAGCAGCTTTCAGATTCCTCAAAAGTGACTTTAAATCCTCATTGATCTTGTCGAGTGGGGCGTTTGGGTAGTACCCGATCCATCCATCCAGGAGTTCTTCCCTGAGGATCTCCACCCGTCCTACCACCACCTGGTCGGAGGATGGCAATGCCACGGCCTGATCCCCGTAAACCGCGTAGAGGTCTTCGTACGACTTGGTAAGACGATACCGAATGTCGGGTATTTCTTTCTCCCACTTAGGGACGAGAGACCTGCCAAAAGCTCTTTGAGCAATCAGGAGTTTGATTTGGAGCCATTTTGTTCGGTGACGGATCCAAGAAGCGCGCGTCGCCATCTGCGGGGTCTCTTTCAATGCCCGTTCATAGGCATTCTCCCGGCTCTCATCCTCCTTCTCCAGTGCCTGTCCAACCGCTTTCCAGCCATTTCCGGATTCCAGAGCTTTTATGACCGCATTCATTCTAGCGACTTTGGTTTTGGTCAGGTCTTGAGGCTCGTTCAGGGGCACTTCATCATACAACGGGACTGGCACCGGCCGAGCTTCCTGCAACATCCCGCCGGGTGGTATCGTCAGCGGAGTTTTCTTGCCGAGGGCCCCGTAAATTTGCCTCAGGCGTTGAACTAGCTGTACCCGTTGTGCAGGCTGCAGGTAGGGGCTGTGGTAGGCGAGCTCTTGCACTCCGGCAAGCACTTTCAGCGCCTTTTTCTTCATGTGCATGCTAGCGTATCCATTGCCGATCTCTAGCAGCGTTTGAGCGCGCATCAGGTCCGTGAGGTCAGGGCTGAGAAATGCTATCGCGGCAGCTTCCCTGTAAAGCTCATCTGCTTCTTCCTTGTTTCTGCCGCTGGCAGCAGCGTAGCTATGTGCCAGTTGAAGCCGCAGGCCAAGTTGATCTTTCGCAGGCATGAACGGGTCGACGCCGAGGAGCATCCTGGCGGTGGTCAGGTCGCCTCTGGGAATCGCTATCTGCACAGTCTTTGCCACAGGCTCTCCGGCGAGCACCCGCATGGCAATCATGGGATTCACATTGCCGACTTTCTGTTTCTTGCCACGAGACGCGGAAGAGAGCTTCAGATAGAAATAGATTCCCAAGAGCAGGACTCCAGCGATGATCAGGACGACAGCAATCGCCACGATCAATGTCGGAAGCCACTTGCCCTTTGCCCCTGGGTTACCGAATTTATTCCTCATGCTCTACCTCGGGTGTGTACCTGTATGCTTCCCATCGTTTGAGAGGCCAGTAAGCCGCTCCGGATATCTTCGCTATTGCCATAGCTGCGGGGGATGGCAGGCCATCGGGCATGATCATGACATGGACTCCGGCTTTTTGCAGCAACTCCGAAAGCGAGAGAGGATTGCTCGCAGGTAGCGGGGAGGTTACGTCCGATCCGACCAGGGCATTCAAAACGCCATCAGCGACCACATCCGGAGAGGGACACGCCACGGATATCCCGGCCGCGGATTCCGGGAGCGCCACTTTCGACGATGACATCGCTCTGGAAAGGGGATCGTCCCCAGAGGGCGACGGCAGGCAGCGGACATCGATCCGTGGAACATCCACATCCTCAGGCAGACGTGCAACAGCGCTTTCGATGACCAGCACAGGGACTTTCTCATTCGTCAGTTCGGAGAGGGCTTTCTTCATGGCAGACTTGTTGTGCCATGCCAGGACAAGCGCCTTGTCAGGCTTGTGGGAGGCGATCAAATCCGACGCTCGCATGGAATCATGCCAGCGCTGGAATACCAGGCCGGGCGGGTATGGTTCAGGTATGGCACTTCCAATCCATGCCAGGTAATCCACTTTTGGCGAGATGAATTCAGGTAGTTGTTCTCCGCCGTGGGGAGCTATGACGAGAAGACGCATTGGTCGACCTCCAGTCGTCAGTCGGCTCACGGAAGCTTTTTCTTGTACAGTTTCATGGATCTCATTTCGAAGAAGGTTCCTAGAAGACCAAGGGCCGCTTCCAGGATGAGAAAAGCAATGCTTACGTTGTGGGCTATCGAATAGCCAATCAGCAGGAACGCGACGCCAAATAAAGCGGTACCGATCCTGTGCCACCGCTCCACATCTTCGTATTTCGATTCCGGAGGAAGCGACTTGTGCACCAGTCTGTGCACAGGCCATCGGAGAATGCCTTGCACCAGGTAAAGCACGCCTGCGCCTATCAAGAACCATCCGATCAATTCTCTGAACATGATCTGCTCCAAAGGCAAATTTACGTGGTTTGCGAAGCGGGCTTATTGAGCCCTGGTGAATTGTTGTCGCAACCCCACTTATCTCGCCGGGCTGTAGTTGGACTGGCATCCGCCAGGTAGAATGCAGTTGGTCACATCTCAGCATTGGTCTTGCAGCACCGCCATGATGCCCGGCGTCACATCGGTGATCGCCGTGGCATTCTTGAAACAGGCCCATCCCGGCCCGACTACCAGCAGCGGCACTGGATTCCGCGTGTGAGTCTTGATGCTTATGTCTTCCAGATTTCCGTGGTCGCTGCTGAGGACGAGGGTGGCGTCTCTCTGCATTGACCCCAGTAACCCTTCCAGGAACCGATCCACCGTCCGCACCACCTGAGATGGCGGTATCGGAAGCCTGCCGTGGCCCGCCAGGTCCGTCAGGAACGATTCGAAGAGCACCAGGTCGAAGTCGACAAGCAGTCCGGCCAGGTTCTTACCTGCTTGTTCCGGCGGAATAGGAGGTGGCACCTCCCGCCCCAGGAGTGCAGGCCCGACCTCGTGGGTTATATCCCAGTACACCGCGTGTCCGCGTGCCAGGTCTTCTGTGGTTAGAAGGTTCAGTTCCGCTGCCATTGCGGAGAGGGTGCTTGCCGAGTGTCCTCTGCCTCCCTGAGTGATTTCCTCCCAGTACCCTTTCGTGAAAGCGTTGGCAAAGAGTGGACGGAACCCCGCTTCTTTGGCCTGTTTCAGCACGCTTTTCTCTGCTATGACTGCCCGCAGAGTTGGCCCTGGATGCGTGGACATGTGATGTCCAAGGACAGCAGGTGCATTGACGCCGGTGAACAAAGCGGTCTGGCCGGTGGCGCTCTGCGGCAAGCCGCCTACCCCAAGGCACGCGTCGATTGGCCTGAACAGAAGCCCGGGTTGCTCCACCTGAAGTCCCACCACAGGTGCGCTGTTCAGGAGTTGGCTGAGGAAAGGCACATTGTCTGGGTCGGAGAGGGGATTCTGCGGCCCGGGACTTCCCAGCCCCACACCATCCAAAAATACGAAGCAAACTTTGCTCATCGGACGCGTTCAGGCCATCAACGCTGCCATAGCGTAAACATCGCCCCAGAATTTTTTCTTCTCTTCATCCTTTGCTTCTTCACGCAGTTCTTTGAGCATCTCAAAAAACTGCGGCGTGATGTCATCTTTATTTTCTTCCAGAGCGCGCTGGACTCCCTCAGGGTAGGAAGCGTCTGCCAGGCGATAGAGCAGAAGCATGTATGGGGGTACGCTTTCCTCCGTGACATTCGCATAGGTCTCCTTGATCTGAATGAGTTTGTCGTAAGCCTTCTTGTTGCGAGATGCAATCGCGTGGCCTATGGCCTGATCCCATGCTTCTATGAAGCGCTCATCTATTTCACTTGCGTGCTGCATGATGGCCCTCTCGGTGTCTGGAGCGCTCATGATCTCGTCCAGCAGCTCTACACCTGCCTGAAGGTCCTTTCTGGTATCCTCCTCGAATCCCCTGAAAGCCCCTAGCAGGGCGTTTCTCTTCTTTCTGAGGAGCTCGGCTTTGGCAGGGTCCTTTTTGTCTGCTTTCACTATTCGTTTGGCAAGAGCCGCTGTGAACTCCTCGAACTCATCGTCTGTAAGTTTTTGGAACAAAATAATTGCCAGCATATCCATGAATTCTACAGGTATCCTGTCCACAGCCTCGGCCATTTCCGAATAGTCGTCTGTAGCAGAAATCTCCTCGAAGGCCTGGTCTTTCTCCTTTATAACTTTGCCGACTTCTGTGTTGTCCAGGATCCAGTGGTAGACTGCCTGGAGAGATTCCAGGTCCTTCTTCCCCTCCTCAGGTATCTTGTTTTCTTCGGCTTTCTCCTGGGTGCTGAGGAGAAGGATTTCGAACAATCTCATGAATTTCAGGGTGAGCCGCTCTTCGTTCTTCTCGACCGTTTCCCGTACTTTTTCCTCGTCTTCTCTCACGTTGAAGAGATCTGCCAGTGTCCTGGCATATTCCTTCTGCTCTTCGATTTCTTCGTCGCTCATGCCGTCGGCATGGAGGATTTCTCTTTTGAGACTTTCCAAGGAGAAGACCTCTTTGGGACGGAGGAGGTACCCCTTACGCTGGGAAGGCGGAAGGGAATCCATAAGCATCCGGATTATTTCTCCGAAAAAGCGGTCCAACTCATCTTTCTGGGAGATCAACGCCTCCGGCACGTAGCCGATTAGGAGTTCTTTTTCCCTGTCGTGATACACGAAAGGTAGGTTTGCTTCCAACTTAGCGCCGCAGTGAGGGCACTGGATTGTGGTAATGGGGCTTGCCAGTACGAGTGTTTTTGTATAGGGGTCGCTTTCCACGTCCAGGTATACGGGATAACTGGTGGTAAATTTCTCTCCGCATTGTGGGCAGGTAACTTCTAATGGTGCTGCCAACGATTTCATCTGTTCCTCTCTTCGGTTGTTTTGGCTGTTCCAGCCGCATGATTGGCACGCAGTTCCTGTATGACTTCCGGCAGGACATCCGCCGTGCCAATCAAGATGTCCGCACCGTCTCCTTTGTAGAATTCCTGCTCTGTTGGCTCAGGAGCGACCATCACGGCCCAGAACGGAATACAATCGCCGGGGTCGCTCTTTCGCCAGCGGAGCACCATTTCCAGATCGTCCTTGGTGTCCCCGACGAAAAGTCCTGCCCTGCCTCCCAGGGCGTTCACAGCCCGTTGTAGCATTGCCGGGTCGGGCTTCTGTACCTCGTCCGAAGTGATGATGGCGCTTTCCGGGACGATTTCGGCCAGCCTGAGCTCCTCGGCCGGCTTTGGCATCTCGTGGCTATGCCTCCCCGTCGCGATCCCAACGTGCCGTATGCCGCTCTCCCGAAGGCGATCGAAGAAGTCGGGGCTCACCAGGGGGCGTTCCATCCGGATGTAGCCGGGGGCGGTCACGTGGGATGCGGGTTTCCCGAAAACCTCCCGGTACCGTTCCGCGCCCCAGTAGAACTCGTTGAACACCTCACGCGCCAGGTCATGGGATGGTCGATCTCTCTCAGGGACGAGCTTTTCCGCCCAGGCAACGCCTTCCCCGCGGCTTTCTGCCGCCAGCACTTCAGGAGTTGGGAGTTTCCCTCCCCAATGTCCTCTAGCCGCCGCTAACCGGGTTATAGTCAGTGCCCAGCTCAGATCCCAGTCGTCGTTGAACCCTCCGGCCCGCTTGAACGCTGCTATCTCGTCCAATGTCACCTGCCTGAACTCCGCCAGGCCATACTCGTTCTGCAGCAGGTAGGCCACCGTGTCCACGACCGAGTAGCTGCATGATATCTGGCCGTCCCAGAGGACGCCGTCCATGTCGAAGACTACGGTATCCAGATCGTCTGGCAGGCGCAGGCCAGGACGTGCCCAGATCGCTTTGCTCATGGAAGCCTCATCCCTCCAGTTGCAGGATTTCCCTGGCGGCTCTCAGCGCTTCTGCTGCCATCTGAGCCGGTTCCACGCCCTGATATTTCTCTCCGGCGACTTCCACGCTATACGCTCCATCGTACCCTATATCTCTCAGGGCGTTCACGATTTCCGCCAGCCCGACGATTCCTTCTCCTGGCAGGAGCTTGTCTCCTTCGCTCGAGGCATCGGGGGATGCGTCGGCCAGTTGCACGAAAGCGATCTCTTCCGGCGGCATTGTCTTGATTTCGTCCAGGGACGATCTGCCTAAATGGAAGTGGAAAGTGTCCAACACGATGGTAGTGTTCTCGGCACCTACCTCTGCCCGCAGTTCTCGGGCCTGTCCCAGGGTCTGCACAGGGGAATCGGGGTATCCGGTGAACTCGAAAGCCAGCCCCACTTTCCCGAACATCGGCGCTATCTCGGCGTAGAACCGGAGCAGTTCCACTAACCGGGGACGTGCCTCGTCCTGAGACATACCCTCCGGCATCCGACCAACGGACGCTACGATCCACGGAGCGCCCAGCTTTGCCGCTGCGGATGCCATGGCATAGCACTGGGATTCCAGCGTGGCCTGCTTTTCCCTGTCTTGGGTCAGGATGTCCTCCAGCAAGCCTATGGAGAGAGGCGTGACGCCGTGTTTCTTCATCAGCTTTTTCAGGAAATTCAGGCTGCCCCCTTTGAGGGCCACGATCAGCTTGTCGTCCAGCAGCTCCAGAGCGTCGAAGCCTGCCTCGCCGGCAAGACGGATGTCGTTTGCCAACCCCGAAGTTGGGATGGTTGCGCTGCTAAGGCCGATCTGCATCCGCTATGTCTCCTTCCAGCTTGGTCCTTATTTTTGCCATTTGCATTCGCAAATCGCTTATTTGTTTTTGCAATGCATTGTCCTGTTCCATCGAAATATCCTCCTGCAACTCAGCTTTTTTGAAAGCCAGTTCTACCGAGAGGTCGTACAGCTTTTTCTTGAGCTTGTAGTCCTTCTTAGGCCCCGATTTTAGCCACAGGCGGAGCCCCGATCCCAGGGATGCAATCACGGTGTAGTCTTCCTGGCTCAGCACCCCGCCGACTTCGTCTTTCAGGAAACCGGCGATCCAGCGTCTCTCTTGCTGACGCGCCAGCAGAATGGCCACAAGGAGCCAGAAGATTCCTGTCCAATCGCTGAAGATCGACAGAAGGATGCCCGCTGGTGTTATGCCAGTGACGGAAGCCCCCAGGTTGTGGACTGCGTGGAAACTCACCGCCAGCAACCATCCTAGCAGCGGGAACCCCAGCCTTTTCCATGGTTGTTTGCTTTCTCTTGCCAGGCCAAGGAATGCCCCAGTGACCCCTGTGAAGAACGCATGGCTGAGGCCGAAAATGGCGGTGCGCAGGAACAGCACCAGGATGGGATTGGGGCTTTCTGCGACGTAGAAGATCGTCTCCATCATGGCGAACCCAAACCCGATAGTTCCGCCATACACAATGCCATCCAGCACATCGTCGAATTCCCAGTAGGCCCAGTGGTACAGTCCAAGGAGCGCCAGCCCCTTGATGCTTTCCTCCACCATTGGCGCTAACCCAGACGCTAGCGCCAGATTGCTGAACTCGGTGCCGACCCAGTTCGACATGGGCACGGAGAATATCTCTTCCAGGATGAGCGATAGAACGATCGCCGGAACTGCTCCCCAGAAGAACGCTGCCAGCAACAGCTTGCGTGGCTCCCGCTCGTAGCGGTCTGCCTGCCACAGGAGCCATGTGTAGAACCAGGTTACGGCGATGATGAACAATATGGCCAGGAACAAAGTGTGTCCTCCGGGGTAGTTCTTTTCCGTATTCCAACCCGAGTTGATCAGAGACCAATCCACTGGTTGCAGGATCGATATGGTCTTTGTGGAGTGCGCCCGGGTACCGGAAGCATGCAATGAAAGCTGTCGGCGGGTCAGCGGTTAGCCGATAGCCCCCGGTCGATTTCTCTTTCGTCGGCATCTTGTTTCTGTCAGGCTTCGAGCAACAGGCCTTGCCTGCGCATCCGCTTGGCTAGTTTCGCATAGGCGCTGGCGAAATGCACCAGTGGAGAACTATACCGTCCGAACACTTTTCCCTGGGCAAGGCTCTCCTTGAACTCATCCGGCGTAGAGAATGGCGGCATCTCCACGTAGGCGTGTCCTACCTCTCCTGGCGTATGGGCGTCGCTGCCGGCGGTGCGGAGCTTGCTGTACCTGGATGCAAGCCATTCCGCCTCGTGATTGTTAATGCTGTACAACGGGAGTACACGAGAGTTGAAGACCTCGATGGCATCAACCTCGTAGATTATCCGCAGGGCGTTGTTCAACCGCATGGCCGACCGTCTAACACTGTCCAGTGGGTGAGGGATGCTGATGATCGCCCCTTGCTCGCGTAGGCGTGCTATCGCTTCTTTCGGTGGCAGCCCGGGTGGCACGGCCTCCTGCACGAAATAGGCGATGATCTCGCCGTCGGTGGTCATTATTTCCTCGCCCACGATGACGAAATCAGGGTCTATCTCTTTTGCCGCCAGCGCCCCCTCGATATTGTTGTGTTCGGTAATGGCTATCTTGTCCATCCCCGAGGCCTTGGCCGCGGCTATCATCTCCTTCGGTTCGGCAATGGAATCCTTGGAATATTTGGTATGGACGTGCAGATCAACTTTCCACATGGCAAGCCTCCGCCCTGTCTCAGTCTTTGTGGTTCCTGCCCATCAGGATCGCTCCTGCCAGCAGGCCCAATCCGCCTACGATTCCCAACGCCGTCAGAGTGGTCTTGGGTTCGAGACCCGGCATCACCACGGTGCCGTCGCCGTACTCCCGGAAAAGCTCGCCCCACTTGGTCTGGAGTGCTGCCTCGACCCGTTTCCGCCCTACGAACGGGTACCAATAGACGTTGTGATAGAAATTGGATGCGAAGTACGACCATGGAACAATGGGGCTGCGCAGGAGCAGTTTCTCGAAAGGCTTCAGCGGGCCGTGGTAGATCATTTTTTGTCCCCAGCTGGCGAAAGTGTCCTCCTGGATGAATCCCCAATCCTCCGCCGAGATGTCGTAGCCGACGATCTCGATGTCCTTCGGATCGCCTATCCCCAACCCGCGCTCATGGGCGATGCGGATGAACGGCAGTTCCATCGGGTCGAACCCCTGGATTTTTGCGGAAATGGCGTCTATCGCCACCTGGTCTGCCGACGCCAGGATGATGTCTTTCTCGTGCCAGTGCATTGCCCTGGGACCGGGGCCATCTCCGGCAAAAGTGCCATCCATCACGGCGAAGAGCCCTGTGTGGATCTCCTGTTGGATCGCCAGCAAATCGACCACTGTCTCGTGGATGACAGCGTGGGTCCAGTGGCGCTTCTCGTTCAGCAAGCCGCCGAAAGCGTTCTTCATCGCCCCGGTGATCGTGGTGAAAACGTGGGTCTTGACCGTGGGAAGTTGGATGATGTTCCGGTCGAAGAGGAATTTCGGCAGCAAGATGCCATCGGGATAGACTTTGTCCAGAACCAGCATCTCTGCTTTTGGCTGGTAGCGCACCCACTCGATCTCCGGTTCGTACAGGTGGACATTCTTGATCCCGTATTTGTCCACCACGTATTTGTGCTTGTTGTTCTTCTCGCCCACGTAGGCGTCCACCACCACGGTTCTGTTGTGGGCGCCGATCAGGTTCTTGTAACCATCCTCCTGCAGCGTCCGGATGACTCCTTCCAGTTGCCAGGGTGTAGTGGAACATGCCGGGTACCACGTCTGCCAGGAGATGTTGATCTTGAGGATGGTGTCCTTGTCTTTTGGCAGTGCCTCCTGGTAGCCTGCCATATGCATCAGCCGCCGGTAATCGTCCAGAACCGTCTCTGGTGTGGTCTTGAGCACCGCGACCTTGCCCTTGCCGGGAAAATCCTTAGGGATCATTTTCGCAAGCCTCCATTATGTTTCCTTACGTCGGTTGAACCATGCTGTTGCGCAAGTCCCTTATTAAAAACGTGCCAGCCTATATCTCTGGCCGGCTCGACTGGCTAAGTATAGACGATTTTGCAGCTTTTGTCCAAGCCCGGAGAGCCATAGCAGCAATCCCAATTCTGGGACATGGCTTGGGGCTTCCGACTTGCCTCGAAGGCATAGATCCGGGCTACAAATTAACCTGACAAAAGGATGGTGCTGGAGAGGTCGCCCTGCCGCGCTAATGCACGGGTGGATGGAAACACCGGGCCGGTGGGGTGGCCCGTCAGTTACTGCTGGGGAACGTGGAGAGTAAACTCGAAACGAGAGACCATCTCACGGACATGGGGTGGCGGCATCTCTATGGTTTCCTCGCTGCGGTAAAGAATCTGCGGATGAGCTCTTTGTCCGCTTCCAGCGCCTCATTTACATCCTTGCCTCCAGACGCTGTGACCTTGAAAAGCACGGTCCCTTTTTGTGGATCACGGCTGAGATCGGGCCAGATGTAGAAGTAGAGGATCACGTGGACGTTGCCATCGCGCTTTGCAACCACTTTCATCGCCCTGATCTTGCCCGCTTTCAGATTTACCGGTTCTGACCCAACGGATACACCCCATCCATCTGCCTTGTAACAGATGTCCGGCGGATGGAAGCTCTTCGCCTGATGGCTTCCGATGAGGCTGAGCCATACGCACTCGGTGTCATTGCAATACCGCCGGAAGATGTACTCGTCTGGTTCCAGGAGGATGAACACCTCTCGGTTGGTCTGCGGCACGTCCCGTCCCCTCCATCCGTCCACTACCAGTGGAACCGTGTGGAGGGAACCCAGGCGGAAGTTGTAGGGTGACTGGAGCAGACGTTCCCTGTCCGTTTTACGCCAGTTATCTATGTCCGTGACGAACCGGTAGCCGCTCTTTTTCCAGGCATTGGCTAGAAGACGCTCCCTGTATGCCATGCCAAGGAGCACCGCTGCTGCGGCTGCCAGTATTATCAGAAGTATCAGATATCGTTTCGTATCTCGCGACATTTCATCACCCAACTCAGGCCTAGCAAGAGTAGAAGCGCGGAAAGGAAGAAAACCGGGCTCGAGTAGTTATGATAGTAGTGAAACCCTGCTCTCGCACCCCAGGTATCCGCTACGATCAAGAGGCTCGCGACGCGGAAAATATTCCCCAGGATTGCAACTGGAATCGCCGACGCCAGTAAAACCGCCCTGCACCACCAATTCCCCCGAAGCACGTAAGCGAAAATGGTCGCCAGGGTGATCATGGAGACAACGGATCGCAACCCGCTGCACTGCGCTCCTACCACCAGTTGCGCTTTCGGGAGCGTCACCTGTGCCCCATTTACCTTGACATTTATGCCGACAGCTTTGGCGATAATCGATGCGCTCTTTCCGGTGAACTGCTGAAGCGGGAAGCTGGCGTCTTCCACAAATGGCAGTGGTACCATCAGTGCCAGGAAAGCGATGGGGAAAGCAAGTGTCTGCAGAGCATCCCTGCCCAGCAAGAACCATACCAGCCCTGCCAGGAAGATGATCATTCCGAAAGCGCTCAGATAGTATGCCTTTTGCCAGAAAGCACCCAGGTATAGAAATAATCCTGTCCCCAGGAGCACAATGCCATTGTTTCCGGGAGCTCGATGGATGTGGTTTTTTCTCCGCCACGCCAGGAAGCCAGACACCAGTACTACCAGTGGACCGTGGCTGTAGTAATCGTTGGTTAGCCATTGATTCACCAGCCACTTCAGGAGAGGGTAGAACAGCAAAATCAGGATGAAGAAGCTCGCCAGAAGCAGCGCCAGGTTCCCACGACCAGCGGCGCCAACGCCCTCTGCTTTCGCAGGGGGCGTTGTTTTCGATCCATTGTCGCGCCGGTCGGCCATCGGCGTTACCTTCTTCGTCTCGGGGGACGGCTGTCACGTCGTCGATTGTCGCCCGAACGACTCCTATTGCCACCAGATTGTGGCCTGCTCCTGTTACGGGAAGACCTATCCTTCGCCCTGGCTTCTTCCGGCGTCCAGCCTTCCAGAACCGCCTGGCGTGAGAGCTTGATCTTGCCGCTTTCTTTGTCCACGTCTATTACCATCACCATGACCTCGTCGCCCACCTGGACGACATCCTCGACGCTTGGCACCCGATAGTCCGCAAGCTGAGAGATGTGGACTAAGCCGTCGACTCCCGGCAGAATCTCGACGAAAGCACCGAAATCCGTAGTGCGTACCACTCTGCCAGTGTAGATCTTGCCGATTTCCACTTCCTCTGTGAGTTTCTCGATGTCGGCGATGGCGCTCTCGGCGTCGCCGCCAAGTTCGGATGCGATGTAAACCGAACCATCCTCGTCGATGTCGATCTTGACGTTACGCTGCTCCTGGATACCACGGATGGTCTTGCCGCCGGGGCCGATGATCTTCCCGATTTTTTCCGGCGAAATGTGGATGGTCATGATCCTTGGTGCATTAGGCGACAGCTGGGGCCTGGGCCTGGCGATAGTGCCTTTTATGTGATCCAGGATGAACTCCCTGGCTTCGCGTGCCTGTGCCAGCGCTTCTCCCAGGATGTCGTAGTTCAGCCCTGCGATCTTGATGTCCATCTGGAGTGCCGTGATCCCTTTCAGCGTCCCGGCGACTTTGAAGTCCATATCACCCAGGGCGTCCTCCATTCCCTGGATGTCGGTCAGTACCCGGTAGCGCCCTGTCTCCGGCTCGGTGACCAGGCCCATGGCAATGCCGCCGACAGGTGCCTTGATCGGCACGCCAGCGTCCATAAGCGAGAGGGTGCTGCCGCAGACACTTGCCATGGAGGTCGAGCCGTTAGAAGAGAGCACTTCCGAGACAACTCGGATGGTGTACGGGAAGTCATCCTCCGGCGGGATGACCGGCAGCAGTGCACGTTCCGCCAGCGCCCCATGGCCGATTTCGCGGCGCTTCGGACCGCGCATGGGGTACGCTTCGCCGGTGGAGTAGGGTGGGAAATTATAGTGATGGATGTACCGCTTTGTTGCTTCCTCAGCCTGCAACGAGTCCATGGTTTGGGCTTCGCCCGGCATCCCTAGAGTGCTGATTGAGAGGACCTGAGTCTCACCCCTGGTGAAAAGCCCGGAGCCGTGGGTCCGGGGCAGAAGGCCGACCTGACTGCTTAGAGGACGGATGTCCTTGGGGCCGCGGCCGTCTGGCCGAAGCCCAAGCTCCAGGATGCGGCTTCTGGTGGCTTTTTTGAGCACGCTTTGGAATACGGTGCTCACGTCTTTCGGATCGAACTTTCCCTCGAAATGAGAGATTGTCTCCTTGAGAAGAGCATCCAGGGCGTCGCTTCGCTCATGCTTGCCCAGCCCCTTGGCCAGGATATCGTCAATCTTGCTTCTGGCGAAGCCCTCGGCCGCCTGTTCCACTTCCTGACCGGGCAGGAAGAGCTGGAATTCGCGCTTTTCCCTGCCGACCTCCTTCTGCATCTCCTCCTGGAGCTCGATCAGCGGCTGCATCGCTTCGTGCCCTCGCTTCATCGCTTCCAAGACGATGTCCTCGGGCACCTCCTGTGCTCCGGCTTCTACCATCAAGATCGCTTCCCTGGTGCCTGCCAGACGCAAGTCAAGCTGGCTTCGTTCCATTTCCGGGATAGTCGGGTTGAAGACGAACTCGCCGTCGATATAGCCGACGCGGATCGCTCCCACTGGATTGGTGAATGGGATGTCGGAAATCATCAGCGCCGTAGATGCCCCGACGACAGCCGGAATGTCCAGGTGGTTTACCTCGTCGGACGATAGCGCAGTGATCACGATCTGCACGTCATTCCGGTAGCCTTTGGGGAAAAGTGGCCTGATGGGTCTGTCCACCAATCGACAGAGGAGAATTGCCGATTCGCTGGGGCGTCCTTCTCGGCGGAAGAAACTTCCGGGGATGCGTCCTGCGGCGTAGAGCCGCTCCTCGAAATCGACGGTGAGTGGGAAGAAATCCGTCCCCTCCCTGGGTGCTTGCGAGGCCGTCGCTGTCACCAGTACGACGGTTTCCCCTACCTGGACGGTGACTGCACCGCCCGCCTGCATTGCCAACGTGCCGGTCTCGATGGTGAACTTCTGACCGGCGATTTCTCGCGAAAAACTGTACTTTTGCATTTTCCCTAACCTTGTCTTTCAAGCAAAATCGAGGGCGCGGCCGAGCGCTGCTCGGTCCTCCTCCGACCTGCAAAAGGTTAAGGGACTGGAGGGTAACGCCCACCAGGGTGAGCGTCACCCTCCAATTCCTCACCCTTTGCCTTGGGCCAGAGGGTGCCCCGCATGATTATGGAGAGCAAGGCCGTCGCTCTGCCTTACCCTCTTCGCCACTGACTACTGTTGCCTCCGTCCGTGGCACACATGTGAATGGGGATGTTTTCAGTTCACTGGATGAATCTGGGACTGTAGACGTACGCTGCGTATTTTGAGAAGATGCGCATGAACTTTACTTTCTCAGCCCCAGACGCCCGATCAGTTCCCTGTACCGCTTCGGGTATTTCTTGCTCAGATAGGCCAGGTGCCTGCGCCTCTGACCAACCAGCTTCAACAGTCCCCTCCTGGATGACACGTCGTGCTTGTGTATGTTCAGGTGCTCCACCAGTGCATTGATCCTCCTGGTGAGCAATGCTACCTGCACCTCTGGCGAACCGGTGTCGTACTCGTGCAGGTGGTATTCCTTGATGATCGCTTCTTTTTCTTCTTTGCTCAGAGACACGTTCTTCGTTTCCTCCTGTTTTTAATTGTGCCGGGGTAGCGCTGGAATACCAAGGCGACAATCCCAGCCAGCAAAACATTATAGCATAGCGGAGTTTGGCATCGCAAATGCCCCCATGGGACCTTCAAAGCAAATCGAAAGCCCGTAGCCGTTCCAACTCCCATCAGGTTCTTTCTGTTGACTTACCATTCTCCTTCGGTTATACTCAGGCCATGAGAAACAAAACATTGCTCGATTTTACGTTCGACGAACTCAAGAACGCGATGGCCGCGTGGGGAGAGCCGGGCTACAGGGCGAAGCAGGTCTGGCGAGGCATGTATCACAACTTGGCCGTATCACCGGAAGGGCTCACCACGCTTCCCAAGGGCTTGAGGGAGCGCCTGGAAACCCTGGGCACGATGGGCGCTCTCTCCGTAGTGTCCCAAGCAGTCTCCAAAAGCCGTGACACCCGAAAATTCTTGTTCCGCCTCCACGATGGCAACACCATCGAGGTCGTCCTGATGTTCTATGAGAAGCGGCGCTCTGTCTGCATCTCCACTCAGGTGGGGTGCGCCATGGGGTGTCCTTTCTGCGCCACCGGCATGGGCGGGCTCGTGCGTAACCTCACTGCCGGTGAGATCGTGGCACAGGTTCTTTTCGTCGCCCGATGGCTCCGGGATCCGGAAGCCGATGGGCCTGAAGCGTCTCCTGTACCCCGGCCCACCACGCTGACCCATGTCGTCCTCATGGGGATGGGGGAACCGCTGGCGAACTACGGCAATGTCTGGCAGGCGATCCGCACCCTTACCAATCCGGAGGGTTTTGGCATGGGTGCACGGCGGATCACCCTTTCCACCGTCGGGCTGGTTCCAGGCATCCGGCGCATGGCGCGGGAACCGCAGCAGGTCAACCTGGCGGTCTCCCTCCACGCCCCGACGGACAGACTCCGGAACAAGTTGGTGCCCATCAACAGGCGCTATCCCTTGAAGGATTTGATGGATGCTGTGCGCGAGTACATTGGGATAACTCACCGGCGTGTCACTTTCGAGTACGCCCTGATGCGGGGGATAAACGACTCCCTGGAGCAGGCGGATATGCTGGCAGATTTGCTCTCGGGGGTACTGGCCCATGTGAATCTGATACCGCTGAACCCGGTGGAAGGGTCTCCGTACCAGCCGACTGAGCAGAGGAAAGCCAACGCGTTTTTGGGACGCCTGCGCAGACGTGGCATATCCGTTACCATGCGTCTGCGGCGGGGGATAGGCATAGATGCCGGGTGTGGCCAGCTCCGGCGGAGGACGGTTGGAATCGGATAAAATGCTTGCTCTTTGCCTCGTAAAAGGGTATTATAAGCGTTTGGAGGGAAGATGGTACAGATATCACCTTCGGTGATTTCCGGAGATATGGCGTTTTTGGGCCAGGCGGCCAGGGAAGCTGAGGAGGCCGGGGCGGACATGCTCCACGTGGATGTCATGGATGGCTGCTTTGTGCCAAACATTACCATCGGTCCCGGAACGGTGGCCGCACTGCGCAAGGTCACCAAACTCCCCCTGGACGTTCATCTTATGATCGAGCGTCCGGAGCGGTACGTGGAGGCATTTGCAAAGGCCGGCGCCAGTATCATAACCGTACACGTGGAAGCAACGAGGCACCTGCACCGTACCGTCCAGCAGATTCGCGGAATGGGTGTAAAGGCAGGTGTTACTCTGAACCCTGCCACATCTCTTTCCACACTTGAGGAGATACTCCCTTACGTAGATATGGTGCTGGTGATGAGCGTCAACCCTGGGTTCAGTGGACAGAAATTCATTACTGGCAGCATCGAGAAAATCGCACGCCTGCGCCGGATGATGGAGGAACGTCACGCCGTCCGCCCCATCGAGGTGGACGGTGGGATCAATGCAGAAATAGCCAGGGATGTCGTGCGCGCCGGAGCCAGCATCCTGGTGTCCGGTTCATGGCTGTTTCGCCACCCGGAAGGTCTTAAAGCGGGAGTAGAGGAGCTGCGCCGCGCGGCCATGATGGCCCATGCGACCCAGGTCTGATGACCGACCGCTGCTGTCGGTGCGCCGACAAAAAACGGCTGCCTTCTTTATGGATGGCAGCCGCACGGACAATAGGAACCTTTGAAACCCAGTTATTTGCCCCTGGATTCCTTGGTCAGGGTGCGCAGGCAGCGGGTGCAGATGTAGATTTTCTTGTATTCGCCATTGATGAAGACCCGGCGCTTCTGCACGTTTGGCTGCCACTGGCGCTTGGTATGGTGCATGGAATGACTGACGTTGTGGCCGTGCATGGGCCCTTTACCACAGATTTCACATTTTGCCATCGGGCTCACCTCTCCTCTCTAGACATAGTGACGCCCGGAGCCCAAACAGCGCCGGACGCGACGTTTCGTCATTTGACCAAGACATCTTACCATAACACGGCGCAGGGTGCAAAGTAGCTGGGTTGAACATTACAGGGGCAGGGATGTAGCAATGGCCTTGCGAAAGGAAAAACAGAAGAAGATGCAATCCGAAAGAGGGAAAATAGAGATATCCCCTCAGGTGATCGCGCGTATCGCCAGTGCCGAACTCCTGGAGACATACGGGATTGTGGGGCTGACCAGTAAGAACGTTTTCCACGGCCTGGCAGATCTCCTCACGGGGGACAAAGCGTCGAAAGGCGTGGAGGTCCGGGTGAAGCCGGATGGAGCGTTGCTGGACCTGTATGTGGTGGTTCAGTATGGCACCAGGATATCGGAGGTGGCGGCCGGGGCGATCTCGCGCCTCAAGTACGCTCTGGAGGAGAAAATGGGTATACCGGTGAAGACTATCAATATACACATCCAGGGTGTGCGCTTCGCCGACGAGCACTCGGACTGGAAGTGAAATCGGAAATGCCAAAGGACTCATTTTTTTCGATAGACGGCTCTCATCTCAAGCAGATGATCAGAATGGCCTATTCTTATCTTGGTCGTAATCAGCAGGTCATCAACTCGTTGAACGTGTTCCCTGTGCCAGACGGTGATACGGGAACCAACATGTTATTGACGGTCAAATCAGCATGGGAGGAGATAGCCGACTCGGATGAGGTGGTGATCGGCAGGCTGGCGAAGAGCGTTGCACGGGGTGCGCTCATGGGGGCGCGCGGCAATTCCGGAGTCATCCTGTCGCAGATCCTTCGCGGGTTCGCCCAGACGCTGGACGACAAGGCAGTCTGCGATGCGGAAGCTTGCGCCAGTGCTTTCGTGACAGGGAAGGAGATGGCCTATCGGGGCGTCAAGCGTCCGGTGGAAGGCACTATCTTGACAGTCATGCGCGCCGCTACTGATGCTGTGGAGAAGGCTGCCCGGGAGAGCAAGGACGTGTTCTACATCCTCAGCAAGGCAGTGGCCGCGGCCAGGAAAGCGGAGGAGGAGACACCGAAGCTGCTGGACGTGCTGGCTCAGGCCGGCGTTACAGACTCCGGCGGCGAGGGGCTTTGCGTCTTCCTGGAGGGGATGTTGGCTGTTCTGCGGGGCGAGGCCGTCGAGGAAATCCCGGAAGAGGTTGTGGCCGTCCCGGAGACGCCCGCTCGCGTACGTGCGTCCAAGGGGAAAAGGCCTATCCCGCCAGTGAAATACGGCTTCGACGTGCAGTTTCTCCTCGAGGGGGAGAAGCTGGATGTGGACGAGATCCGACGCACCATTAGCGCCATGGGCGATTATCCTCTGGTCGAGGGGGATGATAGGCTGGTCAAAGTGCACGTCCATGTCTTCGATCCGAGCGTGCCGCTGGCATATGCCGTGCGCACAGGTTTCATCACCGACGTGGTGGTGGAGAACATGGACGACATGGCGGCCCAGGGGGTGCTGCCCCCGGACGTGATAGAGGTGGTCGAAGGGACGCAAGCACCGCCTCTCGAACGGTCAGAGTTGCCGAAAGTTCCACTCCAGGAGACGGACAGGCTGCCGGTGATAGTGGTCGCCCCCGGAGATGGATTTGCCGAGGTATTCCAGAGCTTGGGTGCCCACCGTGTCATCAAAGGTGGGCAGGCCATGAACCCCAGCATTCAGGAGCTTCTGGAGGCTATCGAGAATGTGCCTGGCGATGAGGTGATCATTCTGCCGAACAACAGCAATGTCATCATGGCTGCTGAGCAGGCGAGGCAGATTGCCAACAAGAAAGTTCATGTCATCCCCAGCAAGACCGTGCCCCAGGGAATCAGCGCGTTGCTGGCGGCGATGCACAACCAGGATGTGGCAACCAACGTTGTCCGCATGGAAGAGGCTCTCCGCGATGTGAAGACCGGCGAGGTCACCAACGCTGTGCGGGATGCCCGCTTCGACAGCATCGAGGTGAGGGAAGGAGACCCCATTGGCATGTTGGACGGCAAGCTGGCGGCAAAGGGGGAGTCTACGGAAGACGTGGCACTGAAACTGCTGGAGAAAATGGATGCTGACGAGGGGGAGATCCTTACCCTGTACTGCGGCGAGAGCGTGACCATGGAAGAGGCGAAGGCCCTGGCTGAGAAAATCCAGGAAAGGCACCCTGGCCTGGAAATGGAGCTGGTGTGGGGCGGTCAGCCCCATTACCATTATATTTTTTCACTGGAATGAAAAGACCCCCATGGAGGCGCATCTTTGACAAGAAGTCTTGTAAAGGATTGTGTAACCCATGAGCCCCTGTGGGTTGTCGTCGGACTGCGCAAGGAGGAAATCCTGTGGATAAAGTCGTTATCGTAACCGACAGTGCTGCTGAACTAACGTTGGAAGAGCGAGAGGAACTCGGCGTACTGGCGGTCCCGGTAAGGGTGCAGGTCGGGAGGAAGATCTACAAGGATGGCGTCAATATAAACGTAAGGCAGTATCTGAACCTGGTGAGAAACGTGAAGCAGCTGCCCAGGCTGTTCCCGCCGACGGAGGACGATTTCTACAATGTGTACTCTCAGGCGGTGAAGCGGGGTAAATATGTGGTCTCGATCCACATGTCCCGGCGGCTGGTGAACATGGAGCATCTGATAAGCGTGGCCGCAGGCCCATTCCTTGGGCGGCTCCACGTTGCCTACGTGGACACCAGGTCTATCTCGCGCGGGCAGGCGGAACTGGTGAGGTACGCTGCTGGAATGGCCGCAGATGGAGCTACTTTGGGAGAGATCGTCAAGGCTGTGCACAACATGGTGCCCCATGTGTACCAGTATTACTACACTACCGCCCTCGATTACATGGAGCGGGACAAGCTTATCAGCCCCGCTCAGGCGATCTTGGGCAGGCTGCTGGAAATAAAGCCTTTCCTTCTCCTGGAGGAAGGGGTAATGGTGCCTTTGGAGAAAGTGATCACGATGGAGCAGGTGCTGGACAAAATCTACCAGTTCGTAGTGGAGTTCTCCAGATTCGAGAAAGTCTTCATCCAGCACCAGGGCATGGAGGAAGAGACGGAGGCGATCGTTCGGATGCTGGAAAACTACCCTCGAATAAAGGGGAAAGAGCTAAAAGTCGAGACGTACGGTATTCCCCTGGCGACGTATATCGGCCCGATGGCCTTGGGCGTGACAGTGTGCGAGGGGATGGAGCCGGAACTGTTCTGAGCGAACGGTCGGGTCGGCGAGGGTGGAACCATTTTGACGATGGGGAGCGTTTAACCAGCGTAGCTTTTTGCGCCACAGATGTCGTGCCGCATGTAACGGGTACCCCCGCGACCATATGGCTGATTCGCTTGATATCTTGAGGTGTTTTGAGACATGGATGATAGGATATTCTTGAGTTTGCGTAAGATACTGGAGTTAGAGCGGAAGAGGGGATACAGGAACGACGCGGTCATAGGGGGACTGGAGAGGTTCTTCGAGAACTGGAGACAAAAGATCCCCGGAGGGGCCAGGGACGAGAGCAGCGTGCTGGCCAGGGAGCTTTACGAAAAATTCCACAAATACTCCAGGATGGATCACGACCAGCGAGAAAGGCTCGTTTCCGAGGCGCTGGGACGGATGCCGGCGCTTGCTTCAGCTAAGCGCCCCGTGCGACGGCGTGTTCCCAATCGTACCCCCAACCCTGTCCCTCGCCCTGCGGTGCGGGTGTCGCGGAGTCCTCAAGCAGCACCGCCGCCACCCCCATCTTCTCCGGCAACCCCTTCAGGTACTGGCCTCGAAGCGCCGGTCATACGCCTGCCAGGTGTGGGGAAGGCGCGCGTGTCCCAGCTGGAACGGCTGGGCGTGCGCACTGTCGGCGATCTGCTCTTCCTTTACCCCCGGCGTTACCTCGACTACAGCAAGATAACTACCATCTCCCGCCTTAACATCGGCGAGGAGGTGACTATCATCGGCAAAGTGACCAACGCTGGCACCCGCAAGAGCAGGCGGGGCCAGATTCTTTTCAACATCCTTGTCTCCGACAGCACCGGAACGATGCAGGCTACCTGGTTCAACCAGGCGTACCTCGAGCGCCTGCTGAAGCCGGGCGCCAGGATCGTCCTCAGCGGCAGGGTGGAGACTTTCATGGGGCGCCTGGTGATGTCGAACCCGGAGTGGGAGTTCACCAGGGAGGATCTGGTTCACACCGGACGGCTGGTGCCGATTTACCCGCTGACCGCCGGGGTTACGGCTCGCTGGATGCGCCAGCTTGTCAAGCATGTGGTGGATACGTGGTCGCCCCGCGTGCCGGACTACCTCCCGAAGGAAATCAGGCGCCGCGTTGGCCTTGTCGAGCTTTCTGCCGCCATTCGGGAGATACATTTCCCATCGTCACTTGACAAGCTGGAGCAGGCGCGCCGGCGTCTGGCTTTCAACGAACTCTTCCTGATCCAGCTGGGGATGCAGAAAAAGCGCCTGGAGTGGCGGAAAGGCACGTCCCTTCCGCTGAGCGTCTCCGAGGAGGCGATGGCAGCGTTCCTCTCCAGGCTCCCTTTTGTCCTTACCGGGGCACAGCGGAGGGCATTGGGGGAGATTCTGGCGGATATGTCTTTGCGTCATCCCATGAGCAGGCTTTTGCAGGGGGACGTGGGGTCGGGCAAGACGGTGGTGGCGGCCGCTGCCATGTGGGCCGCCGTCTCCAGCGGCGCTCAGGCTGCCCTCATGGCCCCAACGGAGATCCTGTCGGAACAGCATTTCCGATCCATCGGGCGAATGTTCGGAGTCCAGGACGAGGCGCTGGGGGAAAACATGCCCCCCGTCGTGGTGGGGGCATTGGAGCGCCCCGGCACGATCCGCCGGGTAACCATCGCCCGCCTGACCGGAAGCATGGGTCGAAAGCAGAAAGAGAGCGTGCGAGTGGCACTGTCCGAAGGGGATGTGGATATCGTGGTCGGGACTCATGCCCTGATTCAGGAAGGTGTCTCCTTTGCCAACCTGGGGCTGGTGGTGGTGGACGAGCAACATCGGTTTGGGGTGGCCCAGCGAGCGAACCTGCGTGGAAAAGGTAACAGCCCTCACATGCTGGTGATGAGCGCCACGCCCATTCCTCGCACCCTGGCTCTCACCATTTACGGCGACCTGGATCTGAGTGTGATAGACGAGATGCCGCCGGGGAGGAAGCCGATAAAGACGAAATGGATGCTCCCCAGGGAACGTGAGCGGGCCTATGCTTTCATCCGCCGACAGGTGTCCGCCGGGCACCAGGCATTTGTCATCTACCCGCTGGTCTGGGAATCCGGATCGCTGGACCTGAAAGCCGCGACGACGGAGTACAAGCGGCTTCAGAAGGACGTCTTTCCCGATCTGCGCCTTGGGTTGATCCACGGCAAGATGTCCGGCAGGGAGAAGGATGCCGTGATGCGGCAGTTCAAGGCGGGAGAGATAGATATCCTGGTGGCCACCGCGGTAGTGGAGGTGGGGGTGGATGTCCCGAGCGCCACGGTGATGCTCATCGAGGGTGCGGAGCGATTTGGGCTGGCGCAGCTCCATCAGTTCCGCGGGCGCGTCGGGCGTGGAAGCGACGAAGCTTACTGCATACTTATCCCCAGCGCGGAGACCGATCTGGGCATCCGGCGGCTTCAGATCATGGAAGAGACGCAGGATGGGTTTGTCCTGGCAGAGAAAGACCTGGAGTTGCGGGGCCCCGGCGAGTTTCTGGGCACCAGGCAGAGCGGCCTGCCCGACCTGCGGATGGCGAGGCTGAGCGACAGGAAGCTGTTGGAGCAGGCCAGGGTGGAAGCGGCGGAACTCTTCCGGCGCGATCCAGAACTCCGGGCGCCTGAGTACGCGATGCTGAGAGAGCGTCTCGCAGAATTCTGGAAATCCGGCAGCGGCGATCTGAGTTAGGCGGCTCGGCGCTGTATAGCGGACTGTCAGTAGGTCGAGCCGTCTGGCCCGACGAGCGGGCTCACAGCCCGCTCTACAAAAACGAATCTGGCGTTGTGGGCGCTTTCGGCGCCAAACCGGGCGCCGCCCAATAAACTGCACCATGGGGCCTTGTAGGCCGGACTGTTAGTCCGGCCACTCGCCCTACAAAAATGCGCCGCGGGGTTGCGTTGTAGGTCGAGCCGTCTGGCCCGACAGGCGAGCTAACAGCT
>CAZDOZ010000004.1:0-7102 GCA_964507175.1 uncultured Anaerolineae bacterium
CATGGACGGCCTCGTTGCTGTGGCAGGGGCCGCTATCGGCCAACGGCTAACTGCTGACGGCTTTTCATGTCTCTCTGCGTTCTCCGCGGACTCGGCGGTGAAAGCCATCGCCACTGGAAACCGAATGCAACCGAGCATAGACTATCTGATAATAGGACACATAACCAGGGACCTGCGGCCGGGCAAGGGGGACTTGCTGGGGGGAACGGTCACATACTCTTCCATCACCGCCGCACGGATGGGGTACCGTGTCGGTGTGGTCACCAGCGCCAGTGAGGGTTTCCGGTGGCGGGAGCGGCTGGATGGCGAAATCCATGCCCTGCACGTGGTCCCGTCGGAATCGACCACCACTTACTTCATTCGCTACCTGGACGGTAGCCGCGAGCTGATACTGAAGGCGCGGGCAAAGCCGATAACTGTGGACGACGTTCCTTCTAGCTGGCTGTCGGCGCCTCTGGCGCACCTGGCTCCTATCTCCCAGGAGGTGGATCCAGAACTAGCTGGAATGCTCGACGGAAAGGTGCTGGTCACACCCCAGGGATGGATGCGCTGCTGGGACGGGGATGGCCGGGTGGTGCCGTATCCTTTCGTGCTGGCACCCAGGGTGCTGCCCCACACGTCGGTGATGGTGGTGAGCGAGGAGGACATAAACCACGACAGGAGCCAGCTCGTCCCCTGGCTGGAACGGGTGCAGGTGCTGGTTCTGACCCAGGGTCGTAATGGCTGCACGGTATTCGCCGGGGGCGAGGAACGGCACGTCCCGCCGAGGAGAGCGAAGGAGGTGGATCCCACCGGCGCTGGAGACATTTTCGCCGCGGCATTCCTCATCCGATGGTGGGAGACCGGAGACCCCTGGCTTAGCGGGTATTTCGCCAATGTCGTGGCTTCCTTCTCCGTGGAACGGTGGGGTGTAGCAGGCATACCGCGCAGGCAGAAGGTGGAAGCATGGCTGGAGGGACATCGCCTATGGGTGCCGTGATAGCTTTCGCCAACCAAAAAGGAGGGGTGGGGAAGACCACCACTGCCATAAATCTGGCGGCGTACATGGGGGCTGCCGGACGTAGGATTCTCTTAGTGGATGGTGATTCTCAGGCTAATGCCACCAGCAGCCTGGGCCTGCGCCATCCCTCCCATTCCCTCTACGACGTGCTGATGGGCGATGCCGCGGCCGAGGACGTAATCCTCTCCACGGAAGAACCGGGGGTGCACCTGCTACCGGCAACTCCGGATCTGGCTGGAGCTGAGGTGGAGATGGTGACGATGGAGGGCCGGGAACGGATGCTCCGCGGTGTCCTCGCTTCCATACGAGGCAGATACGATTTAGTTTTCGTGGACACGCCTCCTAGCCTGGGGCTTCTTACTGTCAATGCCCTCGTGGCGGCGGAATTCCTGATCGTGCCGCTCCAGAGCGAGTACCTTGCGTTGGAAGGGCTGACCCGCCTGCTGGACACCGTCGAGCGCATCCGTAATGGGATGAACCCGAACCTGCGTCTCCTGGGGATACTCCTGACCATGTACGACCGACGTACGACCCTGGCGAAGGAGGTGGAACAGGAGCTCAGGCGGTACTTCCCCGGGGAGACTTTTACCACTGTGGTGCCCAGGAGCGTGCGGCTGAGCGAATCCCCCAGCTACGGGATGTCGATCCGCTCTTATGCGCCTTCCTCCTCTGGAGCGGAAGCGTACAGGCAATTGGCGGATGAGGTGTGGGCCAGGATCAAGGCGTTTGGAGCGGACTAGCAGCCTGTTGGTGAGGCAGGCGGGAGGTTTGGAAATGGCAAGCAGGAAGGGGAGAGGCTTGGGCAGAGGGCTGGATGCTTTGCTACCTCAAAAGCCAGAGGGGACAGGCCTCCAGGAAGTGCCTGTGGTCTCGATAGCTCCAAACCCGAGGCAGCCGAGACAGCGTATCTCATCGGAGCAGCTTTCGGAGCTGGCGGCCTCGATCCAGGAGCATGGTGTGCTCCAGCCGCTGGTGGTCACAAAGGCTCCGCAGGGTTCTTCTTATGCCTACCACCTGGTCACGGGGGAAAGGCGATGGCGCGCGGCTCAGATGGCAGGCCTGGAGAAAGTTCCTGTGGTAGTGCGGGACGTGTCGCCGGTGGACATGCTGGAGTGGGCGCTGGTGGAGAACATCCAGCGAGAAGACCTGAATCCGCTGGAGGAAGCACAGGCATACCGGACCTTGATGGACGAATTCGATATGACCCAGGAAGAAGTTGCACGCAGGGTTGGGAAGAGCCGGGCCGCTGTGGCAAACGTGGTCAGGCTTTTGAACCTGCCGGAGTTCGCTCGGCGGGCGCTGGCGGTAGGAAAGATAACCGAGGGACATGCACGTACTCTTGTATCGCTAGAGTCGGAGGAGCAACAGCGACTGTTGTTGGATCTGGTGGTCGAGAAGGGCCTGAACGTCCGACAAACAGAGGCGCTGGCCCGCCGCATGCGGGAGTCGAAGAAACAGGAGGCCGTCCGGGCGGCTGACGCTGTAAATGCGGAACTGCGGCGCCTGGCGGAACGGATACAGGACTCCCTTGGGACGAAAGTTGAGCTTCTGCGTGGGAAGAAAGGCGGACGATTGGTGATTCATTTCTACTCCGATGAAGAGCTGGACGAGATATACCGGCGGTTAGTAGGGTGAGAAGCAAAAAAGCCCGGCCTCGAAAGAGGTCGGGCTTTTTGTTCTTGTGCAGGTCCTACTTGCTGGCCAGCCAGTTGATTATCTGGTCGATCTGCTCATCAGTGAGTTTCCCTTTGTACTTGGGCATGGCGTTCTTGCCGTTTAGTATCACATCGTGATACATGTCGTGCTCAGTGGCAGCTTTGTCCAGAGCTGGGAACGCCGTTCCCTTGCCCTCAGCGTTGGGGCCGTGGCAGACGGCACAGTTGTTCTTGTAGTATTTGGCCGGGTCGAATTTCGCCGCTGCCTGAGGTGTGGGAGTGGCGGTAGCAACTCCTTTCTGCCAGCTGCGCATGTAAGCAATGATATCGTCGATCTGCTCGTCGCTTAGGTTCCCCCCATTGCCAGCACCGAATGCCTGCATTCCAACGCTGGACTGCCCCATGGATATGATGTTGTGGATCACTTCATCGGTGCGGGTGTTCAAGAAATCGTCCGAATTGAGCGGGAAGTGCGTAGTGCCTTTAACACCCTTGCCATCCGGCCCGTGACACACCGCGCAGTTTTCCGTGAAGAGCTTTTGTCCCGTTTTTATCATCTCTGCTTTCGTTTGTCCTACTGCTGCCTGGGCAGGTGTGGGCGGCTTGGTGACTACCGAAGCATAAGTCAGCACGACCATCGCTATCACGACAATGGTCATGATGGTGGTAGCAACCGGCCTGTTGAGGGGATGGCGCATAGGATTCCTGTCGTAGAATGGGAGGAAAAGCAGTAGTAGGATGGCTATCCCTGGAATAACCGTCGCTGCTACTGGTTCCAAGAACCCGGGCCAGTACTTCAGATATTGATAGAGGAAAAGAAAATACCATTCTGGCCTGGGGACGTATGTGGTGTCGTTGGGGTTTGCCTTTCCTTCCATGTGGACGCCGACGAAGACCGCCAGGGCAGACAACAACAGGAAAACAGCTAGCCATACGACAGCATCATTGAAAACTATGTCAGGGAAGAATGGAACCCCTTGCTCTTTCAGCATCTTGTATTTCTTCATGTATTCCTTTTTTTCTTGCTGATTCAATTGGGGCCTCCTTTCTCACTCGTCACGCGATGGCGGGTTTGTGATGCCATTTCGAATAACCAGGTACAGGTGCAGGCCGATGAAGGGATAGAGGAGCGATGGCAGGAGCCATATGTGAAATCCATAGAACCGGGCTAATGTTACCCCTGACACATCCGATGTTCCTCGCAATATCTCTTTGATCCATGGGCCGATGAGAGGCGTTACGCCGCCGATGTTGGTGCCGACCGTCGTAGCCCAGTACGCTTTCTGGTCCCATGGCAGCAGATAGCCAGTAAAGCCGGACCCCAGAGTGAAGATGAACAGGAAGACGCCCACCACCCACGTGAGTTCACGTGGGTACTTGTACGCTCCCATGTAATACACCCTCAGCATGTGCAGGAAGACGAGCGCTACCATGAAAGAGGCTCCCCAGTGGTGCATTCCCCTGATATACGCCCCCAGGGTGACGTCGTGCATGATGTACTGGATGCTGCTGTAAGCGTCTTCCGGTGTAGGAACGTAGTACTCAGTAAGAAGAATTCCCGTGAGCGCCTGGAGGATGGCGACCACCATGGTGGTGCTGCCGAGGGTGTAGAACCAGTTCACTTCCGGGATCTTGCGGGACATAGTGACTTTCCAAAACTCCCGCACTCCGGCTCGTTCATCCAGCCATTGAACAATGTCATCCCACATAGTCTATCCCTCCACGTAAACGAAAAGTTGGCCATTGTCCACTTTGACCTTGTAACGATCCAGTGGGCGGGGCGGTGGGCCCGAAATGTTCTTGCCATGTTTGTCGAATATGCCATTGTGACATGGGCACCAGAACTCGTTTTTGTCGGGCAACCACCTTACGTGGCACCCAAGATGTGTGCATACGTCGGACATCGCAATGAAGTTCTGGCCATCATCGGTAAGGATGAACATGGTTTCCGTCGAGACATGTTTCCTCCATCCTAACTGTCTTACCACTTTGACCTTTTTCGCTTGGGGTTCGCCGATTTTGAATGACTTGGTAGATCCAAGAGCGAACCATTTGGCCGTTGCTTTCTCCATGGACTTGATAGCGGGGGAGATGATCACGCCAGTAGCAGGTACACCCGCAACTATTCCAATGAAAGCCCCGACCGCAACGATGGCTCCTGTGAGAAAGTTACGTCGGCTCACCTGTGGATCATTTGATCTGGACATAATTCTTTAGCCTCCTCACCAAGCAAACTTGTGGCGAGGAACGGCGGAAAACCGAGATGACCGGGGACCGTTCCCCGCGCTTTGTGAGATGTGAATTTTGTGAGCGTTTAAACTATAGCACCAGGGCAAGACCGTTGTCAAAATCAAACCCGAAAAATGCACGCTTTTTCGTATGTGCTACATGGAACTGGCTCGGATGATTTTTTGGGCTGGCTTTTGACAACGATCCGGCAAGGGGTATAATATTAATCCGATTTCCGGAAGTGCGGCTCTTGGTCACCCATATCCTGTTTGAGGAGGCCAGACGATCGACAATGTATGTCCATGAATCGGGTAACCTGGTTATCCCCGTTGGTCAATCTAGCGGCTTTGCTTATATGCCTCAGGAGAGGACCGGAGCAGCCGCTATCTTTGTTTAGAGAGATCGTTATCTTCTAAAACGCAGGCGGCATTGGCGCATTCTTACGCCGTGCCCTCAGAGAAGAAAGGAGCGGCTCTATGGCAGGAAATGTCAATTTCTTTGAAGGGCTCCGCTACAAGGGCGGAGTCGGTATGTGGGCCTGGATCCTTCATCGGATTGCGGGCCTCGGCGTCTTGCTTTTTGTCGGCGTGCATGTGATCACTCAGTTCTTGATCTACGCTGGTGTGGGTGTGGAAAGTTCCAACACCTACTTCATGTGGTACAAAACTCCTGGCGTCCAGTTGTTCGTCATCGCATGCCTCTTGTATCACGCTCTGAATGGTATGAGGATCATCATCATAGATTTCTGGCCCTCCCTGACCGCGTACCAGAAAGAGATCTTCTGGCTTGAGATGGCGCTCTGGGTTCCCATGGTAATCGTACCTGCGTTGTTCATTTTCTAAGGAGGCTGATATGTTCAGTGGAAAAGCTCGTCCCGACAGCAGATGGGAGCTGTATGCCTGGTTCTTCATGAGGTTTGCAGGGGTTTTCTTGCTCCTCGCCGGAGCTCTCAGTATGATCTACATCAATATAGCGACCAAACTCAATCCAGGCGTGCAGTACAGGTGGGTCTTCTTCCCGGTGCATAGTGTGGGCATCAGCAACAACCGTTTTGTCGACCTCTATGGCTTCCTCATCGTGGCAATCGCCGGTACCCATGGGATGAACGGATGGCGGGAAGTGATGGATGAATATACACAGACACCTGGATGGAGGTTGTTCTGGCGGTCCTTGATCTTCTTTCTGTGGGCTGCCTTGCTCATCATGGCGTTCATAATTTCCTTTGGGCTTTTTTAAGGAGGATTGATAATGTCCGATAAAAGGTTTGAAGATATCAAAATACACAGGTACGACGCGGTTGTGGTAGGGGCCGGCGGGGCGGGGCTTTCTGCAGCCCTCTACGCCTCTGATTATGGCAGTGTGGCGGTTATCAGCAAGCTCTACCCCACCCGCTCCCACACCGGCACCGCTCAGGGTGGTATCGCAGCCGCCCTGGGTAATCTCGAAGAAGATCACTGGGAGTGGCACTCCTTTGATACCGTCAAAGGTAGCGATTACCTGGCAGACCAGGATGCTGTCGATGTGCTGACCAAGTCGGCTGTCGACGCAGTCATCAGGTTGGAGCACATGGGTTTGCCTTTTAACAGGACGCCCGACGGCAAAATCAACCAGCGGCGCTTTGGCGGGCACACCAACAACGTGACCGGCGAACCTGTCCACAGGGCTTGCTTCGCGGCAGACCGCACTGGCCACATGATTTTGCAGACCCTCTACCAGCAGGCCATCAAGAAAGGAATCCACTTCTACGACGAGTTTCAAGTCATCGATCTCATAATCAAAGACAACATCGTCCGTGGCGTTGTCGCCTACGAAATCGACACTGGCGAACTGCACATCTTCCATGCAAAAGCGGTGAACTTCGCCACCGGCGGTTGGGGGCGAGTCTGGAAAGTCACCAGCAACGCCCACACCCTCACCGGCGACGGCTTGGCCATTGCGTGGCGCAGAGGGATTCCGCTGGAGGATATGGAGTTCTTCCAGTTCCACCCTACCGGCATGTACAAGCTGGGCATCCTGATCACCGAGGCAGTACGTGGTGAGGGTGGCGTCCTCCGGAACCGGCTCGGTGAGCGGTTCATGGAAAGGTACGCGCCGCACATCAAAGACCTGGCATCCCGTGACGTGGTCTCCAGAGCCATCTACATGGAAATCCGGGAAGGCCGAGGCATCGACGGCAAGGACTACGTCTACCTGGACGCCACACATCTGGGCAAAGAGG
>CAZDOZ010000004.1:7202-12202 GCA_964507175.1 uncultured Anaerolineae bacterium
GGCATCGACGGCAAGGACTACGTCTACCTGGACGCCACACATCTGGGCAAAGAGGTCATCGAAAAGCGCCTGCCCGACATCGCCGATTTCTGCCGAACCTACCTGCACGTGGACCCGGTGACCCAGCCGATGCCAGTGTCTCCCACCGCACACTACGCCATGGGCGGCATCCCCGTCAATATCGACACCAACGTCATCATCGACGGCAAGAATACCCCTGTGGTCGGATTTTTCGCAGCTGGAGAGAATTCCTGCATCTCGGTCCACGGAGCCAACCGGCTGGGGACGAACTCCCTGGTGGAGCTTGCAGGCTATGGCATGATCTCCGGTCTTAAGTTAGGCGAGTTCATCAAGACCGCCAAGCTCGAACCTCTGCCTGAAGACCCGGCCGGATATACCATCGAGCAATTGGAGAGAATCCTCAATAGTAGCGGCGACGAGAAGCCAGCAGACATCCGCAAAGAGATGCAGCAAATAATGATGGACAATGTAAGCGTGTTCCGCACAGGGGAACTCATAACAGAAGCTATAGAGAAACTCGATGAGCTACGGGAACGCTACGAGCGGATATCCATTCAGGATAAAGGGAAGAGGTTCAATACGGATCTGTTGGAAGCGTGGGAACTGAGCAACCTGTTGGATGTGGCGTACGCCACGGCAACTTCGGCCCTTAACCGCACAGAAAGTCGGGGCGCCCACTCCCGTGAGGATTGTCCTAAGCGTGACGACGAGAATTGGTTGAAGCACACGCTTGTTTATAGAACCGATGGCGGCGTCAGGTTCGATTACAAGCCGGTCGTCATCCTGCGGTATCAGCCAAAGCCGCGAGTTTACTAATGCTTAAGGAGAGATGATGATGAAAGTCCATCTGAAAATACGCAGGTTCAACCCAGAAAAAGACAAGAAGCCCTGGTGGGGCGAATACGATGTGGAGGCAGAGCCGGACGACCGCTTGCTCGACCTGCTTCACTATGTCAAATGGTACATCGACGGCACTTTGACGCTCCGCCGCTCCTGTGCTCATGGCATTTGCGGCTCTGACGCGATGCGCATCAACGGCGTGAACAGGCTCTCGTGCAAGGTCCTGGTCAAAGAGGTTGGAACCCATGTCCAGATCGAACCTATCCTTGGTTTGCCGGTCATCAAGGACCTGGTGGTGGACATGAAGCCGTTCTTCGATAAGTACAAGGCTATCATGCCGTACCTCATCAACGATGATCCGCCGCCGGATCGCGAGCGTCTGCAGACACCCGAGGAGAGGGCGCGGTTCGACGATACGACCAAGTGCATCCTCTGCGGCGCATGCACCACTTCCTGCCCTACTTTCTGGGCAGACCCCGATTACCTCGGCCCGGCGGCAATCGTGCAGGCTCACCGCTTCATCTTCGACAGCCGCGATAAGGGTGCTGCTGAGAGATTGGCGATATTGGATGGACCCGAGGGCGTATGGCGATGCCGCACCATTTACAACTGCACCGAGGCGTGTCCCAGAGGAATCCAGGTGACGAAAGCTATCGAGGAAGTCAAGGTTGCGTTGCTGACCAACAAGCTGTAACAGATCTCCGCCGTCGAGAAAGCCCAGGCGAACTGCCTGGGCTTTTTTCGTGTTTGGGAGAGGCTCATTCGGACTTGGGAATGCGAAGCGAATCCTGGTGGTCATACAGGCCCCCAAGAGCTCCCCTGAGCTGTTGTCGGCTTCCATCAACCCCAAATTGGCGAATCGCGATTCGCCCCAGGTACGTCGGGAAGGTTCCTGGGATAGCTTGGGGCTTTCGATTTGCTTCCAAAGCCCGACTTGACAATCTCACCTTTGGATGTTAGCTTTACGTGCAATTATGCGCTGCATAGCGGAGGGTAAGTGGCATGACAACGATGAAAGAACGCCTGGAAGAAGTGAAGGAAAGGATTGCTCTGGCGGCAGAACGTGCAGGGCGAGATCCTAACGAGGTCACATTGGTGGCGGTCACGAAGACGCATCCAGTTCCCGTTGTCCGGGAGGCGTATGATCTGGGCGTGAAGCAGTTTGGCGAGAATCGTCCGGAGGAGGCATTGCCGAAGATCGATGCACTGGCGGCGCAGTTGTTGGCGGAGGGACTGCAAGCTCCATCCTGGCACATGATTGGTCATGTACAGCATCGGAAAGTCAAGCTTGTCGTAGGGCATTATGTTTTGATTCATTCGGTGGATACTGTGAAGCTGGCTCGGCGGCTCGACAGCCGGTTCCGTGAGGCGGGAATGCGCCAGCCGATCCTTCTGGAGGTGAACATTGCTGGCGAAGAAAGCAAATTCGGGTTTGCACCGGAGGATCTGCCTGCCGCCGTGGAGGAAATAGCGACGCTGGAGGGTCTGGAACTCCAGGGCCTGATGACTGTCGCACCTATCGTGGAAAACCCGGAAGAAGTGAGGCCTGTGTTCCGGCGCCTCCGGGAGCTCCTCGACGACTTGCGCCGGAGATTCCCGGATATCCCGTGGAAACACCTTTCCATGGGCATGACCGACGATTTTGAGGTGGCTATTGAGGAGGGAGCGACGTTGGTGCGGATAGGCAGGGCGATTTTTGGGGAGCGTGGAACGGCCTGAGCGAGAATACCTCTATGGAGCGATATGGACGAAAGGACCCTTAGATCGCTGGAATACGAGAAAATCCTGCATCGCCTGGCGGAGCACACGACTTTTTCTTTGGGGCGGGAGCTGGCGCTATCCCTTCGGCCTGTTTTCGAGTTGGAAGTGGCGGAACGGCTGCAGGCGGAGACGGAAGAAGCACGCCTTATGTTCGATCTGCGTGGAGATCTGACCTTGGGTGGCGTTCACGACGTCCGGCCGTTGGTACGACAGGCATTGAAAGGCACCCCCTTGCAGCCAGAGGAACTCCTGGATGTGCAGAGCACACTGGAACGGGCTGCTCAGGTTCGCCGCGTCCTCACGCATTTGGGTAACGAATTCCCAAACCTCATGAATCTGGGCAGGCAGATAGATCCGTGCCCACACGTTACCGCGGAGATTGCCCGCTGCATTGACGAGGGGGCCGAAATGAAGGACGATGCCAGTCCGGAGCTTGCTCGTCTTCGTCGGGAGATCAAGATTGCACGCGGGCGTCTCATGGCATCTTTGCGTAGGATCGTCGCATCCCCTGACAGCCAGAAGTACCTGCAGGAGCCGATAATAACCCAGCGTCACGGACGGTACGTGGTGCCGCTCAAGGTGGAATTCAGAGGTAAAATCCCGGGCATAGTCCACGACCAATCGGCCAGCGGTGCTACTGTCTTCGTGGAACCACTGACGACAGTGGAGATGAACAACCGGTGGCGAGAACTGCAACTGGACGAAGCACGGGAGATCCGCCGCATCCTGGCAGACCTCACCATGCTCGTAGCGGAAGAAGCAGTTTACATAGACCAGGCAGTTGAGCTTCTTGGCGAGTTGGATTTCATCCTGGCAAGGGCGCGCTATGCCGAGGAGCTGAAAGCCGTCCGGCCGGAATTGCTTCCTTTCCGTGATCCCCATCCAGTGAAAGATCGGGAGGGGAAGCGCACCGAGGTGATGCACCCGGGTTCTATACTGGAGTTTCGGCAGGCCAGGCACCCGATTTTACCCACGGACACAGTCGTACCGGTAGATGTGCACCTGGACGACGATTTCTTCGTCTTGGTGATCACCGGCCCCAACACCGGAGGCAAGACGGTTACGCTGAAAACTGTTGGCCTGTTGACGTTGATGGCGCAATCCGGAATGCAGGTTCCGGCGGCCGACGGCGCTCGCCTGACCCTTTTCAACGGTGTCTATGCGGATATTGGGGAAGAGCAATCCATCGAGCAAAACCTCTCTACGTTTTCCTCCCACATGGGGCAGATCGTCGAGATCCTCCACAGTGCTGGTAGCGAGTCGTTGGTTCTGCTGGACGAGCTTGGTGCTGGAACCGATCCTGAGGAAGGGTCGGCTCTGGCGAGAGCGCTCTTGAGCCACCTGGTTGCCAGGCGCGTCACCACCATGGCCACGACCCATTATTCGGAGCTAAAAGTGTACGCGCATGTAACGCCCGGCGTGCAAAATGCATGCGTCGAGTTCGATCCGAAGACACTGGCACCGACTTACGAGTTGACCATTGGCCTGCCGGGGCGGTCTAATGCCCTTTCGATCGCACGGCGGCTTGGGCTGGATAGGGGGATTATCGCTGCTGCGCAGTCCATGGTGCGCCCTGAGAGCCAAGAGGCAGAGAGCCTTCTTTTGGACCTGAAAGAGGCGCGCGTTGCTGCTCAGGTCGCAAGGGCGGAACTGGAACGACAGCGGGTTGAAGTGGAGCGCAGGGAGCGGGAGTTGCAGGAGAAGCTGGCTCACATCGAGGAGGCGCGTCGGCTAGTGCTCAACGAGGCGAGGGCAGAGGCAGAGGGGGAGATCGAGGAACTGCGCCAGGAGCTTCGCAACATCCGTCGGAGGATCAAGTCAATGCCTCCGGGAATGCACCAGGAAATGCTCCGGGAGGCGGAGAAGGCGCTGGAGGCCCGACGTGTGGAATCGATACCGGAAGTTTCTCCTGTTCCTGTGGGGGAAGCGGAGGAGGAACGATATATCCCCGTGTCTGGGGCGCTGGGAGCAGGGGAGCGGGTGTTCGTCGCGACGCTTCAATCGGAAGGGGAAGTGGTGAGCGTGGAAGGCGAAGAGGCTCTCGTGCAAATAGGAGCGTTCCGCATTCGGGTCCCTTTGGACAGACTGGAACGGAAAGGGATGCCAGCGCACCCTCCTGAGGAACGCACTCCCTCGGAGGCAGATTTCGTGCCGAAGGAGCGCCCTCCCATGGAACTGGATATCCGCGGTAAGACAGTAGATGAGGCGCTGCCGGAGGTGGAGAAATATCTCGAGCAGACATATCTCGTTCGGCTGCCCTGGGTGCGGATTATCCATGGTAAAGGCACCGGCGTGTTGAGACAGGCTGTGCGGCGTATGCTGTCAGAATATCCACTGGTAGCGTCTTTCCGCAGCGGCGATGAGTCCGAAGGTGGCAA
>CAZDOZ010000004.1:12302-13706 GCA_964507175.1 uncultured Anaerolineae bacterium
GCGCGGTTGTCCAGCCCCAAGATGTCCTGCACCTGAGCAATGGCGAAAGTGGCGACAGACCGCCATGCCAGCCGGATCATGTCCCAGTGGATTTCGGTGCCGTCGCCGCAGCCGATGTAGTCCAGCACCTGATTGCGGGTTTCCTGGGGTATGGTTTCCCAGAACCAGCCGCGGGCGGTGTCGCTGTCATGGGTGCTGGTGTACACCACGGAGTTGCGGGTGTGGTTATGTGGCAGGTACGGATTCGTTGGGTCGCCGTCGAAAGCGAACTGGAGCACTTTCATCCCTGGCGCGCCGATCTTTTCCCTCATTTTCTCTACCTCTGGGGTGATGAATCCCAGGTCTTCCACGATCATGGGCACGTTGCCGAGTGCTTGCTGCACTTTCTCGAAGAAATCAATGCCAGGGCCTTTGACCCAGCGGCCTTTCTGCGCCGTTGGCATCCCTGCGGGTATCTCCCAGTACGCATCGAACCCCCGGAAGTGATCCAGGCGGACGATATCCACCATCCGGAGGACAGCCTTGAACCGAGATATCCACCAGGAGTAGCCGTCCCGCGCCATCGCGTCCCAGCGGTAGAGTGGATTTCCCCAAAGCTGACCGGTTTCGCTGTACAGATCTGGGGGAACCCCGGCGACCACCGTAGGGCGCAGTTGATCATCCAGGAAGAAGAGGTCTGGGTGAGACCATGTGTCGGCGCTGTCGTAGGCGACGAAGATAGGGATGTCGCCGATGATCTTCACGCCACGCTCGCCTGCGTGCCACCGCAGGGCGCTCCACTGGTGGAAGAAGACGAACTGGATGAATTTGTATTTTTGGATTTCCTCGTGTAGCCGCTCCCTGGCGGCGGTCATGGCGTCAGGGTCCCGGCGTGCCAGCTCTGGCGCCCAGTCGCTCCAGGCTGCCCCCCCATGGGTCTCTTTCAAGGCCGTGAAAAGGGCATAATCGTCGAGCCACTCGGCGTTCTCCTCGCAGAAATGCTGGAACCCCTCTCTGTGTTCCTGCGGGCCGCTCTCCATGAAGTAATGGTAGGCATCTTTGAGGATTGGCATTTTGTACTCGATGACTTTGCCGTAGTCCACCCGATTTTGTGGAAACGAGGGCGGGTGGAGGAAAGCTTCTTTCCGGAGCATTCCTTCTTCCGCCATTTTCTCCAGGCTTATGAGCAGCGGATTTCCCGCAAACGACGAAAGGGACTGGTATGGTGAGTCCCCGTATCCGGTCGGGCTGAGAGGCATGACCTGCCACAGCGTCTGTCCGGCGTTGTGCAGGAAATCCACGAACTTGTAGGCTTCTGGGCCCATATCTCCTATCCCCAGGTCACCTGGCAGTGATGTAGGGTGAAGAATTAGCCCGCTGGCACGCGGGAATTTCATGGTATTCGATACTCCTTTCGGAATTCGC
>CAZDOZ010000004.1:13806-15394 GCA_964507175.1 uncultured Anaerolineae bacterium
GGCGGTATGGCGTCCGGGCTGGTGATGATGGCATCTTTCAGAGCGTCGGCGTAAGGGCTTGGTGGAGCGTCTTTCAGCGCCAGGATGGCGTTCCGTAGCGCTTCTTTCGCCACCGCTACGTTGTGGAGCAGTGTCATGATCACCATCTCGGCAGTTACCGGTTCCTCGTTCTCGTGCCACACATCGTAATCGGTAACGTGGGCCATGGCAGCGTAACTCATGCCCGCTTCCCGCGCCAGCGACACCTCCGGTATGGCGGTCATGCCGATGATGTCCACCCCCCACTGCCGGAAGATGCGGCTCTCCCCTCTCGTGCTGAACCGGGGGCCTTCGATCACCAGAAAAGTCCCACCCATGTGAACCGGATTGCCCGTTTTCTTCACCGCATCGTACAGAACTCGGCTCAGGTATGGGCAAAAAGGATCGGCCATGCTGACGTGAACCACTATCCCATCGCCGAAGAATGTCTGGGCGCGCCTGGTCGTTCGGTCGAAGACCTGATCCGGGATGACCACATTGCCCGGCGCGTACTCTTCTTTCATGCTCCCGCATGCCGTGACCGAGATCAGGTACTCTACCCCCAACTTTTTGAACCCCCAGATGTTGGCTCTGCTGTTGACCTCTGTGGGCATGATCCGATGCCCGCGCCCGTGCCGGGGTAGGAATGCCACTTTCACGCCTTCCAACGTGCCGATCACGTAGGAATCGGACGGGCGGCCGAAAGGCGTGTTCAGCCGCATTTCTTTTACATCCTCCAGCCCCTCCAGTTCATAGAGGCCGCTTCCTCCGATGACTCCGATTCTCACACTTTCGTTGTCCATGTTCTTTTCCTCCTGAAATGCGATTGATCTTCGACGCAGAGACTCACATTGTTACGGATCTGCACGTGCAGTGTCAGGAAGACCCGTCTGCCGGAAAGTCGCCGGCCCCGAAGTCATGGGTGTCTTCCTGGATCACCTGCCATAGTTCCAGGGCTAGCGGGTCCGGCCCGATGGCGTCTTCGTTGTACCGGTCAAGCTGCCACCGAAAAGGATTGTAGGCGATGTACCGCCGGATGGCGTCCAGCGCCCGGTCGGTGCGGATGATGTGTTCGTAGTAGTTCTGCTGCCAGACATGCGCACCGGGCATGCCCCGCAGAAGGTTGATCCGTTTCGTCACGGCGGATTTGAATCCCGCAATGATTGCCCCCAATGAACCCGTCGCCGGGCCGGTGGGACGTTGTGTGGTAGGGCCGGTAGGGGTCACCCCCGACCGCGTTGCCTCTGCCGGGCTCGTCGCCGGGACCATCCGACGTCGGAACGTCCACGATCCGGATGATGCCGTGGACGTGGTTCGGCATGACGACGAATTCGTAATCGTACAACAGCACGTTCCGGCGTACCTCCGCCGTGCGAAGCCATTCCTCCCGGACGATCTCGCCACACTCGTTCAGTCGCACCCTGCCATCCGCCACTCGCCGGAACAAGCGAACATGCCGATGGGTGCAGATGGTCACGAAATACGCGCCCGGCCGGGCGTAATTGTACCCCCGCAGCCGGATGGACCGGCGATGGTGTTTTCCGGGATCATAACGTGTGACGGGCATTGC
>CAZDOZ010000004.1:15494-32230 GCA_964507175.1 uncultured Anaerolineae bacterium
CGGCCCGGCCTACGAAACCAGCATCACCTCCAGGTGGCCCTCCTGCCGCAGGTTCTCCGCAAATTCCTTGATCTCCCCCTCTTTGAAGACATTGCTGCCCGGGCTTCGCACCGGCCTGCCCATGACCAGCAGGCTGGCGTTGGTCTCCCGGACGAAACCACGCAGTTTCTTCCGGATATTTCCTTCCAGGAGCACGTAATCCACGTCCTTCACACCCCGTCGGATGGCACGATCCCGCAGGATCAGCATTATGAAATTGCCCATTTCCATAAGCTCCCGATACACGATGCTCAAAGGGCCGATGGTGGCGTACCCCAGGAAATCCGCGTCCATCACGTGGACGAAGGTAAGCTTTGCCCCGCACTCCAAAGACAGGTCGATCGCTTTCATGACTGTCGCCCGGCTCTCTGGGCCACCCCTGACGGCACAGGCTACGTGTTTCACATTCATGGGTTCATCTCCTTCATCCCACCACCAGGAACCGGAACAGAAGCCAGAAAGTAGCTAACCCCGTGGTGATGACCAGGGCCGGGAAACCTTTCTTCAAGAAATACTTATAGGTAATGGGATACCCCGCCCGTTCGGATATCCCGGCGGTTACCATGTTGGCCGAAGCCCCGATCAGCGACCCATTACCCCCCATGGCCGACCCGACGGAAAGGCTGTAGAAAAGCGCTTTGTTCTGCGCTCCCGGCACTGTAATCGTCAGGTAGCCTACCACTGGCAGCATCGCTGCAGTGAATGGGATGTTTGCTATCACCGTGGAGAGAAGTGAGCTTGTCCAGATCACCGCCAACATCGCCAGCGCCAGGTGTCCACCCACCACATGGCCGATCCCCTGGGCGATCAGGCTCATCAGCCCCACTTCCTGCACAGCGCCCACGTCTATGAACAGAGCAATGAAGAAGACCAGGGTGGTCCAATCCACCGCCTCGATCATCTCCTCGATATCAGGCTTTATCCAAACCAGGAGTGCTGTTGCCCCCATGAGTGCTGTAACCGAGGGTAACAGCCCGATTTTCTCACCAAAGAGAAAGAGGACAAGCATTCCCATGCCCACGATGGCGGCTTTTGCCAGATGCCCTGGCTCCTCTATGTGGGCCCTTTCCGTCAGCTTCGCCAGCAGTACCTCTGACACTTCCCCTTTTCGCCTCAGATCCTCCCGATAGGTGATCTCACTGTACACGATCAGGCCGAAAAGTGCCAATAGCACCCCCGGGGTCAGGTTCTTCAGAAACGCGTCGAAAGATATGTGTCCATAGGAGCCGATCAGGATGTTGGTCGGCGTGCCGATGAGGGTGCTGATGCCGGCGATGTTGGAAGCCATCACCTCCGGCATCAGGAGTGCCAGCGGATGCACCCCCAATGCCAGCGCTATCTGGATCGTGATGGGGGTCATCAAGAGCATGGTGGTCACGTTGTCCAGGAACGCGGACGCCACGCCGGTCACCAGCATCAGGATCGCCAGCAGGAGCCAGAAATGTCCTCCTGAGGCCCTGTACGCCGCCAGCGCCAGCCACTGAAATAATCCCGTTCTCTCCACTACGGCAATGAAAATCATCATTCCCATGATCAGGAAAATCACGTTCCAGTCGATGTACCGGAGAGAGAGGGAGAAATCGAGGATGAAGAGCTGCTTGTCCAATAGCGTACCCAGGTAGCTTACGGCGAAGATAGTCGTGGCTCCTACCAGCGCCGCCAGCGTGTTGTGAAAGCCGCTGTGGGCTATCAACGCCAGCACCAAAAGAAAGGTCAGTGTGGCGATCCAGAACGCCGGGCCGATCTGTCTTTTCAGAGTCACTGTCGGAAGCACCAGCGCCTGCCTTTTCGACAGATTGGCGACGGAGTCGGCATCCACCGGCATTTCCATCGCCTTGAAGTGAGTACGTTCTATCCGGAGAATCAGCGGCCCCGACGGGTTGCTGGGTAGGGAGATGATGTAATGACCATCCGGCTGTGTTTTTGTCCGAGCGATGGGTTCCCCTGCCGCCAGCAACGAGATGCTGGCATCCGGTACCGGCTGGCCCTGTTCGTCCCGGACCATGCCGGTCAGCAGCTGTTTTCCCGACTCATTTGTCTGGGCCCTGGCATTGGACAGCGCCAGGATGGCGGCTATGAGGATGAGCGCCGCCGCTGACAACCAACGCGTTTTTGGCATCACTTGTTTACCTCGGCAAAAACCACTTCTGCACCGGTGTCCCTCCGGATTCTATCGGCCAGTGATGCGATCTTACTGGCGGAGAAGACGTTTCCTTCCTCCCCGGAACCGGGGCGTCCCAGTACCACGTAGTCTGCCCCAATTTCCTGAGCCAGCTTCACAATTTCCTCATCGACCTCGCCGTCCCGGATCACAGCTCTTGCCTCCACGTCCTTTTCGGCTGCCCTGGCTTGAGCCATCAGCAGGATGAACTCTCCCATCTGGCGCATCTCCTCGGAGATGGTATGCACCCGGCTGCTGCTGGAACTGGCCATGAAATCCAGGTTCACGACGTACAGAAAGTAGAGTGGATTCGAGCTTTCTTTTGCCAGATTGATGGCGCTGGCGATGGTGTTGCGGCTCGCAGGCCCGCCTCTGACTGCACATATGATTCCCGACATTTCGACCTCCTTGTGGGTGTGCTCAACGGCTCTCTACAGTAGGGGTGACTGCCGATCGTCCCTCTAGCCTCACCATTTGCCCCCGGGGAAAGTGTCCACGCCAGCGTTGTGGCCTACGCGTTTGATCATCTTCACCCGTTCCCATGGCTCATCCAGGATTCCGTCGTGGATCGCCCAGCTCCTCCCACGGATAGTGAACGCCATCTCCGGCTGTCGGAATGGAGTAGAGCCGTCCAGCTGTTTGAAAAGGTCGCCTCCGGGCAGGAATCCTTCGTGGATTCGGCGCATCCGGGCTTCTCCCGCAAGGTAGGAGAAGCCGTGGCGCTCGAAGATGATGGCTGTATGATACGCCAGGGGTTCCGCCACGTACTCCCGCTGGTTCAAGCATGTCAGGAGCGTTTCCATCCTTTCTAACATTCTGCGGAACATCCGCAGGCCACGGCGCACCTGTCCCGGAGCCAATCCTGCTCTCATCGCCGCTATCTCCGCCGTGATGTTCCTGGTTGCCGTACCGTAGTAGGTGGGATTCCCATTCTCGTCTATGTCCACAGGGAAGCGGGGGGCGTTTGGGTCATTGGACGATACCCATAGCACCTCGAGGTGCCCAAAGGGCGTGTCCGCGATCTCCATCTCCGCCAACGGATCCTCGGCGTCCGGACGATGCCGCGCCTCGAAACGATACGCAGTTCCGGATTTGTTCCGGATGATATGCACCAGCAGGTTACCCTCCCCGTCCCGCAGTGTTATCGGGTCTATCCCGAACCGCACCATCAGGTCTGTTGGGAGCATGATGCGGAGCAGGCTCCGTTGCATCTCTGGTGGCAGTTTTTCTAGCTGGTGCAGCGTTATCGGGCTGACCGAATCTGGAAAGAGGGTTTCGGTAAGCGATATCCCCGTGTCGGGGGTGATGGTGCGATCGAACTTCCGGACGGAATATCTGGATTGTTGCTCCTGGGACATGGGTCCTCCTGAACTCGGCAAAAGAGCGAGAAGTGGACGTGAGGTGCTGCGCTCCTGGTTCGGTGGGTGTCATGAGGCCGTGTTTCTCACGGCCTGCGGACGAGCCGCCGGTATCACCAGGGCCGTTTGATGTGGTACGAACCGAATGCGGGATCTCCGCTCACGATAGGCATTGTTTATCTATCCTCCCCTGCCCCCGCGTTTTTTCCCATTGCCTCTCGCGTCACCGCGACTACCTGATCGTGAACCAGGCTATTGGTTGCCACGATTCCGCGGCGGCGATGGACATCTGGTTGGTTGTACGCCAATGTGCTCCCAAAGCAATCGGTCATGCGGCCGCCCGCAGCGATCAACACCGCCTCCGGCGCACATGTATCCCATTCTTTTACCCCCTGGCCGGGGTGAACGTAGATGTCCACGTCCCCCAGAGCCAGCAGCCCAATTTTCACCCCAACGCTTCCGGAGGATATCTCTTGCTTGATTCCGAGTCGCTCTTTCAATGTCTCCACGAGCGGCGGCCGGTGGGAACGGCTGACAGCGATGGTCATCTCGGAGGTGTTGCTTCGGCGGGAGACGTGAAGGGTTCTGGTGCCCCCCGGTGTGAGCATTTTCGCCTCGCCACCGACGACGGCGTAGAAAATTCTCTCCGCAGCCACCTGGTTCACCACGCCGAGGGCTGGCCTGCCGTCCACGGCCAGGCCCACCATCACAGCGAACTGCGGCACGCCATCCATGAAATCCCTGGTGCCGTCCAGGGGATCCACGATCCAGACCCGTTTCCTGTCCAGCCGTGCCAGGTCGTCCACCGACTCCTCTGCCAGGATACCGTCGTCCGGGAACGCCGAACAAATCTCGTGTACCAGAAATTCGTTTGCCTCCCGATCCGCCACCGTGACCGGGTCGTTGTACCCTTTCCAGTCGACTTCCACCTCACGCTGGTAGTACTTCATCACGATCTCGCCGGCCGCTTCTGCTATCCTAATGGCGAATTCGAGCTCTTCGTCCATCAGAGCGCCCCCTTGACGAACCCGCCATCCACCTGTATCGCCACGCCTGTCACGTAGCTGGCCCGGTCGGATACCAGGAACGCCACCACGTCTGCCAGTTCCTCCGGGTGGCCCATCCGGCCCATGGGGATGTCTTTCTCGATGGACGCGGCCACATCGTCCACGGAGAGGCCGGAGCGCTCTGCCCTGGCCTGCAACAACTCGTCCACCCGCTCCGTCCTGGTCCAGCCTGGACAGACGGCGTTCACGCGGATGCCGTCAGCAGCCAGTTCGTTGGAGAGGGTTTTGACCAGACCGATGACACCCAGTCGCGTGGTGTTGGAGAGAACCAGGTTCTGGAGTGGCTGTTTGGCGGAGACCGATGTCATTGCGATTATGCGCCCATCTCCCTGGGCCTGCATTTGGGGTATGACCGCCCGGCAGAGACGCACGACACTCATCAGGTTGAGTTCCAGCGACATTTCCCATGCGTCGTCGTCCAGTTCCATGAACGGTGCCGAAGGCGGCCCCCCGGCGTTGGTCACCAGTATGTCCACTCGCCTGAAGCGCTCCATCGCCGCCCGGACGAAAGTTTCCACGCCCTCCGACGTGCTCACGTCGGCAACTACCGGCAACACGTCGGAACCTGTCGCCTGGGCGATTTCTTTTGCTGCCGATTCTATCCTCTCTTTGTCCCTGGAGCAGATCGCCACGCGTGCGCCTTCCTCGGCCAGCTTCAGAGCAATTGCTTTCCCCAACCCCTTGCTGGCTGCTGCCACGAGGGCAACCTTCCCCGAAAGTCCTAAGTCCATGTACTCCTCCCTGTATGATGTTCTTCTGTCCGGAACCTGTATTGGCAAAGTGGCGACGCATTCCGGGGCGGGAACCGCAGCCGATGCGTTGCCCACAGACCTCGATAGCACCCCTGAATTATAGCATCCCGCCGTGAGGCCAACAAGACTCTTTGGATGGCAGAATATCGTTGGGGTCCAGCAGGTACTTCGTTGATTGCCCGATTGCGGGGTCTCTTACGGTGCGACCGTCCTGATGTACCCTCCGAATGCCTTGCCAAGGGGGGTGATCCGGTGTGTCTCCGGGTCGAAGAGGTTGCCTGTGGGGTAATGCGTGTCGCTGAGACTGTACCAGCACCATCGCTGAACCAGGCGGTAATCGTCGACGGGGTAGCCAATCTCCCGGTCGGCGGCGGTGAGGAAATAATCGAAAGTCCGGTACATGAATTCCCTGACCCGCTCCTGGGAAAAACCGTACTCCCGCGGCATAAGGATGCCGTACTCGGAGATGATGAGGGGCTTGTCCTGTTCCCCGTGTTTTTTCATCCATCGCCGGAAGCGGACGATCTGCTCCCGAAAGATCGCCATGTCGTCGTGATCCTGGATGTCGTACAGGGCCCCTTGGGTTACGTCGAGGCTGGGTGGTATCCCGACACCCCAGGACCCTTTTTCCTCTCGAAGGATGAAAGCATGGACGTTCCAGACATCCACTGGCATTTTCTCGCCATATTTCGACCGGTATGCATCCAGTATCGCATCCAGATATTCCAGCCGCAGAGGTGTTGGCTGGGAAACGCCGGCGATGGCGATCTTGCACGTGGGGTCGTGTCTTTTGAGGAGGTGGTACAGTTCGTGGTAAACCCGAGCGTATTTCTCAGGGGGGGACCAATCCTGCCACAGAACGTCAGGCTCGTTCCCGATGAGCCAGAGAGAGCCGGGGTTCTGCTCCGCCGCCCGGACTATTGTGCCTGGATCTGGGCGGAATTCCTTTCCATGCACTCTGATCATCTGGACGAACTCTAGCCTGCCGGGATGCTCCGGCGTTACCTCTACCTGCCAGTCCAGGTACCACCCCGCACCCAAAGGCGCGGTATCGTACTGGATCACTGGCCCCAGGGGCACGCCAAAGCCGAACCTGTTTCTGGTGTCCTTGGGTAGGGCCACCTGAGGCGGAACATGGAAATCCGTGGTGTGGTTCTTCCTGGCCCGTGTGGGAACGGTTTGGATATCTTTCGGCGGCGTCGGTATCAGCATCTCCGGGATCGGGGTGGGTTTCGACTTCCCCACGATGGAACACCCAGAGAGCATAGCCAGCAGGGCGACAGAGATAATCAGGATGAGCCGGCGGGTGGGGGTACACATCAAGGTTTATCCAACCACTCGATCGGCACTTCGCAGCGGGTAAGTCGCCCCAGTATGTTGAGGAAGACCCTGGCGCGTTCGTAGCCGGGCAGTCTGGCATCAAACACCGCCTCTAGCCCTTTGAAAGCTCCGTCCATGATCCGCACCCTGTCTCCTCTCTTCCAGTGATGCCCATCGTACATCGTGGTGTTGTTCGTTCGCTCTTTGAGGTACTCAATCAAATCGTCTGGCACCGGTATGGGACCTTTACCATCAAAGCCAACAAGGTACCTGACGCCGGGCACCCAATGTACCTTAACGGAATCCCCGTTCGTGAGGTCGCATCGCATGAAGAGGTAATTAGGGAACATTGGCTCATCCTCAAGCCGCTTCCTCCTGACCCTCCATACCTGCAGCGTGGGTAGGAAACTTTCTATTCCCCGCTCTCGTAGAACATGTTCTACCACTCGCTCGGAGCGCGGTTTTGTGTAAATCACGTACCAGCGACGCATCGTTCACCTCCACGGCTGAGGGATAGAAACTCCGCCCCCTGCAGAAAACAGGACGCCGAGTGCAACATCGTCTAGTAGGTTCCCAATTTCCCCGTCCCCATTATACATGCTAGTTACGGATTGTCAAATCAGTGAAACGACTATGTGGGTGCAGTAACTAAAAGGTAAGTAATGTTATATATAGCTGGGCAGAGCCCGGCCGTTGAAAGCGACAGATGTGTTTCGTCTAGATCAGGGCTCCGAGATAGCTTACGGTGGAAGCACATTCTGTGGCGTGAATCGATGTTGACCGCTGTGACACCGGGTGGGTATGGATCCACCTGGCGTGACCAGAGACTCGGCGGCAGGATTGCGCGTTCATGCAGGATTCGGTTAGAATTGAGCTATGAACACATGTCGTGAGAGAAGCATCGCGTCCGTATGGGGGACTGCTGCGGGGATGTTCCTGGCCTATTACGGCTGGGTACCCCGCAATGCACCCCTGCACATGGGGATCTCTGCCCTCGACACGATCTTTTTCCTTGTTACGGCCATGTTGCTGATCTCCACATGGTTTTCGCTGAGCGCAATCCAGGAGTTCCGGCGGTTGCACCTGGCAGGGAGAGTATCTGCGCTCTGTTTTCCATTGGCGGCTCTCATCCTCGCGTGGAAGCTTCTGCCGCTCGTCCCGCGGGCGGGCTTTGTTACGGACTACGACGTGACGGTGGTAGTCGTAGCGGCTTTAGCGGTGTTGCCGGCAATTCCACAAATAGCTCTCTGCAGGCTTTTCGATCACCCAGAGAGTCGCCTAAGTTCATGGTTGTACCAGATTATCCTCTACGCTATCGCTATATTGGCGTTCATGGTGTTGACGGTGGCTATGGACAAGATGGCGGACTATGATGTGCTGTTCCTGTTTTCCCTGTTGTTGGCTTTGAGTACCCCGAGAAACATGCTTTCGCGTGTTGGGTGGATATACGCGCTGACAGCATCTCTGCTTCAGGTGGAATTGTACTGGGGCATGAAGATGGCGCACACGCCTGCGGCGATTGTTGGGGCAGCATTGGGCGCATTTTTCGTGCTGTTGAGCGTTGTGTTCCGTGGTCCGGATACGTGGATTGTTGCCTGTGATGATTCTCCCTGCAGAGATTAGTAGTACCCTTTCAGTCCCGCAGATCCAGGAGAATCCAGCAGGAATGCCCCAAGGATGTTTGCCTGGGCCTTTTCAAGGAAAGATTTTGCCTGCATAGCCTGTTCTCGTTTCGTTTTTCCGGCCCGCACTGCTAACAACACACCGTCGACTTTTGCTGCCAGGAGGGCAGCGTCCGCCACTGCAATGACAGGCGGTACGTCGAAAAACACTGCGTCGGCGTGCTCTTCCAGGAATTCTATGACCTCTGTCATCCTGGGGGAGTCGATCAAGTCTGCGGGATTTGTGGGAAGTTCGGGGCCGCTGGTGAGCACCCACAGGCCGTCCACTCCGGATTCCTGCCATGCAGGCTTTAGGTTTGATCCGGAGGGAAGCAAAGAGGAAAGCCCTTCGTCGTTGGGGAGTCCAAAAATCTCGTGCTGATTGGGCCTGCGCATGTCTGCATCCACCAAAATGACCTTTTTCCCGCTCTGGGCGGTGACCGCTGCAAGGTTTGCAATCGCCAGCGATTTCTCGGGGTCCGGTTCGGGTGATGCAACCTCCAATGTGTGAAGGGCACCCCGTCCGGCGAACTCCACGTTCGTCCTTAGTGTCCTGTATGCTTCAGCAACCGGTGATCGGGGTTGTGATATGGCTATGAGTTCGGTTTTGGTCATTTTCTCACTCCGGGTATGGCCTGGGCATGTTTCAACTTGACTGCCTGAAAGAAGCAGAAGCTGGCGATGTGGTGTTTTCAGATTCTGGTAGTTCCATGGGGCGGGACAGCTCCAAGGATGGGAACACCCAGTGCTTTTTCTGTCTCCTCCGGAGAGCGCAGGATGTCTGTCTCCGCCCACTCCATGAAGAATACAATCAAAGATCCGATGATCAAACCAAGCACCCCACCTGCTACCATGTTGACTTTAGGTTTCGGCCTGATCTTGCTGGCGTATCGTACATTGTCCCGTATGGTCACGTAAATGCGGTCTCTCTTGTCCAAGTCCTTGTTCCGCTCACTGCGTTCCAATTCGAACTCCTCTGCTGTTGCCTGCGCGAGTTGCATGGCAACTTTCGGGTCCGAGTCCTCTGCATCTATGCGAATCGTATAGGTGGCTGCATCAGGGCTGACATGTAACTTGCTCCGGAATGTGTCCGGCGACATGTCCAGTTGCTCACGCGCAATTACCCTCGATGCCATCTTGTCGGTGGTGATGTTCGCGGCGTATAGCCGCATCAGGTCTTTCAATGTGTTGCTGAGGCCCCAGTCCGGCCGGGCAGGTTCTACATTCATTTTCACGGTGGCTCTGTAGAGGGGCTTTTGGAGGCCACTGAGGCCATAAGCTGCAAGTGCGGTAAGCACGGCTGCCGCGAGGATGATCCATCCTCGTCTTTTCAGTATGTCAATGTAGTCCTTTAACTTCATATCGTACCTTTCGCGCAGTCGGCAGGATTTGCGTACAGAATTTCATACCCGCGTGCACAATCGCGGCGGAATTGTACCACAAAGGGAGCGGAGCGGCAAAGGCAATCGCACTGATAGGAACGCGAGGCAAATCCTGGGGGCCTGCAGGGCCCCCAGTTCGTGGAGTCTATTTGACCGCCCCGTTGCCTTCGTCGACCTCGTCGTGGAGATAGAGGAAGGGTAGGGGATGCCTCAGGCAGTAGCTGGTGGCATTTTCCTATAGGTTGGCGCTTTCAGGCACCGAACTCGCGTAGCGACTGCATGATCGTTTCGAAAACCGCATCTTTTTCTATGTCTCGCATCATCTCGTGGTTGCTCCTTTCGAACCATACGATCTTCTTGTCGGCGGACGAGATGCGGTCGTAGATGATTTGGGCGCTCTCGGGCTTCACGACGCCGTCTGCTCTGGACTGGAGTATGCGGGCCGGCACGGTCACCCGCGGCAGCAACGCTTCCACGACCTTCGTGTACTCCAGGAACGTGAGGACGCTGTCAGAAGGAAGCCGGTGGTAGCTCTTGTCTGTGGCAGCAGCTTTTGGGTCGGTGTATGGTGTCTTATTTGGCCAGTATTTTGCCAGCCTTGTCACCAGTGGCACCAGGAAGGAAAGAGGATTGCCGGGAGCCAGCGGGTTTTTCAAGCGTAGAGCGGCTGCAACGGTGACGATCCCGGCGATTTCATCGGGACGGAGCGCTGCCAGGTGCAGCGCCAGCAATCCGCCCATGGAAAGCCCCACAACAGATGCTTTCGGCGTTTCCTGCAACAGGTCATCCAGCGCAGACTCGGCGTCCTCCAGCCAATCCTGCCAGCGAACGCCTTCCAGGTCTTCGGGCTTCGTCCCATGACCCCGCAGGTATGGCATCCGGTACGGTATTTCCGCTTCCTCAAGGTACGGGACAATCCCGTTCACACAACTGATGTGAGAGGAATACCCATGTAACACCAGACATCCGATCTTTTTCCCCATGATTTCCTCCACTCGTAACTTATAATCCGGCAATCTCTCGGACCATGCCAGAGGTCCGCTATTGGCGATTTCGTCTCCCTTCCGTTGCCTGCGAAGTTCTTCCAGTAACAGGGATGGCGAACGTGACTGTGGTGCCTCTCCCAGGGGCACTATCGATCCAAATGCGTCCGCCGTGGGCCTCCACAAGTTCTTTTGCTATGACAAGCCCCAGGCCAGTGCCACCGCTCCGGCGAGCACGCGATGGATCGCCCCGGAAGAAACGGTCGAAAATGTGAGGCAGATCCTCCGGCGGGATACCGGGGCCCGTGTCCTTGACGGAGGCTGCTACCTGAAGCGGCCTTCCGCCCAGGAGTCGGACGTTCACCTCGACCTTTCCGTGCTCCGGCGTGTACCGCATGGCGTTGCTGATTAGATTGTTGAGCACCTGCTTCAGGCGCTGCGGGTCGCCCTGGATGTGGGGCAGCCCGGGAGAAGCGGTTACAGCGAGATCGATGCCCTTCTCGTCCGCCTGCGGGCCGAAGAAGTTCGCTGCCTGCACCGCAATGTCTCCCAGATCCAGCTCCTTTTTTTCCAGCCGAAGATTGCCGGTTTCCGCCAGGGATAGCTCTCGCAGATCGCTCACGAGGCGCTCCAGAAGGATGGTCTCTTCGTAGACCGGTGCCAGGTTTTGCTGATCCGGCTCGTACACGCCATCCAGGATTGCCTCCAGGTTGCCCCTGATGACGCTCAAAGGGTTTCGAAGTTCATGGGCGATATCCGTCAGAAGCTTTCGGCGCTGCGCTTCATTGGCTTCCAGGGTGGCAGCCATTGTGTTGAAAGCTGCTTCCAGGTCTCCCATTTCATCGCTAGAGCTTACTTTCACCCTGCGGGAAAACTGCCCTTTGGCCACGTCGCGTGCTGCATTCACTAAAGAGCGGAGGGGGCGAGCGATGAGGGACGAGAGGACGCCCCCAAACAGCAAAGCCAGGACGAGGGCCAGCAGCGTAGAGGCAATCAACGAGTGGTCCACGGACGCGAGGAATTGTGTTTCCAACTTGCCGATTCCTCGTATGTCGGGGATCAACACGATCAATTCGCCGACAGTCTTCCCATCTACAACTATGGGTATGGAGTTTTTCGTAATCACTTTTCTCGGAGGTGGTATTACAGGTGGCACAGGTCTCGATGAATCCCACACGACCCGGCCATTCTCGTCCAGCAAAATCAGGTGTGTTCTGCTGAGAAGTATGCCCTGGATGTGGGATCGCCTGAAAAGCGTTCCTGCAATCCCATGTCTGAAATCCTTCCCCACCTCATTCCAGCTATGGTGTTGTTCGTAATACGAGGTGAAGAATGGAAGCATCCGCTTGGCCTGCCTCTGTGCCAGCCTCTGGACGTAATCGGAGAATTCATGCCGCACAGCTTGATGGAGCCACACGCTGGTGATGCTCGCCGATACGAGTACGACTACAACGAAAAGCACCGTCAGTTTCCATCTAATTGATATTTTCACACCGTCACTCCTCGGCGAACTTGTAGCCAACCCCATGCACCGTCAAGATGTATCTGGATTTCCTGGGGGGATCGCCCAGATGTTTCCGCAGGTTCTTGATGTGGGCGTCTATGGTGCGTTCGTATCCCTCGTAGGCATATCCCTGGAGCTGTTCCAGAAGCTGCAGTCTGGTGAAAACTCTCCCTGGCTGGTCCATGAGCGTGTGCAGCAGTTCGAACTCTGTGGGCGTCAGGGCTACTGGCTTCCCCCTGAGAGTTACGGTGTGCGATTCGGGGTCCAGTTCTAAATCGCCAACGCGTATTGGGGTTTTTCTCCTATCACCTTGCACTCTCCGTAACACCGCCTTGACCCTGGCTACGACTTCCCTGGGTGAGAATGGCTTCGTTACGTAGTCGTCAGCGCCCAGTTCCAGGCCAAGCACCCGATCGTCCTCATCGATTCTGGCGGTTAACATAATGACGGGGGCGCCGCTTTCCTCCCGAATGATCTTGCAAATCTCCATGCCGTCCAGTTCTGGGAGCATCAGGTCCAGTATGACTAGGTTTGGTTTCTCGTGCCTGAACACGGCCATGGCCTCCCTGCCATCATATGCCACGACGACCTGATACCCGGCTTTCTCCAGGTACGCCCTTAGCAGGCGCACGATTTGCGGTTCGTCGTCCACAACCAGGATTTTGTCCATGGCTTTCTCCAATGGTAGCGCCGCGGTTGACCGTGGTGCTGCCGGATGCTTTTTCGTTGCTCCGGGTGTCACGCCCAAACAGGCACTTTGGTCGATCCTATCGGCGAGGCTCCACCGCTAGAAGCACCGAGAGGAGTCGGTCGTAGTCGTTTTTCATCAGTCTGGTAACTTCCTTTGCGGCACGTTTGAGCCAGTTCATTTCCTCGCCCCGATCTTCGTACACTCGACGCATGTGTGAAGCCAGGAGCTGCTCTGGTGGGAGATCGCCCTGGTGGGCCAGGAGGATGCGGAAATACCCGAATTCTTCGGTAAAATTGATGATCTCCTCAGGTGTGCATTGGTAGATCGAGTAATGCAACGGCGGCGGCTGGGCCGGCAGGTGCCTGTACACGTGTCTTTCTTTGTTGGCATATCCTACCAGCACCGCCTCGAATACAGTCCGAAGGGTGTGCTCTAGCTGGGGGTGTTCTTTGTAGACGTCCTCGTCGTGAACCGAGGAAGTGCTTCTCCGTGTGATCTGTCGCCCCGGGTCGAGGCTGATTGTGGTTCCAAAGCTTACCACGCCGTATATCCAGCCGGACGCGTCGGCGCCTTTTGCTTTTACCAGGCTTCCGAGAGGGGGGGGCTGGAGGAATGCATCGCTCTCTGCTTTGATCTTTGTGCTGGTGGATTCGATTATCTCGCCGATCGGTATTGTTCCTGGCATCACGTTCCCCGTATCCTTTTGCTTCTGTCTTTGTAGGAGCGCGTATAGGACAGTCCTTCGCTTTCTATGAGCCGCTCCAGCAGTCGGTTGACCAGCCTTTTGTCCTCTATGTTTACTACAGCCTGTTCGTGGGCTTCCATGAGCGCAGGAGGATAGCCGTCGCCGCGCCTGGCCTGGTCCATCAGCACGGCCTGCACGAAACCCATCGTCGCAGGGTCTTCCATCACCCATTCCGGCGCTTCGACCCTGGCGATCTCGCTTCCGACATGCATGTAGAAAAACTGTATTTGGTGAGGGCCGTATTTCTCCAGCACCTCCGAGCTGCTGGAGAAAACAGCGCTTCTCTCGCCCGGCCTGAGGATGCTGCTAAAAGTCGCCCTGTCCGTGACACTTCTCAACATCTCACACAGTTTTTCCCTATCTTTCGGCCCGCACCGGCAATGGAACGGGTCTTCTGGACAGAGCCATACCCGCAGCGAGTTGTTCACGTCCCTGGAGCCAGGGTAGCTGATGTAGCTCACGATTGGCATTTCGGCGTTACGGAATTTGAAAAGCGTTCCTAGCATCGGCCGGAGCAGTGAGTCTTGCACCCTCTTGCCCTCGCTCTGCAGGCCCCAGAAAATCAGCGAACCATCGCGGACGGCCAGCGCTGGCTTTGGAGCAGTGGATGCGTGTTCCCACAGGTACTCCATTTCTTCCGATGCCATTTTCCACCCCAGGACCCCTCCCTCGATGGGTCTGTCGAATCCTGAATCGTCCTGGATGTGGGTTTCGTCGTACCGGAAGTAGAGCCTGGCGCGCGACGAAAGCGAGGCGCTGGCCTCGCGGCCGTACCGGATAGTTGCCTGCCCCATGTTCAGCAGGAAGAAAGAAGCAGGGCTGTGGCGGTCTGGCGGTATAAACGAACCGTCGCTGGCGACTATGGTGAATTCATCGGGCTGTTGCACGGCAGGAATCCTGGTGGAAGGCGATTCTATTGGGAAAGCCACGAGCCAGGGGATTTTTTCCTGCTTTGTCTGGAAGGAGACTATTGCCTGGCGCATTTCCTCCACTCTTAGGCTTGTGAGGATCTCTGCTATGGACTTGAGCAGCTCGGAAGTTTCCATCTGTGTCTGGCTCAGATGGTGCGCCAGTTCTACCATTTCTTGTTCTATCGACGCGATGTCCAGTCCCATCCCGATTCCTCTTTTGCTTGTCCCCTGCTTTCTGATCTCCCGCTTCTTGAAGATTATAGACAATATGCGATGAGAAAGCAACCGGTTATTGTCTCGTCGGGATTTGTGAAGTATACTATCCCAAAAACGAGTCAAGAGGGCCTGTTTTTTTCGGTCCCAGGCAGGTGTGCGGTGAGGGGGGGATGGAATGCTCAACCTGGATTTGGTTCGGGAGCTCTACGCCAGCGTGACCGATCCGGTGCACGATCTGGATCACGTCTTGCGGGTGGCAGCACTGGCGGAGCGGATAGCCCGCGCCGAAGGGGCGGACGTGGAAGTTGTAGTGGCTGCAGCGTGGCTTCACGATCTCCCGTCCGACAGCCGGGAATCCCATGCCGGAGATGCTGCGGAAAAGGCGCGACGCATCCTGGAGGAGCACACTGACTGGCCGCCGGATCGGATTGAGAACGCCGTGCATGCGGTACGAGCCCATCGTTTCCGGGATCGCTCCGTGATGCCCCGGACGCTGGAGGCGAAAGTGCTCTACGACGCTGACAAGCTGGACGCCATCGGCGCGATAGGGGTGGCGCGGGCGTTTGCCTATGCCGGCCTCCATGGGGAGCGCCTGTGGGTGGTGCCCCCGTCGGAGGTGGATCTGGCGGCTCCGGTGCCTGAGGGCCGGGACTACACGCCCGTCCATGAACTGGTTTACAAGCTGTCACGCATAAAATCCACGCTCTACACCGCCACAGCCCGGCAGATCGCCGAGGATCGCCACGCGTTCATGCTGGCGTTTTTCGAGCGGCTGCAGGCTGAGGTGGAGGGGAGGATGTGAGATGCCCATCGAACTGGAAATACCTTCTTACGGGAGGCTCGATCTTCGATACATGGTACTGGACCTGAACGGAACCCTGGCGGTGGACGGCGTCCTCCTGCCGGGCGTTGCGGATCGAGTAGAGCGTTTGAAGGATACGCTGGAGATATATCTCGTGACCTCGGATACGCACGGCACCGGTTCCCGGATGGCCGAGGAACTGGGGATACGGTTCCAGCGACTGGAGCGTGAGCATGGCTCCGAGCAGAAGGAGAAATTCGTCCGGGATCTTGGCGCCCGCGAGACCGTGGCCATTGGCAACGGGCGGAACGATGTGGGGATGCTGCGCTCTGCGGCCCTGGGCATAGTGGTCGTCGGGGGCGAGGGAGCAGCATCGTCGGCGTTGCTGGCCGCTGACATAGTGACGAAAAGCGCGGCGGATGCCCTGGACCTGCTGCTGTTCCCGAAGCGCCTGGTCGCATCGCTGCGGGGGTGAGTCGTTCTGCCTTACTTCATCCTTCGCTTGCCCCGCCGACCAGTTGCCCGCCGTCCACCACGATTGTGGCTCCGGTGGTGAAATCGGAGGCGGGGCTTGCCAGGTACAGGGCGATTCCCGCGATCTCTTCCGGTTCCGCCATACGGCGCTGAGGCACGCTCCTGACCACCTGTTCGTAAATTTGCGGGTTCTGCCACAGCGCACGGCTGAACTTCGTCCTCACCAGCCCCGGCGCGATGGCGTTCACCTGGATGTTGAAAGGCGCCAGCTCCACCGCCAGCACCTCCGTCAGCATGATCACCGCTGCTTTGCTCACAGAGTATACCCCCATGTTCGGCAGTGGAATGCGCCCGGCTATGGACGCCATGTTGATGATCTTGCCCCCACCTCGCTGCTGCATGAACGGCACGCACGATTTTGCCATCCGGAAGTACCCTTTGACGTTCACGTCCAGGATCTTGTCCCAGTGGCTCTCTTCGGAGGTCAAGATGGGCCCGAAGTGTGGGTTGGTTGCGGCGTTGTTCACCAGGATGTCCACGCCCCCGAATTCCTCCACGGTCCGGGCGACCAGCGCCTTCACTTCGTCGGGATGCCCCGTGTGAGCCGGGAATCCTGCGGCTTTGCCTCCTGATGCGCGTATGGTCTCGACTGCTTTCGTCACATTCTCCT
>CAZDOZ010000005.1:0-19996 GCA_964507175.1 uncultured Anaerolineae bacterium
GGACAACCCGGGGCTCGAGACAAGCAAACATAAAGATACCACAAAAAGTTTTGACAGGTCAAATCCCAGGCAAAACAGGGGAATTGATGTTCAGACTGGTGCAGGTGCAGCATGCTGCACCCGTACCGATTCACTCCGGCGAAGAGATAATGTCCGAACTCATGTCCAAAGCTCAGGGGAAGTCTACCCGGACATCCAGAGTTTTCCGGTCGTCACGGATATGATACAATTTCAGGAGACGCCCGTGCCAGGGTGATTTTCAAGATTTTCCGCGGGTTACGTGGGTCACGCAGGGAAAGTAGTGGAAGAAAAACGAGAAGATTGGCTTACACAATTGAACCCGAAACAACTGGAAGCGGTGACAGCACCACCGGGGCCGGTGCTGGTTCTGGCAGGCCCAGGCTCCGGTAAGACCAGGGTGCTTACCTACAGAGTGGCATACCTGATACGGGAATTGGGCATCCCACCGTTCCGCTTGCTGGCGGTCACATTCACCAACAAAGCAGCCAACGAGATGAGGGAAAGGATTATCTCCCTCCTCGGGGGAGCACCGCGAGGGCTCACCGTTGGGACATTCCACAGCATTTGTGCCCGCTTCCTTCGAAGAGATGGGGCGGTCTTGGGTATTCCTTCCGACTTCGTCATATACGACGACTCCGACCGTCTGGGGGTCATCAAGAACGCGCTCAAAGAAATAGGCCTGGACGACAAGCTCTACCCGCCCCGGCAGATATCCAGTTTCATAAGCAAAGCCAAGAACGAACTCCTCTATCCCGACGAAGTCCGGCCAAGGAAGTACCGGGATGAAGTTTACAAGCGGGTGTATGAGCGCTACCAGGAAATGCTGCATGGCTCCCACGCCCTCGATTTCGACGACCTGCTGATGGAGGCCGTAAGAATGTTCCGGGAGGACAAGGAAGTACTCCAGGCATACCGCAGCCGGTACCAGCACGTGCTGGTGGACGAGTTCCAGGACACGAATACCGCCCAGTACGAGATGGTAAGGCTCCTCGGGAAAGAACACCGGCGGGTCTTCATAGTCGGTGATGAGGATCAGTCCATCTACCGATTCCGAGGGGCGGATTTCCGCAACGTCCAACGCTTCCGGAACGACTTCCCCGACGCCCGTGTGGTCCTCTTGGAGGAAAACTACCGCTCGACACAGACGATCCTATCGGTGGCGAATTCCGTCATCTCCAAGAACATACAGCGGGTACCAAAACAGCTTTTCACGCGGCGCGACTCCGGTGAACAGGTCGTGGTCAAGGAGCTCTTCGATGAGATAGAGGAGGCAGATTACGTGGTCAAGGAGGCAGTGCGCCTCACGACCGAGGGTTACAACCTGCGAGACATCGCTGTGATGTATCGCACCAATGCACAATCCCGCGCTTTAGAGGAGGCGCTTCTCCGGGAGGGTATCCCTTACCAGCTAGTCGGTGCGACCCGGTTCTACGCTCGGCGGGAGATCAAGGACGTGCTGGCATATCTCCGGCTTCTGCTCAACCCCTCGGACGATGTAAGCCTGCTGCGGATCGTCAACGTGCCTCCCCGAAAAATCGGCGCGAAAACGGTGGCGGGAGTACAACGCTGGGCCCGCGGAATGAGATTGGCAATTTACCCCGCGCTGCAACTTTGGACAGGTGGTTCGGACTCGGTGGAGCCCCCGCCGGTGGGCCTACGAGCTCAGAAAGCCCTGGTGGCTTTCGCCGAAATGATCCAGGAACTCCGCCAGGCCGCCGACGCGACACCTGTACCCGACCTCATCACTCTCCTGCTTGATCGCACAGGGTACGGGGAGTATTTGCTAAAAGACGGTTCTGAGGAAGCCCAGGAACGCCTGGGAAATGTGATGGAGCTCCGGAATGTGGCAACATCCCTCTATGTGGAACCGGGAGAAGATCCGCTCAACGCGTTTCTGGAAAGGGTTGCTCTGGTTTCGGATGTGGATAACCTTCCAGAGGAACGAAACGGCATCACTTTGCTGACCCTTCATACATCCAAAGGGCTGGAGTTCCCTGTGGTGTTCATCACCGGTCTGGAAGAGGGGCTGATGCCCCACAGCCGATCCGTGGATGATCCAGACGAGTTAGAGGAAGAGAGGCGGCTTTTCTACGTGGGGGTCACCCGCGCAAAGGACAGACTTTATTTGCTTCACACTTTCCGAAGGACGCGCTACGGTGACAGCGACGTCAACGAAAAATCCCGCTTCCTGAAAGACATACCGCCCGACCTGATCGAAGGGAACGGCAGGCGCGGTCGCTCTCGGGATGTCGGGCCGTTCCCACAGGCTCGGCCCGCACCACCCAAGCACCCCGCGTCAACACCGGTGTACGTCCCAGGCACGCGGGTGGAGCATCCGAAATATGGCCCGGGAACGGTAGTCGGCGTGGCAGACAAAAACGGCGACCAGGAGGTTAGTGTGGCGTTCGCGGGAAAGGGGATTAAGAAATTCCTGGCCAGCCTGGCAAAGCTCAAGTTGACGTAATCCACACACCCGAGGGCACCCCTGTCGTGCTTCCCAATCCCGGCAAACGAAAGGCAAAACCCGTGGAACGACTGCTCTCGACCCTGCTCGCAATCGTGCTGTTGCTCTCCCAAACCATTGGCGCTCAATCCGGCAACGACCCCCGGCAGAAAATTTCCCCTGCACTGGCAAAGGCATTGACAGAGGACGGAATCGCTCCGGCGCTGATCGTTCTCCCCCAGGCAGACCTTTCCGGTGCCGAGAGGGTTGTCGGCAAAGATGCACGCGGGGAATGGGTCTACCGTCGGTTGGTGGAACACGCGCGCCGGACACAGCGGCCACTGCTGGCGTACCTCGACTCCCACAACATACCACATCGTTCGTTCTTCGTGGTGAACGCCGTGGCGGCGGACCTGACGTCCCGCATGGCCATGGACCTGGCAAAGCGCCAGGAGGTGATACGCATCGTGGCGGACACCCCATGGAAAGGGATCGAGGAGCCCAAACCGGACGGCCCAGTGACCATATCCGGCCTGCCCTGGGGACTCTCGGATATCGGTGCGGACAGGGTGTGGGCGGAGTACGGCGTGCACGGGGAGGGTGTTACTGTGGCAACCAATGACACCGGCGTGGATTGGACCCACCTGGCATTGAAGCCGCACTATCGCGGTTGGGACGGCACCCAGGCCGACCACGATTACAACTGGCACGACTCCGTCCAGCACATGCCAGCCCCTTACGACGACCATGGGCACGGCACCCATGTCACAGGCATCATGGTTGGCAACGACGGCAACGGGACCATCGTCGGGGTTGCCTATGGAGCAAAATGGGTGGGATGCAAGAACATGGACTCAAACGGCGTGGGCTCGCCATCCAGGTACATCGAGTGCTACCAATGGCTTCTCGCCCCCACCGATAGCAACGGAGACAACCCACGCCCCGATCTCGCTCCTGACGTGGTCAACAACTCATGGACCTGTCCTCCGTCCGAAGGATGCACTGAAGACAAGCTGGGGGTGCTCCGCCCTGCCATGGACGCCCTGCTGGCGGCGGGCATCTTCCAGGCAAACGCCGCCGGAAACTACGGGTCGGCGTGCAGCAGCATCATCGGGCCGCCTCCGGTCTACCCGGAGGGGTTCGACGTAGGCGCTTACGACTCGTCGCACTCTCTGGCGTTCTTCAGCAGCCGTGGGCCGATCACGTTCGAGGGAGGGGAATATGTCAAACCGGATCTGGCGGCACCAGGGGTGGAAGTGCGTTCCTCGCTCCCCGGAGGGATGTTTGCGTCATGCAGCGGCACTTCCATGGCGACGCCCCACGTAGCCGGCACCGTGGCGCTCCTCTGGTCGGCCAAACCGTCCATGCGCGGCAACATCCCTCTGACAGTGAAAGTCCTGGAGGAGACAGCAACACATGTGGCTAGCAACAGATGCGGTCCGGCGTTTGGCAGCGTTCCGAACAACGATTGGGGATGGGGTAGGCTGAACGCCTACGCGGCAGTTACCGCGGCCCTGTCGGATGGCACCGTGCATGGGGTGGTCGGCGACCAGGGCGGCAACCCGCTGTACGGGGCCACCCTTGTTTTCTCCGATGACTGGGCCCATGCGGCCTTCACAACCACAACCGATGTCAGCGGCGTCTTCACTGCCACCCTGCCCACGGGCACTTATGAGATGACAGCCTCCAGGAGCGGCTACCACGCCAGATCAGAGGGGAACGTTATGGTGGTCGGAGGCGAAGAAGAACGCATGGACGTGACCTTGACTCCCCTGACGCCGGGCGAGATGCCATACCATCTGCGGGTGTCGCCGGTGTACATTGGGGTGCAGTGATCAACGTAGTTGCGGAAGGATAAATGCAAAAAGGGCGCAAACATCCAGGGACCACAGCAAGGCATACGGCGCGGCCAGCACGAGAGAGTCCAGAGCTTCCGGTATGACCGACCTGACGCCATAGGCAACCGCCAGGAGCAAGGCGATGGCGGCATGCCATCGGTGGGTTGGCGGCAGCACGACATCCATCGCCATCCAGAGAACTGCGAGGATGAGGAAGAACAACGCCATCCTGCGGCTCACAGGACGTTTCACCGTTTCCAGAAACCCCACGGCCCATGCTGGTGCTATGGCCGCCAGAGCCGGGAAAAGGTATCGCCCCTGGTGCTGTACGAAAATCAGATTGTACCCCAGGTACTCGGCCAGGACGCCCAGGAAGAGAGTAGCCAGAAGCACCATGGCGCCCCATTGCCCGCTGGTCAGAGCGTTACGTCGGCGGAGGCACACCCGCCAGCACGCCAGCAGGAACCCCACGCCCACCGCCAGGGTCACCATCTCCAGCGCCAGGTAAATCCGCCCATCCATGAAAACACCCATCCACCCGAAGACTCCCCAGAAACTATCGAACGTGAATCTGGCAAACCGGCCCAGGTAGCCGTGCATCCCATGGGCGGCGATCCACTCCATTGTCCTGGGTTGGCCTACCACCACGGCGTTGTGACGCGCCAGCCCCAGCAAGTCCGGCCAGCCGTACACCAGGGCGTTGCGAACGTACCACGGGGCGGAGATCACCACAGGCGGAGCCAGGAGCCAGGCAAGGCGCCTCGCCACCCCCTTTCTTTCCCTCCACCATCTGATCAGTACCGCCAGGATTGCCAGAGGGAGGGCTACGTAAGCCGTCGTCTTGGTCACCAGTATCAGCCCAAGCACCACGCCGAGCCTCGCCAGCGGCCTCCCGCCGGAATCGTCCAGCAGCAGTACGTGGCGAACCGACAGCCACACCGCCAGCGCCAGCAACAGCTCTGCCAGTGAGTCGTTCTCCACCCCGGCCATCATCGCCACATGCATCGGGATGAACGCCACAAATGCCACCGAGAGAAGCGCCAAGGATGGCATGTCGGGGAAAATATCGCGTATCATCCGGTAGATTACCAAAAGCAGCAGCATGCCCAGGAAAAGGGAGAAGAGCCGCATGGCTATCAGGCTGCCTCCGGTCGCCAGGAAGATCGGCGTCTGGAGGAGGTAGTAGAGAGGCGGCTGGTGGAACTCGTATCGGATTGGATCGATGCTCATGTCCGAAGGGAAGTGCCTGGATTTCAGCGTCTCCAGGTATTCCTGGGAATAATCGCCCTGCCGCAGAACCGGGAAACCGCGGTGTTCGGCCAGATAGCGGACGTAGTTGTAGTGGGCTGGCTCGTCCGGCACCTGCCACGCGGGCATCAGGTTGGCGTACAGCGCTCCTGCCACCAGGTATGCCAGCAAAATGATACAAAGCCAAGAACGCTCTTTGGATGATGACATCATCGCTCCAGGGTATCTACAGGGTCCATAGAGCGGGCTGTGTTAGCCCGCTCATCGGGCCAGACGGCCCGACACCTACAGCGCAACCCCGCGGCGCATTTTTGTAGGGTGGGCTGACAGCCTTACAACTCAAGCGGCTTTTGCCAGAACTTTGAAAAGCCCTGAAACAGACGAGACTGCCAGGAGTTAGCCGCTTGGAACCCTCGTTTTCCTCTCCGTACCCAGCAGGCTCCGCAGGCCAGAAAACCCCGAACCCCCGCTACCCTACCCCAACCCTCGGCGCGAGATTACGTCCCTGTACGCCTCCAGCGTCCTGCGGGCCACCGAATCAGGGTGGAAGCGCTGCAAAGCCTCCTCCCGCGCCCGCCGCCCCATGGCAAGCGCCATTTGCCGATCCCCGAGCACCTTCCCCATGGCGCCCGCCAGGGCGCGCACATCGCCCCAGGGAACCAGATACCCTGTCTCGCCTTCGGACACCATGTACCTGTTCCCCCCTACGTCAGTGGCGACGACGGGACGCCCAACGGCCATTGCCTCCTGGATTGCCACAGGCGCCGTTTCCTGCCCTGAAGCCAGCACCACAAGCCCGGCGGCAGCATATTCCTCGGCCAGCCGGTCGGGATCCAGGGATCCCAGGAACCGGACGCTGTCTGCCACGCCAAGCGTTTCCGCCCGCCTGCGGCACTCCTCGGCGTAGGATGGGAATGTTTCCATCTCACCGGCGATCCGCAATTGCGCCTTTGGGAACTGCTTCGATAGAATTGCGAAAGCCTCCACGAGCTCCAGTATCCCCTTCCTGGGGATGACCCTGGCTGGCGAGAGAATGCGGAACTGCTCCGGCTCTCCAAACACGGAGAAATAACGCAGATCGGCCGAGGTCTCGATATCGTAGATGTGAGATGGGCGGAACCAGGGATGGGCGTCGGAGAGATACGGACTGACCCGTATCAGGTTTTCTATATGTCCCAGCACGTACCGCTCGTACCACCTGTCGAAATGCCGCACCAGACGCTCTTTCAACCCCGGAGAAAAGGCAACCTCCTTCCCCATGATCCCGTGAACGCTCACGATGGCAGGATAGCCGCTGCTCGTGGCCGCGTCGGCGTAGATGTCAGAGCCGTGGGCATGGATGATATCCGGCCGGATTCGATCGAACTCCCTATGCAGACACACCACATCCCGTCGGTGGAGAGTCAGCCTGCCCAGGCGACGCAAGGGGAGGGCATGAACCGTCCTTTGCCTCTCGCGGTATACCATGCGTTCGCCCAGGGAGGGATGGCACGTGACCACGTGCAGTTCCACCTCGTCGGATTTCTCTATCCCGTCTGCCAGGACCGCAGTTATCGCCTCGACCCCGCCGAGAATTCTCTTCCTGTCCAAAGGGTAGAGGCCGGCGATCGCTACCCGCATCGTTCAGCTCCTCCTCGAGGAAAGGGTTGGTTGGAGGCTTCCCAGAACTGCCCCTGCCAGAAAGAAAAACAGCCGCTGCACGAAAAGGGCGGGGGTCAAGTTGGTGAAGAAACCCGTTATGCCATAGACAGCGATGCTTGCCACCAAAGCATAAACGATCGTCTTATCCCGGTCCTCGGTCATCCGCACGTAAGCCCGATGCAGTTCGTGGAATATCGCGGCGAACATCCCCAAAAAAAGGGTCAGCCCCAGCGCGCCCGCGGCCGTCAACACATCCAGGAAAGCATTCTCCGTCGCCGGGACGTAGAACGTCTTCAGGCGCGGGAAGAATCCCTCCCGGAGGCCAATCCATGGAAAGTTGTTATACCCAATACCGATGATCGGCGAGCGTTTCCACAGGGTGATGGCAACCTGCCAGGCGTGGGTGCGGTAGATTATCGGACTCTGCGCCGTTACACGCTCTTTGAAAAGGTAACTCCGGAGAATAGGGCCACGCATGAACCACAGCACGGCAGCAGAGGCCAACAAGACGACGAAAATCGGGCCCCTCCACCGTTTTTCGAAGAACGCCATGAGCAACAGCACCGCCAGCGCAGCAAGCCATCCAGCTCGGTTCGCCAGGATGATCAGGGTAGCCAGGTTCAGTAATATCAACCCAATGTATGCAACGCGTTTCAGGATCGTATCGCTCACGTATGCTTCACGGAGAGACCATGGGAGCACGATGACCAAGATCATGGCTGTATAGGCGGGGTCGCCCAAAAGGGATATCAACCGGCGCACGTGCAGGGTGTACTCGGAGACAGTGTAGTGATATATGAAAAGCGCCTGATGGGTGAAATACTCCCTCCACGCCAGAAACACAAGGATGACGACGATGAGGTGAAGCACTGCCACGAGCCTCCCGCGCCACTCCGGTGTGGAGATGAACTGCCTGCCCAGGAAGAAAAGCAGAAACGGGATGTAGTAAGTGTCGAAAATGCCTTGCAGCGCGGTCAGGGTTCCCTGAATGGAGGTAAGAGCGGAGATGCCGATTGCCAGGGAGAAGAGTACCATCAGCACTTCAGACCATCCTGGGGCCGCCAGTTTCCGCCTCTTTCCTGCCAGTTGCACTATCAGGGCAAGCAGGACGAGGCTGGTGATGAACCGGGTAAACCCCAGGTCAGGTATCCCGCGTCCCAGGTGCAGATCCAGGTAAAAGTATCTGGAGAAAGGTGAGATTGGAAGCCACAGCAAAAGGGTAATGGCAGGGGAGAGGAAAAGGGTAATGACGTAAAAGGCCAGCCCTATCCCGCCAATTAGCAGGTGGGCACGCTTAGACTGGATGCCGAGTGCCAGAAGGATGCCCAGCACCATCCCGGCAACCCATTGCAGGACGCTGGCGGCTCGATTCATAATGTCACGCCAACCGCGATTTATCACCTCGCCGTTCACTTTTCCAGAATCTCCCGATAGATTTCAAGAACAGCCTCGGCAGTGCCACGCGCCGTGAAACGTCTCCGGACCTCAGCCCGCGCTGCTTCGCCAAGCCGATCCCTCAGTTCGGCGTCCTTGCTCAGTTGCACGATAGCTCCGGCCAGGGCCTCGGCAGAGCCTGGCTCGACCATCAACCCCGTTCTGCCGTCCTCCACGATTTCCGGCACCGCCCCCAGGCTTGTGGCCACGACAGGTTTGCCTGCTGCCATTCCCTCGATTATCACCCTGCCGAAAGGCTCTGGTTCCAGCGACGCGTGGACCAGCACGTCCATTGCCCCCAACCAAGGGCGTACATCCGGCTGGTATCCGGCGAAGAGCACCCGTCCCTCGATCCCCAGACGCGTGACCTCTCCACGTAACTCGTCCCACATCCACTCTGCGTCCTTGTCGGGCGCCCCCACGACCACCCCATGAAGATCTGGCACGTCTCGGAGCGCCAGCGCCAGCCCTCGCAGGAAAATGTGCGGGCCTTTCCATCGAACAAGCCTGCCGACCATTCCCACCAAAATCCCCTCCGTGGGCAGGCCGAGCTTCTCCTTCATGATCTGTGCGGAAGGGAGTCCCTCGAACTCCGATGCCTCCACGCCATTGTACACCACGACGCCCATGTCAGACGGCACACCCTGCCTGACCGCCGCTTCCTCTACCGCTCGAGAGATGTAGATCATCCTCTCCACGCGCCTGGCAAGCCAGCGGTCGAACCACCGAAAAGGGTTGAAATTCCGGACGTGCCATATCACTGGTACTCCGGCCATCCTTGCAGCCAGGATGAAGGAACCGCTGTCGGTCACCATGTCGTTGACGTGAACCAGGTCGATGCCCTCCGACTGGATAATCCGATGGAATCGAAGCGCCTGGGGCAGAATGCGGTAGAACACCCTGGCCCAGAAGCCAAGGCCATGCCATGCAGGCGCCAGTGCACTGCTCCGTAGAATCGATCCCAGCTTCCCCTGACGCACTTTGTCCACCGGCCCGCCATACCTGTCCCCAGCTCCCTGATGCGACTGCACCAGGTGGACGGTCACGCCGAGCTTCAGGAATTTCTCCGCTCCCGGGTTGTCCTGAGCCAGCACGACCACCCTTTCGTATGGCGGCCCGACATATTTCACCAGGTTGTACAGGCTGATGAGAGAGCCGCCGGGGGTGCGGGCTATGTCGGCAAAGAGTATCCTGGGCATTGCGACTCCTACGGTTCCGATATCAACGGCTTTGCCACGGCAGTTCGTCCCAGCGATCTATCGCCCAGCCAGTCGGCGCAGCCCACAGCGGCGTCATCCCCTGCCCAACCAGGAGCAACACCGGAAGCCCCGCTCCGTCCGGTGCGATCTCCGTCAGCATCCCACTTCGGGAGGCCAGCAACCTGAGAACTTCCTCAATGTGCTTCACGCCTTTCATCGGAGGGGAGTCCAGGTCTTCGTACAGGCTTACACCGTACAGCTCCAGCAGGGCGTGGTCCGCCAGGTAGAGATCGAAATCCACAAAGTCTTGCTCCGCCCCGGGAACGTCTTGATCTGCGTAGATCAACGATTCGTCCCATATCGCTATGGTGACGATGAGCTGCCCTTCCAGGGCAGCCAATTCTTTCCAATCTTCGTCCTCCACTCCCAGGTGGAGCCTGGCCTCGTCCACAGTCGCCTCCCGATGTACAGGCGGGCACGCAGTCCTTTGACCACATGCATCGCTCCGATCAGAAACTATTTTACCAGGGATTGGGGGTGGCTGTCACTTCCGGGCGGCAAGCATTCCCATGAAACGTGTTGCATCCTCCGACATGAAGACGTTGTTGAAGAGACAATAAGATTCTCGATACGAGTCACACCATTCGGCCAGATGTGCCAGATCATCGTCGGTATAGCGGTAGCGATACCCGCCGCGGCCGTGAAGCCGGAAGTAGGCGATCCCCTTGGTGACCGGCAAGCGGACGAAAGGATCGGCCACGTCCAGAAGGTCGAGTTCCCCGGTCAGATCGCGGAGCAGGCCCTCAGGCCAGCGCCCGCGGGATTCCCACCCGAGGACCAGACCGCCCCGCTCGATTGCGTGGAAGAAACGACGGATGTTTTCCACGTTCTCTGGTTCCGGCCCGAAACTGGGTGGCGTCTGGAAGATCGCTATCGGTGCCCTGAGTATTCCGGCAATCTTCCGTGTAACACGCCAGGCCTCCAGCACCTCCGGGGTGACACGGAAGCCACCGTAGTTCTCCCTCGGCCCGGAGAGGGTCAGTTTCGCCTTCCGATACGTCGGCGAAGATGGGGCATGGGTTATCAACTGCCATGCCTTGACAGTGAAAACGAAATCGTCAGGGGCCGACGCCCTCCATCGGGAGGCTGTCTCCGGTTTCGGCGGCTTGTAGAAAGTCTTCTGCACCTCCAACAGGCGAAATTTCTCGAAATACTCTGCCTGCCGGAGGCAAAATCCGCAACACCCTACGTGATTCATTCTTCTTTCCTCTCGAAAAGGGCATCCCGTCCTGAGGAGGCACAATGCGTTCCTACCTTCCCCGGTGGAGTATCCACAGGCGGCATGGTAAAATGCCTCAGTCTGGAGATAGCACCCGGCAAGGAGAGCCGCAATGGGAGATATGCATCACGGGACAGGCACCTCACAATCCATTTTCACAGCCGAATCGCTTCGGCGTTTTCTCTTTCCGGTCTTTCTAGTGCGCCTGACGCGCGATACAGGCGTGCGCATGTTCTATCCATTCCTGCCGCAGATTGCGGATGGCTTGGGGATTTCGTTGACCACCGCCGGAGCGCTGCTTACCGTCCGGACTTTGCTGACGGTGATGGCTCCTATTTTTGGGCATCGAGCCGGGCAGGTGGGTCCGCGCAAAGTCCTGCGATGGGGGTTCCTGCTGCAGGCATCAGGGCTCTTGCTTTTCAGCTTCGCCCGACATCCTGGGCTGTTGCTCGTTGCCGTCGTTGTGTTGGGCCTCAGCGACGCCATCATCCTGCCCCTGACACAAACATACGTGGGCGAGCACTCACCGAAAGCACAGCGTGGGCGTGCGCTGACTACCGTGGAGTATTCCTGGGCACTCACCGGCATCGCCATTCTGCCCATCGTGGGGTGGCTCATGTCCAGATGGGGATGGTGGGTTCCCTTCCGCCTTCTCTCCCTGGCGGGAGTGGCATCGTTCCTGCTGGTCTCTTTCGTCTTTCCCCCGGATCTGCCTCGAGAAAGCGAGGACGACGACCACTTCCTTCCGCAAATGAGATCGGTCTGGAAAGACTCCAGCACTGCCCATGCATTGATCGCCAACGCAGTTCTTTACATAGCCTTCGAATCGATAGCGGTGGCTTATGGCGCTCACCTGAAGCGCGATTTCCACCTCGATGCCGCCCACATAGGGAGCATAGCCTCTCTTCTTGGCTTCGCCGAGCTCTCCGGATCCGTGACGTCCAGCATGGTCGTGGACAGGCTCAGGCCACGCCGCACCTTGCTGTTCGGCCTCGTAGGCTTGATGGCAAGCCTCGGCACGATATCCATCCTGGGAAACAACCTGCTGCTGTTCACAGTCGGGTTGGCAATTCTCTCCATGCTGATGGAGTACAGCCTCGTCAGCATGATCCCTTTGTTGAGCGAACAGCTGCCTCACCGCCGTGCCACAGTCCTTGCGACGGCACCAATGCTGGCTTCTGTGGTGCGCAGCGCTGCCGATAGCTGGAGCACACGGCTTTTCGTCACCAGAGGCTTTGCTGCAGTGGGGGCGTTCGCTTTTGCGGTCGTCGCAGCGGGCGCTTCCTTGCTCTGGTGGCGTGTCGAGGAGAGGTGATGGTGGGCGCTGCACGATGCCATCTGCAACGCCCAGTAGATCATCCTTCCGCTGCCGCTATGGCGATCCCTTCTCTCTCATCCACTGTGTAGAGGACCGCAGCTCCAACAATGAAGAAAATCACCAGGGAAACGATGCTCAGTCTGCTGGAGCCGGTCAGCTGCCCTACCACAGCAAAAGTGAGCGGCCCGACAATCCCGGCAAACTTGGAGCTCACGTTGTAGAACCCGAAGAACTCTGCAGAGCGGCTTTTGGGTACCATTGCTCCGTAGAGAGATCGGCTCAGTGCCTGAGTGCCTCCCTGAACCATGCCCACTACAAACGCCAAAACCCAAAACTGCCACGCATGACTCATAAAGTACCCTTCGATCGAGACCAGGGTGTACACCCCGATGCCAAGGAAGATGGAGTTCTTTGTGCCCAGCTTTTTAGCCAAACCACCAAAGAGAAAAGTGAAGGGTATACCCACGAACTGGGTCATCAATAGGGCACCGATAAGGTCGGTCTCGCCGATGCCGATCTCAGCCCCGTAGATTGTTGCCATTTTGATGATGGTTCCGATGCCATCGTTGTAGACCCAAAAAGCGATGATGAATTTCACGAGTTCTCTGTACTTGCGGATCTCGTGGAGGGTTTTCCCCAACCTCCGGAACCCGGCCACCACCGGGTTGAATTGCTCCTCTCCAGCCACGACCGCTTTGTGAGGGGGTTCAGGCACCCATTTCAGTATCGGGTAGGAAAAGATCAGCCACCAGACGCCGACGCTGACGAAGGAAGCCCTGGTTGCTATCTCGGCATTGGGGAAGCCGAATTTGTGGGGCATCATGATCCATGCCAAGTTGATAGCGAGCAGCAGCCCGCCTCCCAGGTATCCGAAAGCGTATCCTCTGGTGGAAACCTGGTCTATCTCATCCGGGCGGGCGACGTGAGGTAGGAGAGAATCGTAGAAAATGTTTCCCCCAGCAAACCCCAGATTCCCGACGATGAAAAGAGCACTTGCCAGAAACCAATTGCCTTTGCTGACGAAATAGAGCATCATGGTTCCCAGGACGCCCAGCACCATAAAAGAGGCAAGGTATTTTTTCTTACCCCCGGTGTGGTCGGCTATGGCGCCCAGGATTGGAGCCAGGACGGCTATGAGGAGCATTGCAATGGTGCTGGTGTAGCCCCAGTAGACGGTGGCAAGGTTGCCAGGGAGAGTGACCCCGGCGACTCTGCTGTAGAACGGCGGAAGGACGGCGGCCATGATGGTGGTGGCGAATGCCGAATTCGCCCAGTCGTACATGGCCCATGCGTTTACGACTTTCTTGTGTAGCTTGTTGGCTCTCTCTTGTAGCAATTTGGTCTCCTTTGTGTATCCGCTCTGGAAATGGCCACGGAAAGGCACGGAAAACATCACCACAATGCAGGCCCGTAGGTCGGGTTGCTTGCAATTTGACAACTGTTTGGTTAGGGAATCACCGGAAGCGAATCAACGAATCGGCGAGTCAAAGAACGTGTTTTGGCCTAACAGTGGCGGAGCCGCCACTACGCCACGACTTCCCTTCTTCTCGGAGGGGGCAACCAGTAGGGAAAACACGCCGGTCGCCCCCTGTGAAACACATCCTTCTCACTTATGCCGACTGTAAGTTCCCATCAGCTCCGCCGTACCCAGAATATGCCCTTTCATCGCCCGGATCACTTCTTTCTTCCCCGCGCCAGAGGGAAGACCGAGGGTAGCGTCCAGAGCGTAAAGCCGGAAGAAATAACGATGGGTGCCGCGAGGCGGGCACGGGCCGCCGTAGCCGAGCCTGCGCCAGCTATTCTTGCCATTTCTGCTCCCGTCAGGCAGCGTGGCTTCGCTTGGTACCGCTTCCGCCAGAGAGCGGACGTCGGCAGGGATATTGTACAACACCCAGTGAACCCAGGTGCCGATGGGAGCGTCCGGATCATCCACGATCAGAGCAAAGCTCCTGGTCCCCACAGGCGGGTCCTTCCACACCAGTGGTGGTGAGATATCCTTGCTATCACAGGTATACTCCTTGGGAATAGGCCTCCCATAGGAAAATTTGGGACTTGTCAACACAAATTCCATGGCTTTACCTCCTTTCTTTTGTCCAGATGCTGCGGGCTGGGAGGTAGGCGTGGGCGGTGTCGTGGTGCCCGCCGGCCCGCATGCGGTAAGTAAGATCAACAAAACCAACAATGGTAGCAGGAAACGTTCCGCGCCTCTCATTTTCTTTCTCTCCGGATATCCCTGGGCAAGCCCTTGTGGTCCTCCCTCTGGACAGGCACAAGGCCTGAGCCTGCTCAGGGTGTTGAAAAGATGCGTTTTGTCGACAAATCACATGGCGACGCCGAAACCATTCGGCGCCTGCGAACGCCAACACGACAATTTTGTCGGACCCAGCGGCTAGCGCAGCACGCTGTGCCCCTACCAACGAACGAGTTTGTTTCTTCCCGTCCGAACAGCGCGGCATGCCGTGGATCCACTCAAGGCGACTTCATGGGCGAAGGGGCGGGAAGTTTCTTCGCCGGCGCTTTCGTCGGGGTGGGCGTCGGTGCGGGCGGGATAGAAACGCCGCCGCCCTCGCCCGTCACATCCGGCGACAGCCGATATATCTGGGTTCCGGATCGGTCGTACACTTTGCGGAAGATCTCGGGGTGGGCGTCGAATTTCGCCAGCCCCTGAGCGGGGTACATCGCCCGCTCCAGGTCTCCCACGACCACATACCTGACCCGGTAGTACCGGGCCAGCTTCAGGAACCGTTCCATGTCTCCGGTGGCGTACATCTCCTGCACCTCCCGCGCCCGCTGGTCTATCACCGGACTCGGGATGACGGACCGCTGCTGTTTCTCGTGCCAGTCCCATCCCAGCGGGTCGGGGAGGCCGGTGTAGATGGCGATCCTGCTGCCCCAGTGATAGAGGGGGGCGCGCCCTTCCAGGACCACCGGCGTGCCAGGCACATGCCCTCGAATCCACTGAATGGCGTAGTAATCGTGGTCCAACCGCATGGAACGGCCGTTCTCGGCGTACGATGCATCCAGCATGAAGAGCTCGCCGTTCAGCGAGTGGGGCGTCTTGCTGCTGAAGCGATCCCGCATCTTTGCCGGCGTTGCGGTGACGGGGTAGAAAAGCGCAGCGGCCAGCAGGAGCGCGGCGACGGCGGACGAAACCCATCGGGCGGTCGAACTCCACCGCTTCATCTCGGCCCACAGGTCGGGGAGGGACGCCGCCAGCGCCACGCCCCACAGCACCCACACCTGCAGGTAGAACTTGAACACCGTATTCATCCGCCCGATGTCGTCCTTCAGCCGGACGATCTCCACCCCCATGGTCAGCGCCAGCCCCCAGCCCAGCATGAACAGGATGAAGAGTTTCCGGGCGGGCAGGTTCCGATCCCAGAGCAGCACCAGCACGGCGGTGAGCATCGGGAGGGAGACGATCCAAGACTGCAGCCCCACCAGAGCCGCGGCTATTGCCACCAGGCCCGACGCCGTTAACAAGGGCATCCCGTTCTCAGCGACCCACCCCGGAAGGTTGCCCTCCCGTTCCTGGCGCATCCACTCGGCCGCCAGGACCAGGACGAGCAGCGCCAGGAAGGCTCCCCACACCATCAGGTAGTCATCCAGGTGGGTGAAAGGTCCTTTCCACCGCTGAATCCCCACGTAGGCGGTGGCGTAGTGGCGGGAGTACGGAAGGAAGAAAAGGGTGGAGAGGACGGACAATCCCACCGCCCCCCATACCACGTCCAGCCAGCCGTAGAAATCGAGGCCACGCCGCTGCTTGACGTAGAGGAGCCAGCCTCCGACGCCCAGGAGCAGGTAGGTGGGATAGTCCCAGGTGTTGGTCGCCTTGAGAGAGCCCACCGCCAGGGCAAGCAGGACGAACGTCCCGGCGGCCTGCCGCCAGGTGGCTTTCTTCGCTCCCAGGAAGAGCGCCGCGGCCATCCCAAGGGCCAGCACCGTCAGGGGAAGCGCCATGACGTGAGCGTGCAGGTCGGCGTAGAGGAATGAGAAATAGGGGAACTCGTTGATGGTGTCCTTGATCACCCGGCTGGCGTTCCAGAACCACCAGTCATTGGGGTAGCCCAGGTTGCCGCCGTGGGCCCACACCCAGATGCCGGAGAGGACCTGTGCCAGCTTCGCCAGCCCCGGAACCACGCTGTGGATGCCCTGGAGCCTGGAGATCCGGAGCCAGCCCTTCCACGCCAGGGAGAAATTCACCAGGTTCCCCGCCACGGCGACGAAAATCGGGGCGGCCAGGGCCGGGAAGTATTTCGACGCAGAGACGCAGAGACGCAAAGAGAAAAATCTTCCGACCTGTTCCTCATGCGATGTAGCTTCCCGGGTAGGCAAGAGCGAAGCCGCCACGGAGAACGATCCCAGGGCCAGGAAGCCGTAGAGGGTGGGCAGGGCAAGGTTGTACGCCACGGCTGGCACGATTCCGGAGAGCTTGGTGAGCATCCCCACCAGGACGAAGCCGAAATAGTAGTAGTTGATGTAGCCCCCGGCGAACCAGGGATCGTAAGGCGGGAAGTGCACGCTCTTGATGACGGCGTTCAGGTAGGCGAAATCCATCGGTTTCTCGCCGCCGCGGGCGGGGTGCCACAGATCGGGGTTGTGCCAGCGCACCCAGAGGAAGAAAAGGAAGAACGCCAGGAAGATCGCCTCCTCCAGCGCCAGAAGCCCGAACCGGGAGTGGGCGAACTCCTGCAGGGCATCCCGTCGGCGCCATGCCATCGCTGCCGCTGCCAGCAGCAGAATCAGGAATACCAGCCACAGCGCCAGCCGCGTCGCCGGGAAGAGGCCGACACTTGCGCCCAGCCACACCAGGTAGCCGAAAAGGAGCCAACCCAGCGTCTTCGACAGGCCATAGCCGCCGTCGGGCAGGTGAACCAGCGGCTGCATGATGGCGAACCCCGCCAGGCCCAGGAGTTCCACCAGCAGCAGCCAGACCAGCACCGGAACCCGATTCACCAAGTCTCCCGGATGGAACATTGCCGACCAGGTGCCTCCGGCCTCCTGCTCGGCAATGCGGGCTTTGGAGAGGAGCAGCGCATCGGGAGCAGCGGAGACCTGCTTCGGTATCATCCGATAGACGTGGCTCAGGTCGACGGAGTCGAGGATGCTGCGCACTTTCGCCTCCGAGTAGTCCGCGTCCTTGAGGAAGATGTGCACCACAGGATGGTCGTAAACGCTGAAAGCCTCCTCGGCGCTCTGGTCGTCGAATTCCAGCCCAAGCAACCCCGGAAACGAGGTGAATTCCGCCGCCAGGTGGAAGCCCAGCTTCCCTGCGAAAAGGGCCTTGTAGTATTTCGTGGTCATGGGGTAGCGCATCGGGAGCCGCGGGATGGAACCGTACAGCCGGTTGCTGGAAAGCACCAGGACGTCCGCTCTGTCCAGGTTGGCGATCATTTTCTCCCGCTTCTGGGGGGTGTCCTCGTCGTAGTTGGTCATCATGATCCCCTTGTACATCATGCCGAAGGGATCTTTGCCATCCACCCGCAGCGGGAGAGGGTCGTCCCAATGCTCGTTGGCGATGACCGCACCTCGCGGAATGTGGGCGAACATCCAGCGGGATGCTGTGATGCGGGTCAGGGGGTGTCGGTAGATTCGCATGAACGCCAGCGCCCACAAGAACGTGAAGATCAGCACCAGCGCCATCAGCCCTTTCGCCAGAGCGGGAGCGCGGCGGGCCACCGCCGATCCGTCCCAGATGCTCCACCGGCGGGCCTGATCCACCAGCCAGAAGAGGAACCAGCTCCCCAGGAGGATCAGGATGGGGTAGAGGGGCAGCAGGTAGCGCATGGACTGGACGAACTGGAGACCCTGGTAGAGGAACATTCCGCCGGCCCATGCCACGGGGAGCAGGTGCTCCAGTTCTTTCCGGTAGAGGAGCCGGTAAAGCGCCACCAGCCACCCGATCCACACCGTCAGTCCCATCGCCAGCCCCATCCCCCAGATGACCATGTTCCTCCACGGGAAGAGGAACGGCGTTCTGTTGGCCCACTGGTGCCCCGGCGGGTAGTCTATGTCGCCGCCGATGAGCTTTCGGATGTATTTCATGTTCTCCAACCACTTCTTGGAGAGCCTGACGTCCAGGAAGCTATGGCCTCCAAAAGCGTACGGCTGGAACGTCCTAAAAGCCACGAAGGCCAGCAAGGACATCACCACCAGCTTGAGGGCGTAATTCTCGACCAGGATGCGGCGCTCCAGCGGGTGCCGGACGTTCTGCCAGTCCCGCCACACCGCCACCAGCACCGCCAGGAGGATGACGCCCACCTCTGCGGCCAGGTTGATGCGGCACGCGACGGTCGCTCCGTAGGTCACGCCGATGAAGAGGTAGTCCACCCAGCGCCCGTCCTGGGCGATCCGTACCGCCAGATAGAAAGTGAGGAGGGCGAAGAAAGTGCCGAAGTTGTCCACGGTGAAGAAATGGGACTGCTGGATCGCCATCACGGCGAAAGCGTACAGGGCCGACGCCAACAGGCCAACTTTCCGGCTGTAGAGCCGCCTGCCGACGAAATAGAGCAGGAGGATGCTGAGCAGGTCCATGGTGGCGGACAGTTCTCGTCCAAGAAGGTAGATCCTTCCGTAGCCCAACATGTGGAGTTTGATGCCCAGCCATTTTACGATGAAGATCGGGAGGGTGCCGTAGACGAAGAGCCCGAAATTGTGGTTGTACGGGTTCAGCGGGGATTTGGTGGAGTCGAAATAGATTTTCAGGCTCTTGGGCCAGGATAGGGAGTTTTCAACCATGGTCAGGAAGCGCTCGTCCGGGTGGATGTGTTGGCCTTCGTCCCAGTTCACGTGGTAGTAGCGGAAAGACGCCGCCAGGATCAGGATGATCGCCAGGAGAATCCAGGTGTTCCCCGGGAGCGTCAGCCACGTAAGCGCCCGATTCGCTTTCTCGATGATCCGTCGTTTCCCGTTGCTCAATCTCGTTCCTCCTGTCATGCAGTTGCCCTCAGGAAGCCATTTTCTGCGCCTGTGATATCGCGGCGATCAGTTCGTCCGGCTCGTCGGTTCCGATCCGAAGACTGCCGCCGGAGCGGAGATGGACTTCCACGGCCTCCCTCCCGGAGACGTTGTAAAGCCATCCGCCGGGAGTCAGGTGAATACCCCATCCGTAGATCCAGTGATTCCTCACCCGTTCCGCCGAGCGTATCTCCCGCAGGGATATCCTCTTTCTCAGCGGGAAGACCCCGAACCGAAACGATAGGTAACGGTCGTCGACCTCCACGGTCATGAAGGAGAAAAATGGGAGGAGCAGCGCCAGGATGCAGATGAGGATAATCACACCGGGGCTCCAGCCGAGGGTCAGGCCGATGGCGACCAGCAGGACGAAGCCGGTGAGCAGCAGGCCCACGACGACATAGCCGAACTGTGTGTGGCGATAAGCGGTCATGTAGAGCCTCCTCGTCTCGGTGGATTTCGGGACTGCCGCTGCGCCGGGCGGCGATGGAAAGAGCCTTTGTTTCCTCATGCTCGCGTCGAACCGGCCGCGACGGCGACTCCGAGACATTTCCGGAACGTGTCAAAGTATAGCACATGGGGACTGTTGAGCACAACACTTTCGGGCGGGCCGGGGGAGCG
>CAZDOZ010000005.1:20096-27676 GCA_964507175.1 uncultured Anaerolineae bacterium
AACAGTCCGTGAAAATCCGTGCTATTCCGTGGCCGGAAAGGGATGCCACGCCGGGGCGGGCTGCCGCGGGGTCATGCTGTAGGCCGGGCCGTAGATCCTCTCACTTACGTGGCATAAGGTTCGTGTGTTTCCGCAGGTAATACAACACGGTCCACAGGACAAGAACCCCACCCAACAGGGCAATCACCTGCAGCCAGCTCTCGACCTGCCTCAACGAGAGGGCAAACCAGTAGCCCAGGAACACAAGCACACCAGTCCGGATCCCTTCTCCCAGCACCATGACAGCGAAAGCACGCATCCAGGGGAGGTGGGCCACACCGGCAGCGATTATCACAGGAATGGTCAGACCGGAGGTCAGCTTAGACAGGAGTATAATTTTCTCCATGCCGCTGCTCATCTCTTGGTCAACACGCTCTACGTACCCCCGGTGCATCCCAAGATAATGCCCGTAGTGCAGTATGCGGTCCACATTCCAGAAACGGCCAAGGAAGTACCACAGGTTGTCGGTAGCCAGATGTGCCAGAGATATTGAGACAAACACTAACCATGGATTTAGGAAACCGCCGACAGCGGCTACACCGCCCAGCACGGCGACGAGATAGCCCTGAGTCAGCCCAAGTAGCGCGAGCAGCAGATAGTTCCAGGCCCCAAGCTGCGGCGCCTGCCCTGATACAAGCTGGTTCCAGAAACCATGCAAAAGACCTACCAGTGAATTCACATCCATAGCGCTATCAGTTCACTCCCGTACGCCAGAAGGGTTTCCACATGGGAAGAAACGGGGGCACGGATTCGGTACAAGTGAAGTCATCTGGTCTGATGCATTTGGACCCGCCCCCACCCCATCGATCCCGTCTGGGAGGCGATGAGGTATGCCTGCAGCCGGGATGGTCAGGGTATAGAAGTACCATTTCGACGACAAATTCTATTCGTCGGCACGCGCTTGCTGTAGATGTACCAATCGGCCAAAGTCCGGAATCTGTCCGATGGATGTGCCAGCGGACCGACTTTCACGCCTTTCACCGTGTTCCTGACGCCATACCCATACACTTCCTGATACAGAAGCAGCGCTGGCACTTCCTCGGCAAATACCCGCTGGAATGTAGCGTAAAGTCTGGCTCTGGCGGTTGTGTTCAGAGTCATCCGAGCCTGCTCCATTGCTTCGTCCGCCAGACGGTCCGACCAGCCGCCGTAGTTCTGCCCAGACGCGTATTGTGTCGAGTGCCAGAGGGGATAGGGATCCGGATCGCCTGCGAGTTCCCAGGAAACCAAAACTGCGGCAAAATTATGCGGGTAGAGGTAATCCGAGACCAGATCCGGGAATGCCACGTGCTGTGGCACAGCTTTGATACCCACAGCTTTCCAATACCTGCATATCCCTTTCGCCAGTGCGATGTGGGTCGGGCTATCATCAGTAAGCAGGATGAATTGTAGTGGCAGGCCACCTTTGTCCCGAACTCCATCACCATCACTATCGGTCCAACCTGCGGCTTCGAGAAGCTCCTGGGCCTTGGCAGAATCGTACGGGTAACGAGGAACATCGCCATTGTAGGCCCAGTTCTCGGGCAATATCGGGGAATAGATGACAACACCATAACCGTGAAGGGCATCTTTCACGAGCGCCTCTCTATCGATGGCGTACAGAAGCGCCTGACGCACCTCTTTCTCCTGAAAAAATGACACGGTCGGGTCGCGCAGGTTCAGCAGGACAACGCTTTCCTGGTCGATCGGGGGCAAAAATATCTGAAGGTCTCGCATGGCCGAAGTTTTTCCCATGTACTCTGCGGGGAGTTCAGCAATGCCGTCCACCTTTTTCTGGACATATGCAGTGAGGACACTTCCTTTGTCGGGGTAGAACCTAAAGGTAACCGTGTCCAGGTATGGCTTATGTTTCCAGGGATAAACTGGGCTTGGCTCCAGGACAGCCCTTTCGGCGTTTATTTCCTTAAGCTTCCATCCCCCGAAGCCGACAGGGTGGATATTCAGCCTGGATGTCAGCATAGCAGTTATCGGCACATGCTCCCACAGGTGTTTTGGTATTATTCCTTGAGTGGTATAGTCCAGAAACGGGGCATAAGGTGCTTTCAGGGAAAACTGCACCGTGTATGGATCGAGGGCCTTCGCCCTGACGGTAGACCACAGGTTATGGAGATCCGGAGGCCCAGGGTAGTTCGGGTTCTGCATCACACCAACAGTGTAGATCACATCCGCCGAGGTCACCGGCACGCCATCCTGCCAGTACCGGCCTGGATCCAGGTGAAAAGTGTAGCTCAACCCGTCGGACGATATCCTCCACTGCTGAGCCAGGTCTGGCAGGATGTTCCCGTGCTCGTCCATACGGGTCAGACCGCCAAAGATCAGCGAGGAGATATCCTCATCGACGTTGTTGTACCTGGATAACAGCGGGTTGATGTATTGGGGGAAGCCTGCAATTCCTTCCACATAATCACCACCGTGATCAGGCACAACCACGGTGGTGTAGGAGTACGCATATGCGCTCAGCAAGCCGATCAGCAGCACCAGCCCCAAAAATGCCAGCAGGAGCTGCCAGCGGACGTGTCTGACCACTGCTTCATCCCTGAACCAGGACGTTTACCAAAGCGATGGCGAAAAAGAGTATGGCAACCCCTATGGTTGCCTGAAACATTGACTTCTCCACGCCTCGACGGGTCTTGTAGATGGTGTCTCCGCCGAACACTGCGCCCAGGCCACTTCCTTTGGCCTGGACCAACACCAACACGATCAACGTGATGGCGAGAATGTCCTCGATGATGTTCAGATACGTCACCATGAGCTCTAACCTCCTCCAAAAACGTTTGATTGATCCTGCACAACCGCCCGCAGCATCTGTCCCTTTGCTGCACAAACTTTGCCGTAATACCAGAATATGCTCAATTATAAACGACTCTGCTCGACTGTTGCAAGTGAGGCAATGTCGGTGACTCCCCAGAACCCCCGCAAGCCCGTTCCGCCGTGGAGGGGGAGGCGCGATGGTACTCCTTGACAGCACGCCATACATGACGCATAATGAAGACCCAGGCATAGGTGGAGAAAGCGATGCCTCGGTGAGGGTCGTAGCGCATGATGGCGCGCCAGAGGCCGATGCGGGTCGCCTGGAGGGCTTCTGCAAAGGGCAGTCACCCAACCATCGGCGACGCACGACCGCTTGGGCAAGGCCGTCGTATTGTGCCGTCAGCTCGTTTCTAGATGCATCACTTCTTGGAGAGCAGATGCTTCCAACGGTTCGGAGGTACAAAAATCTCCAGAGGCTTCGAGAGATAGCGCAAGTTCTGCTGCGTCACGGATTCGGCGAACTCGTGGACCAAATGGAGCTAATGCCGTACCTTTCCCTCCCGACCCGCGTTATCCGCCGGGGGCATGGCGAAAAGCGCCTCACGGCCCCCGAGAGGGTTCGGATGGTATTGGAGGAACTCGGTCCCACATTCATCAAGCTCGGGCAGATTCTGAGCACCAGACCGGATGTTCTTCCCCCCGCGTACATCGAAGAGCTTTCGAAGCTACAGGACAGCGCTCCACCCATACCTGCAGAGGAAATCAAGCAGGTCATTGAAGAAGAGCTGGGCTGGCCCGTAGAGGTGTTCTTCAAGGAGTTCGAAGAGGAACCCCTTGCGGCTGCATCACTGGCGCAGGTGCATGGGGCAGTTCTCTGCAGCAGCAAACAGGTCGTAGTAAAAGTGCAACGCCCAAACATCCAACCCCTGATCGAGCGCGACCTGGACGTGCTTTTCGACATCGCACGACTGGCTCAGTCCAAGACGGTGTGGGGTAAGATCTATGATTTTGTCGACATAGTTGAGGATTTTGCCAGGAAGATCAGGGCAGAGATGGATTACCGGAAGGAGGGACTGAATGCAGACAAGTTCCGCGGGAATTTCTCCGACGAACCTCACCTCTACATCCCGAGAGTTTACTGGGATTACACTACCAATCGGGTGCTAACCATAGAACGAATCTCGGGCATCAAGATAGACGACGTGGAAGGCATAGAGGCCGCCGGCATGGACACCAAGCGGATTGCCTTGCACAGTGCCAGAATCATTATCCGAGAGGTATTCCGCGACGGCTTTTTCCACGCAGACCCACACCCCGGAAATTTCTTCGTTATGCCGGGCGAGGTCATCGGCGCGATGGATTTCGGCCTGGTGGGATACCTGGATAACATCACCAGGGAACACCTGGCCCGGCTGCTTTTTGCATCCGTCAACCTGGATACTGAGGGCGTGGCAAACGAGCTGGTACGGATGGGCGCTGCGGAAAGCAAGGTGGATAGAGCTTCTCTGCAAAGGGACATTGGGCGCCTCCTGGGGGAGTATGCCAACAAGCCGCTAAAGGAAATCAGAGCCAAAGAAGTCGTGTCCGACATCATGCCGATTGCTTTTCGGCATCACCTTCGTCTGCCTTCAGACCTATGGCTTCTGGGCAAGACTCTGGGCATGATGGAAGGAGTGGGACTGAAGCTCGATCCTGACTTCGACATGTTCGCTGTCGCCCGTCCTTTTGCCAGGGAGGTAATATGGGAATTCATCTCGCCAACAGCACAGGGAAAGAAAGCGGTGAAAGGGCTGGAGGACTGGGGCGAGCTTGCCTTAGGCCTACCCAGGCACCTGGATAGCCTGCTGAGACAGCTGGATCAGGGAATCTTCGAGGCCAGCCTGGACATCAAACGGTCAGAGGAGATCGTGAAGAGGCTCGACAAAATGGCAAACCGCCTCGCAGTTAGCCTCCTTCTGACCGCCCTGATCCTTGCTACGGCCCTCCTCATCCCTCAGGCCAATCTTTCCTGGCCATGGGGAATCAGCACATGGCTCTTAGTACTCGGCTTCGGCGTGACTAGTGTGCTTGGAATGATGTTGATCTTTTCTATTCTGCGTACCGGAGGCTCATGACAGTTCGAATTGCTACAGGGAGGGAAGCGAACATGAGAAAAAGATGGAAGATACTCCTCGGGATTTTTATCGTGCTCGTAGTGGCCGTAGCCGTGGGATGGCTTTACATCACCCACGACCCGTTCCCGAAAACCAAAGGGAAACTGGCGATACCCGGATTGCAGGCACCTGTAGAGGTAATCAGGGACGACATGGGTGTCCCCCACATCTACGCCAGCAACGTTCATGACTTATTCCTTGCACAGGGGTTCGTCCATGCCCAGGACAGGTTCTGGCAGATGGAATTCTGGCGAAGGGTCGGGGCGGGCAGGCTCTCCGAAATCCTTGGGAAATCCGCCGTCAACACCGATAGGTTCATCAGGACTGTCGGGTGGCGCAGGGATGCCGAGAAAGACTTGGAAGCCCTAAGCCCAGAAGCGAAAGAGGCCATGAACGCCTACTCCGAGGGTGTCAATGCGTACTTGAAGACCCACAAAGGGAGCTACGGCTTGGAGTTCACCATCCTGAAGCTCTCCGGGGTCAAGCTAGATCCCCAGCCCTGGACTCCACTTGATTCCCTCACGTGGGGGAAAGTGATGGCGTGGGACTTGGGAGGGAACATGGATCTGGAATTGCGGCGAGCGCGCCTCTCCACCACTGTGGACAAGTCGAGACGGAAGGCGATCTCACTTCCCTATCCCTCGGATCACCCGACCATCATATCCTTTGGTTTTCCAAAGGAAGAAAAGGCACCTGACGATCTGCTATCGGTTATCGACAGTGTGCCATCCTTGTTTGGTAATTCTGGTCTTGGAAGCAACAACTGGGTGATTTCCGGCAGCAGGACCACGACAGGGAAGCCATTTTTGGCCAATGACCCGCATCTGGCAATCCAGATGCCTTCCATCTGGTACGAAATAGGACTGCACTGCCAGCCGGTGAGCGCCGATTGCCCCTACGACGTGGTCGGCGTCTCTTTCCCCACTGCCCCCGGCGTGATAATCGGGCACAACGCAAAAATCGCGTGGGGTGTCACCAATGTCAACCCTGACGTACAGGATCTCTATGTGGAGAAGCTGAACCCAGATGATCCGTATCAGTATGAGGTGAACGGCCATTGGGAAAGGATGAAGGTCATTCACGAGACTATCAAGGTGAAGGGAAGGGATTACCCGGTTGAAATGAACGTCCGGCTGACCCGACACGGCCCAATAATCAACGATGCCGTCACAGGCCCGGAATCAGACTGGTCTTATGGATGGCAGCCGTTGGCTCTCAGATGGACGGCCTCGGACGCGGACCGGGTACTGGACTCCGTCCTGGAGATAAACAGAGCGCAGAACTGGGACGAGTTCCGGGCAGCATTGCGGAAGTGGGATGTTCCTTCCCAGAATTTCGTCTATGCCGATGTAGATGGCAATATCGGCTATCAGATGCCCGGCAGGGTGCCGATCCGAGCGAAAGGCGACGGCACAGTCCCGGTCCCGGGGTGGACAGATGAGTACGAATGGAAAGGATATATCCCTTTCGACGACCTGCCTCACGTCCTCAACCCCAAAAAGGGCTACATCGTCACAGCGAACAACGCCGTGGTAGGGCCGGGGTACAAGTATCTGTTGACGAAGGATTGGGATTATGGGTATCGGGCCAAGCGGATAGTAGAGATGATCGAATCTCAGGACAAGATATCCAGGGATTACGTCCAGAAAATGCAGATGGATGTCAGGAACGAATCCGCTGGCGAGATCATCCCGTACCTGGAAAAACTGTCGTTCGATGATCCTGTACTGGAGAAAGCAAAAGAACGACTGTCCTCCTGGGATCTCCGAGAGACGGCGGATAGCCCCGAGGCGGCGCTGTACGAGGTCTTCTGGTGGCGTCTGGTGTCCAACACATTCCGTGACGAGTTGCCAAAAGCAATGTGGCCCTATGGCGGAGACGAGATGATGGCTGCGGCGCGGGAGTTGGTGAAAGAACCTGAAAATTCCTGGTGGGATGATGTGGACACTAACCCAGTGGAAACCAGGGATGATATCCTCCGGAAGTCTTTCAAGGAAGCGTATAAATGGTGCCAGAAGAAAATGGGGAAATCCATGGATAAATGGAAGTGGGGCAAGATCCATACGGCGACTTTCCGGAACCAGACCCTGGGCAAATCCGGCATCGCACCCATCGAGGCAATCTTCAACCGAGGTCCGGTGCCGGTTGGCGGTTCCACAGCTCTTGTCGACGCCACGTCCTACGACATGGTGGAGAACTCGTTCAAGGTGGTCTGGATTCCATCCATGCGGATGATCGTCGATCTGAGCAATTTATCCAATTCCCTGTTGGTGCACACGACGGGGGAGTCGGGCCACCCATACAACAAACACTACAATGACATGATCCCGCTGTGGCAGAAAGGGAAAAACGAACCGCTCCTCTGGACGCGGAAGGATGTGGATTCTCACGCGAAAGCGCGGCTAAAGCTGGTGCCGAAGAAATAGCGCCGGCAGTCCGCCCGCCTGCTCGCCGATACGAAGGCAAACGGGGCACAGTCTCGTCGGTGACGATTTTCCGCCGGGAGTGCATCGTCTGACAGACGACAAACGTGTAGGCGGAGGCATTACCTCCGCCTACACCTTGTAGTGCTGTTTTCATCGTTATGCGGCGTGCCACCACTCACGGCACCTGTTCCGCCGGCTTTTTCCCCGGGAG
>CAZDOZ010000006.1:0-16317 GCA_964507175.1 uncultured Anaerolineae bacterium
GATGGGAACGCAAGATACCCATCCGAAAGAAAACTTCCCGGTGTCGAATGGAGGAGGAATCTTCTGGCGGTTACCAGCGAGATGGTGTATCATGTGATATCAAACGATGCTTTTGCGATTTTATATAGGAGCATGCTATGGAAGAGCCAATTTATTGTCCCAGGTGTGGGTCGAAGCTGGAGAAGAGGTTGGTGGGAGACCGTGTCCGGCACGTGTGCCCTGAATGTGGCTATATTTTCTACCTGAACCCAACCGTGGCTGCTGGTACGCTGGTGGAGATGGACGGCAAAGTGGTGCTGGTGCGACGCGGCGTCCAGCCGGGGATTGGGAAATGGGGCTTGCCTTCAGGCTACGTGGAAGCGGATGAGTCGGCCGAGGAAGCTGCCGTTCGGGAGACGAAAGAGGAGTCTGGCCTCGACGTGGAGGTCGATGACTTGCTGGGGGTGTATTCCTTCGGGGAGAAAGATGGGGCTCACGGGGTGCTGATCCTTTATGCTGCTCACGTGGTTGGTGGGAATCTACGGGCCGGGGACGACGCTCAGGATGTGAGGGCGTTTCTGCCCCATGAGCTTCCGGAGTCAGAACTGGCATTCGATACCAACAGACAAGCGCTGAGGGAGTGGCTCCGGGCGAGGCGCGTGGCCTACAAAGTGGCAAACGAGTTGGAAGCGAGGGAAGCCGAGCGCGTCCAGAGTAAGTACCAGGGGGTTAGTCTGGACTTCGCCGGCAATGTACGTCTGCCTGACAGAGATCTGATCGTTGCTCTGGATGAGGGGGAACTGGTCGGGTTCTGCAATGTGCAGAAAGACGAGGATACCGATTCGACGCTGATAACGCGGCTTTTCGTCGCTCCGAACTACCGCCGGTGGGGAATAGGTTCGCAGTTATTGCGGGAAGCTGTCGATTGGGCACGGAAAAACAGCAGCAAGATGGTGCGCGCTGAGGCCGCCGCCACTAACCCCGGCATGGTTGTGTATCTGAAGAGTGGGTTTCGCGTGTGCGGCTTCCTGGAGCACCCACTTCTGGAACGGGAGGAACGCCCAGACGCCTTCTTGCACCTGTGCCGTGAACTCGAATGAAAATGAAATACGTCCAACGCAGGTAGGGCCCGTTCACTGCGCAAACGGATATGAGTATCGTGGAGGGGACTGTGGAGAATAACGTCGTGAAGCTCCAGAATCATGATGAGATGCTGGAAGAAGCAGCCAGGCGGGGGCCGAAAGTCGTCGCGATAGCGGTGGCGCAGTATCGCGAGGCGGTTTTGGCTGCCCGCGAGGCCCTCGACCGGGGGTTTGCCAGGTGCATTCTGGTGGGCGACGAGGCTGCGATCCGCAGGTCCGCCGAGGATGCAGGGACATCTCTGGACGGCCTGGAGGTCCTGCATGAGCCTGACCCGGCACTGGCAGCTAGGAAAGTGATGTTGCTGGCTCGAGAGGGCAGGGCCCACGTGGTTATGAAAGGCCAGGTGAGCAGCGATACGTTCCTCAGAGCGGCACTCGACCGAGAGAGCGGCATCCGTGCTGGCGACTTCCTTAGCCACGTGGGAGTATTCGAGGTGCCCGGCTTCGACCGCTTGATCATGATTACCGACGGCGGGGTGAACATAGCGCCAACGCTGGAACAGAAGCAGATTATCGTCCAGCACGGCATAGACGTGGCAAGGGCGCTGGGTGTAGTCCCGCCGCGGGTCGCCCTGGTCGCCGCGACGGAGAAAGTGATGCCTGCCTACCAGGCCACAGTGGAGGCTGCCGCGCTGGCGAAAATGGCGGAGCGCGGCATCATCCGAGGCGGTTTCGTGGATGGCCCCCTGGGCCTGGACAACGCTATACTCCCGAAAGCGGCGAAGATCAAAGGGATAGGTGGCGAGGTCGCTGGACGCGCCGACGTGCTGGTCGCTCCGGATATCTCTGCGGCAAATCTGATGGCGAAAGCGGTGACATATTTCGCCGGAGGCGTGATGGCAGGGATAATCGTGGGTGCTCGCGTTCCAATTGTCCTGGGCTCCCGCTCGGATCCTCATCGGACGAGGCTGGTTTCGATGGCCTTGGGCGTGTTGCTGGCGTAGGGGCGAGTCATTTCGCCGGCACCAACGTAAGGGCTGACATGAAGCCCTCTACGGACGTAAGTGCAGAAGTGGAGGGGCGTAGCGCCGCTGCGCCCCTACCCGAGTTGTTCCAGTTTCAACGATAGCACCTGTGAGGTGCCATCAGGGCGCAGGGAAACGCCGTATACTGTCCGAGCCGTTTCGATAGTCCCGCGGTTGTGGGTGATTACGACGAACTGGGTCAGATTGCTCAGTTCCGTCAGTGCCTCGCGGAACCGGCCCACGTTTGCCTCGTCGAGCGCAGCGTCCACTTCGTCCAGCACCACGAAAGGAGGCGGACTGACTTTCAGGATGCTGAACAGCAACGACGCAGCGGTGAGTGTCCGTTCCCCGCCTGAGAGAAGTGCCAGCCCTTGAGCACGCTTTCCGGGCGGCCTGGCAAAAATCTCCACACCTGTCTCACTGACATTCTCCGGTGCGGTGAGCCGGAGGTAAGCATGTCCGCCGCCGAAAAGACGGGTGAAATAAGCCTTGAACTCCCTGGCGATAGCGTTGTATGTCTCCAGAAAAGCCTCTTCCATTTTCTTGTCGAGCCTGGCAATGACTTCTTTCAAAGAGGCAATGGCCTTTTCCAAATCCTCCGCCTGCTGCTGAAGAAAATCATAATGGGATCTTACCGATTCGTACTCGCTCAGCACTCCCGGGCTGACCCCTCCCATCCGGTGGAGCTTTACTTTGAGGGATGTGATGGTCTCTTTCAGCCCTTCCTCCACATCCGCCACCAGGGGCAGGGCACCAACAGGGTTCCCATTTGCTTCCGGCGGCAGGAAAGCGTAGTTCAGATTAGCTTCCTCTATCTCGCTTCGGAGGCGTTGGATTGTGTCCAGCGTTCTTTCTTTGTCCAACAGTGCCTGCCGATATCGCTCTTCCTGCGCCCGCAGATCGGCCCGCAGTGATTCGTGCTTTTTCCGTGTTTCTTCCAGCTGCCTGTCCATCTCGGCAACTTTTTCCTGGGCCGGCTCGAGCATTCTTTCCAGCTCCGCCGCCCTGGATTCGATCTTTCTCAGCGACGCTCCCTCGCTGGTGATCGCTTCTTGCGTTTCGGCGATATCCTGTACCAGGCGCTCCATGCGGGAGCGTTTTCCCTGCATCTGGGAAGACATCTGAGCCAGGCGGTGCCGCTGCGTTTCCAGTTCGCTTCGATATTGTTGCAACCGCCCCGCTATGCTCGCGAGGGCTGCTTGGAGGTCACCTGCCTTTGTCGCCAGGGTTGATTCCGGGCCGGTCTCTCCACCTTTCAATTTGAGGCTCAGATCGGCTACCTCCGCATCCCTTTCCCTACGCTTCCTGGATGCCTCCTCCATTTCCTGGTGAAGCCGTTTCTCGGTTTCATTCAGGCGCTTCCGGACCTCCAGTAGTTTCTCCATCCTGGATTCGTGCCACCGGACTTGCTGCTCCGCTGCCCGTTTTGCCTCGCGGGCTTTCAGCCATGCCTCCTGAGCGCCTCGAACGCGACGCGTCTGGGCTGTCAGTTCTTTTTCTGCCTCTTTCAAATCCGATCCCAGTGCCTGGAGAGCAGCCTCCGCCTCCTCGAGATCGTTTTCTTTCGCCTGCAGGGATTCTTGGAGATCGGCAATCTGTTTCGGAAGCGCCTTGATCTCTCTGTTGCGGGAGAGGATGTCCGGTCCACGCTGGCGGCGGCTCCCCCCGGTGATGCTTCCGCTGGACTGAACGACCTCACCCTCCGGCGTGACCACCTGGTATCCTCCCTGTACCTGCTTCAGCACTTCACGGGCGACGGCAAGACGTTGCGCGACCACTGTCCTGCCCAGGAGATGTGACACCACGTTCCGCAGTTCCGCCGGAGCGCTTACCAGCTCCGATGCAATGCCGATCACCCCAGGGATTTCCGGTGTCTGCAGTGGTTGCCTGGAACGTACCGTGTCCAGGGGAAGGAAAGTGGCGCGGCCGGCTTTCTCCCGTTTGAGAAATTCAATGGCTTTTTCCGCATCTGCCCACCGGCGCACCACCACGTCCTGCTGGTGGCTCCCCAGTGCCACTTCGATTGCCAGTTCCAGTTCTTTTGGCACCTCCAGCAGTTCGCCCACGATGCCCACTATCCCCGGAAGGCGGTTCCTGGCCTGCATGACCCTGTGGACGCCTCCATAGAGCCCTGCACCTTCCTCCCGGAGCCGTTCCAGCAGGCGTTTTCGTTCTTCCAGCGCCAGGATGTGCTGTTTCGCCTCGGCGACCGCCGCCCGCCGATTTTCCGTCTGGCGACGCAGGCTCTCGTCTTTGGCTCGTAATGTGCGGATGCGCTCTTCGGTTTCCTCCAAGGCCTTGCGGGAATCCCCCAACGTGGAATGCGCTTCGGAAAGAGCTCTTTTTCTTTGTTGCAACTCCTCCTCGGTGGAGGCTATGAGCTCCCGCAACTCCGCCCGTTCCTGTTCCACCCTCCCATCTTCGTCTCGTTGCTCTTCCAGTCGCTTGCGAATCTGATGCAGCTCTGCCTGATACCTGTCCGACGCCCGCCTTGCCTCCTCCAGGTGGGTCTCCAAGTTGGCCCTGGCTTTCTTCCAAAGGGCAAGGCGGCTTTCCGCTTCCCTCACCAAGGCCTCCTGGTGTTCCCTCTCGGCGTCCAGATCACCCACTTTCTCCTGCAGCGATTCTATCTCCTCGGCGATGCTGTTCGACTCCCGCTCCAATTGAGATATCTCGTTGGCTATTTCCTCCCGCTGTGCCTGCAGGAGGCGGAGGCGTTCTCCGGCCACGGCGATGGATCGCTCGGCCCCCGATTTTTGCCGAGAGAGGCTGTCTAATTCCTGCTGCCACTCCCGTATCTTCTCTTGCAATTGATGTCTCTCTGTTTCTAGCTGAGGCATCTCGCTGCTCAGGGCGTTGACGGATTTCTCGACTTCCAGGAGTTTCGATTGTTGGCGTGAGGCTTCTGCCTCGGCGGCCTGCTTCTCAGCCTGAGCATGTGCCCATCGATACCCATACCACCGGCGCAGGTGCTCCCGGAGTTCTTCCTGCAGTTTCTCGATTTCCCTGGCCCTAGATGCTTGCCGCTCCAGATAGCGCAGGCGCGGTTCCATCTCGCTGATGATGTCGTGGACCCGGATCAAATTGGATTTCGTCTCCGCGAGGCGGTTCAGGGAGAGGGTGCGTTTCTGCTGGTAGGTGGCTATGCCCGCGGCTTCCTCGAAGAGCGCCCGTCGTTCCTCCGGCCTGAGAGAAAGTGCCCTGTCAACCAGGCCCTGCCCGATGACCATGTAAGTCCGCCTGGAGAGCCCTGTTTCCCCAAGCAGATCGTTGATATCCACCAGCCGCACCCGATTGCTGTTCAGCTTGTAGATGTTCTCGCCGGAGCGGTACGCCCGCCGCGATATTGCGACCTCTTGGAAATCCACCGGGAGCCAGTGGGTGCTGTTGTCCAGGGTGAGGGTGACGGACGCCATGCCCATCCGCGGCCGCTTCTCGCTTCCGGAGAAAATCAGGTCTTCGGTGCGCTTGGATCGGAGAGTCCTGTAGCTTTGCTCTCCCAACACCCAACGGATAGCATCGGCGATGTTGGATTTGCCGCTCCCATTTGGCCCCACGATTGCCGTTATGCTCTCGTCGAAAAGCAATTCGGTGCGTGTGGCGAAAGTTTTGAATCCGTGTATCTCGATGCTCCTCAGCCGCAATCGAGGTCCTCCAAATCGGGGATCACGAGTCTGGGGGAGAACCCAATGATTTTCCGAGCCTTGGCTATTTTCAGAGTGCAATCCAGCGGCCGAGTCACGCCGCTCTTTTTTGCCATGCCTGGGACGAGCTTCAAGGTCTCCAGGTTTTGCATCATCGCCAGGAATATCCCCAGCTGATATCTGGTCAATCCCTGGGGGCCGGCCACATGGAGGATGCCGCGGTAATCCGCCTCGGCCAGGTCGAGCAATGCTTTCGCCAGATCGTCCACCCAGATCGGGGAGCGCACTTCGTCTACGAAGAGGGTTATTGGCCTGTTATTGAGGATCGCGTCCCTCACCCAGCGGCTTTGGGCGTCCTCCCAATCCAGCCCGATGATAAGAGAGGTTCGCGCCACGACGAAATCATCGCATACTTCCTGCACTATTTTCTCCGCCTCGACCTTTGCCCGCCCGTAGGCATGGACAGGCGCAGGTTTGTCTTCCTCGGTGTAGCATCCTCTCTCGCCGTCGAATATCACATCGGTGGAAAGGTGGATCAGGCGTATGCCCATGTCGGCTGCAGCGGTGGCCACGTTCCTGGTGCCTTCGACGATGACTTCACGCATGGCTTTTTCCGTCGTCCAGTCCGCCGCTGTGTGGATCACCACCGAGGGATGCAGGCTGCGGAACAGGGACGCCACGGCGTCGGCATCGCGTATGTCCAGTCGGTGGAATTCAGTGCCTGGAATGGGATGCTGAAAATAAGTGCCGCATACGGAGATGCCCCGTTTTCTGGCTTCCTTGACGATAGCACTACCGGCATAGCCGCTGGCTCCGGTCACGCAGACGAACAGTTTGTCACCCATTGTTTTCCCTTTCCAGGCGCTCCAGCGCCTCTTTCGCGGCCATCTGGCCTGCGATCTGCTTGCTGCTTCCCTTTCCGCGACCATATTCTTTGTCTCCGATGTACACGCCCATGGTGAATATCCGGTGGTGGTCTGGGCCTTCCTGCCCCACCTCTCGGTAGCGAGGTGTGCCCATGCTTCTGGCCTGAGCCATCTCCTGCAGCCTGCTTTTGGGATCTTTCCGCATGGCCATGTCCAGCGCCTGCGGAAGCATCGGTTCCAACAATGGCAGGACGAATTTTCTGGTGACATCCAGCCCCTGGTCCATGTAAATGGCCCCTACGAGCGCCTCGAAGGCGGCGCAGAGTGTCGCTTCCCGCTCGCGCCCCCCGCTTGCAACTTCGCCGTGGCCCATGTAGAGGTAGTTGCCCAGGTCGATCCGGCGCGCCAGCTCTGCCAGCGATTCGGTTTTGACCAACGCCGCGCGGATGTCGGTCAGCAGCCCTTCCTTGAACTCCGGGAACCGCTTGCACAGCATTTCGGCAACGACGAAATCGAGCAGCGCGTCACCCAGGTACTCCAGGCGTTCGTTGTCATGCACTGGTTGATGGGTTTCGGCCTCGTTCAGGTACGATCTGTGGGTAAGAGCTGTTCGTAGCAGGTTTTTGTCTTTGAATTCTATGCCTGTTTTTTCTTCGATGTCTTCGATTTTCACGACTTACTCCGGAAGGTATGGAATACTTCGGTTACGGGGACAGTGCGGGGGCGAATGGCCTGTTGACCTCGCACCCTTTAGCTGAACCCCGTTTGGCGGGATGAAACTCGCACCTGCCCAAACATCCTTACTTTCATGACCCCCCTGTGCGGTAGCATCCCGCTAAACTGTAGAAGCTGACCAGAGCCACCTTCGCCGCGCCTGATATAGGTCCGGAGCGCTGCCCGTCTACTGGACGTCGGGGCGTGGGAAGGCACTCCTACCCCCTGTGCATTGAGGATGTACTTTTTTCCCTTATCCATTGTCCAGAACACGTCGCAAAAGTATACCTCAGATCTGCCAATTAGGCCATTGATGCCCTGCCGTTCTTCGCTTTCTCTGGAAATGCCCAGTCCATTGGGCACACGCCACACTCCAGACATCCTCTGGCGTCTGCCGGACAATGGTGCCCGGCTTTCCCTGCCCTGGCCCGACGGAGTTCCAGCTTCAGGAAGGACGGCCGCACGCCGGAATCGACCACGTCCCAGGGCAGATGCTCGTCCATTTCCCTCTGCCGCAGGAATTCCTCCGGAGCAAGTCCGGCGGCTTCGAGTGCGTTCCGGAATGCCCTGGCCCCGGGTTTTTTCATCGATGCCATTACCGGCGCCAGCCGCCGATCTCCTCTGGCCAGGATGCCTTGCAGGGCGGAGAGCTCTGGGCGCTCCCCGCGCACTTTTACCCGCATCGGAGCGAGCGCCTTCCTCAGGTATTCCTGGCGCTCTCGAATGACCTCTGTGGATGCCATAGCTTCCCACTGAAACGGCGTGTGGGGTTTCGGGACGAAAGGTGTAGCGTTGATGGCTATGTTTCGCCGAAAGATGCTCCTTGCCCTGCGGACGAACTCCACGATTGCCTCGATGTCCTTCTCCGTTTCTGTCGGGTGCCCGACCATGAAATAAAGCTTCAGAGAACGTAGCCGGTATTTTCCTGCCCACTCCACGGCACGTAGCAGGTCTTCGTCGCTCTGGGGCTTGTTGATGACCCGTCGGAGCCGCTCGGATCCTGCTTCCGGGGCCACGGTCAATGTCCTGGTGCCGCTCTCGGCAACCGCTTTGACCAGTGTCTCCGATAGCGAGTCTGCTCGGAGGGAGGAGACGGATATTTCCGCACCGCGTTGCCGCATCTGCAGCGCCAGATCGTCTATCCACAGGTAATCGGAGACCGCGGGCGAGACGAGGCCTATCCTCTTCCGGAACCGTAGCCCTTCCTCTACCCACGCGAGGACCGACTCCAGAGGCACCTGGCGCGGTGGCCTGTAGATGTACCCCGCCATGCAGAACCTGCATCCACGCCCGCATCCTCTGGCGATCTCGATCTGATGTAAGCCCCCGAATTCCGTGTTGGTGGTGTGGAGGAAATTGGCTGTTGGAAAGCGGGTCAGGTCACGTACCCAAAGCCGCTTGACCGCAGGCGAGCCCTCTGAGTGCAGCAGGGGAACGTAAACGCCGGGAATCCGGTGCATCGCCTCCAGGACTTCCCTGCGCGGAGCACCGCGCATCTCCTGCCACAAAGGGATCAGCGAGTCTGCCAGTGTTTCTTCTCCTTCTCCGATGACGATGGCATCGAAGAAAGGCGCAAGTGGTTCCGGATTGGCGCTGATGGCAGGTCCGCCGGCAATCAGGAGAGGCCAGCTTTCATCCCGCTCCTCGGCCCATAGCGGGACTCCAGCCTGCCGCAGGAGGAACGGAACATTCGTGTAGTCCATCTCGAAGGAGAAAGTGAAAGCCCAGATGTCGAATTCCTGTGGGCGACGCTGGCTTTCCAGAGAAATTAGCGGCTCATTGGCCAGGGACGGCTCCCAGAAAGCTCGCTCGCAGACGACGTCTGGCATGTCATTCAGCATTCCGTAGAAAAGGTGAAGCGCCAGATTTGACATCCCGGTAAAGTATGTGTCCGGGTATGTGAAGAGCACCCGCAGGCGCCCTCCCCATTCCTTGACGACTACCCCTTCTTCCTGTCGAATTATCCCCTTGGCTCTGGCGATGGTTCGCCATTGCATAAGCTGCTCCAAAAATCGGTAGACCACACAGATTATCTAAACCTTCCGATCCCCACGATGTAACAGGCTTTTCATGCCGTCTATGAACTCCGGCACAGTCTCGCGCGGGAATCGGGGCCATGTAACTATGAGAATCCCCACGATCCACAATACCATCGCTATGCCGTATGCCCTGGCATCCCGCAGCGACACAAGGATCATACCGCCGTAAGGCACCGCCTGTACTCCCCATCCCAGGTGCTTCGATCGGAAGTACCATAGGGCTGCCACCACGACGATAGCGTAAGCTGCCATCTCTATGGGTGGGACGTACCCTGCCATGGAGAGGTAAATCCATACGGAGAACGCCACCAGCAGGTCTACTTCCAGGTCATGGTCTCCTATCCATGTGTGGGTAGGCCGCGGCGAACGCCTGGCAATGGGCCCATCAAGGATGTCGGTTGCCCATGCCAGGATCAGGGTGATGGAAGCAGCCCCCAGCGCTCCCCGCCCGCCATTGATTCCCAGCCATAGAATCCACACGGCGAGGAAAGCGCGGGCTCCAGTCAAAGTGTCGGCAACGGTTTTTGCTTTGGGCATCGCTCTCTATCCCCTCAGGGAATTTGCTTCGTCATCCAGTTTGGGTAGGGCTTGAGGACCGCGTAGGGGTTCCAGACGTAAGCTGGCGATTTGTCGTCGGGAGACCATGCCGGCAGGCCCTCATTTGCAAGTATACCTGTCAGCAGATCGGCTCTGCCCTCATCCATGGTGATCATCTCTGTGTTACATCGATTGTTGACTCTGCTGACAAGCCTTTCCCCAGGGATAGCCGATTGAGGGCACTGGAGATGTGCTCCGGATGCGGTAGGCGTTGCCGTAGCCTGAGGCGATGGAGTAATGGCTGCAGTCGGCGTTGCTGTAGCCTGAGGCGACGGGGTGGCGACTACGGTTGGTGTCGCTGTAGCTTGAGGCGTCGGTGTGCTCGCTACGGTTGGCGTTGCTGTGGCCTGAGGCGATGGGGTGCCGACTACGGTTGGCGTTGGTGTGGCCTGAGGTATCGGTGTGCTCGCTACAGTTGGCGTCGCTGTGCCCTGAGGTGTCGGCGTGACGGCCATGGTCGGGGTCGCCGTGATGATTACGGTCAAGGTTGCCGTGATCTGGGGCGATGGGGTAATAGCTACGGTTGGCGTGGGATGCTTGCACGCGTAATCGACTTTGTAGTATGCCTTTTGCCACTCAGTGGTGCTATTTATTTTCAGCGCCTCTTTAAGGTCCTCGGCCCCCTGGCATGGATTGCCTTTCTTCGCCCTGTATTCACCTCGTTCGGCGTAGGCTTCTGCGAGTTTTTCCCTTACGTCGAGGTATGAAGGGTCTTCCTGGTATAGCCTCGTCAGAATCTCGATAGCTTTGTCCCAGTCGGCCCACCAATAAGTTATGCCGTTCTGGTACGTCCTCGCCTTCTCGGTCTCTTTCTGTAAGGCTGGATCGTCGGGGTGAAGTTTCTGCGCTGCCTGGAGCGCCCGCAGCCCTTCTTCGATCCGACCTCCTTTGATCAGGTCTCTTCCCAGGTTGACATAAGCTTTGAACAAGGTTTCCTCTACGTCTTTCGGCCTGTACTCGGGATCGAGGCTTTGAACGGTCTCCAGGCCGGATATTGCTTTTTCCCAGTTGCCGCTTTCAAAGGACTTCATAGCCTCCTGGAATGTCTGCATCGCTGCGTGGGCACGGGTGCTCACGGTTACTGTGGCAGCCTTGCTCGAAGTCAAAGTGGGCGCTGGGGTGGCAGCGTCCAGTCGGTTCAGATACGCCATGGCTGCTCTGTTGCCCGGATCGAGCTTCAGCACGAGTGTGAACTCCGCTCTGGCCATGTCGGTATTCCCATGGGCCAGGTATTCTTCGCCTCGGTGGTAGTGGATCGCTACTTTGGTGGCCTTTGCCGACTGACGGTCTCTGAACCCCTGACGTGCTCCCAGAACCCCTGCCATCACCAGCAGGAGAAGCCCGATGGAAAGAGCTATGCCCACGACCATCAAGTTGTGTGCATTGAAGAAAGTGTACTCGTTCCGCTTTCTGATTGGTTTCCTTTTCATCTCGTGTCACCGCTCAGGATAACGTGTCCGCTGGAATCTACCAGTCTTGTCGAAAGGACTCCTTCGACAGCCGGGAAAGTGTACCAGTTGTGGGAGCCTGGCGGCAAGAAAACGTCCTGGTATCCTGTGTCCTTACCGTCGGCGTAGAGATGCAGCGTGCCACTCAGCGCTCTGGCGGCAAAAAGGCCAATCTTCACGCTGTCTCCTGTCCTTCGGATGTTCACAGCGCCGTCCGTATCCGCGCCGACGAGACCATCTATACCCGCCACAGGGAACCATGTCTCCGTCCATTCTATTGATCCACCTGGCTGGAGGGTAATCCAATCCCAGAAAGTCGGGGTCAGGCCGGTGTGGATTTCCACGTATGCAGAGCCGTCGTCAGTGTAGTTCTTTGGGGGTATCGGATTCGACCATCCAAAGCCAAAAAGCTTTGTCCCACGGACTACGTCTGTCGGGAACACGACCACCATCCCCTCGTCTGATGCGTGATCGTAAACGGCGGCAAAGCCTTTCTGCGATTGTGGGCGCTCGAACGCTCCCAACCACTGGTGCCAGTTGGCAAGAAAACTCAGATCTCTCCCTTTGTAGACAGGCCAGGGAAGAGCGCCGTGGGGCTTTGGGAGTTCTACGTCACCCGTGGAGTGGAGGGTCATCTCGTTTACTGGAAAGATGAATTGCAAGCCATCGCCGACGGTGTTGGCCGGGCCCGGTGCTAGCATCGCATCGCTCCAGTACTGGAACCGAACGGGATGTTGGGTTGGATTTTCGACTCTGTGGGTCACCGCGAAACGGCTTTTATCCCCTCCCAAGCTCACCGTGACGCGTGAGTTAAGGTGCTCCGTATCGCCGTTGAAAATTATCACAGAGCCCATGTCTTCCTGGGGAATGGTCAGGTAGCCCCATGGTGATCCCCAGAGGTATCCGTGCTCCGGCACGGGAAACCCCCATTCCATCCCTCCGACGGCCAACCATCCACCTTGCTCCGGCGGCCCCCAAGGGGATGGCTTGATCACTTTGTTTTGGTAGAATTCATTGTTGCCCGTGGGCTTGAAAATACACTGGTATATCCGCCCGCCAAGGTCAGGGAGGAATGTGAGTTCCAGGTATTCATTTTCCATGATCACCAGCTTGTGGGTGACCGAAGCGATCCTGCTCTGCGGGTTGGATGCGTCATATGCCTGGCGGTCGAACCGTTGGTACGGGAAATCTATTTCCTTGTTGTAGGCGTTTTTCATGAACTCGCTGTACGGGTAGGTCTTCAGGGCGATGCGATTTTCTCTGATCGAGACTGGTGGAAGCGGTGGCGGTACGGGAGACGGACTTGTTTTGATGGAAGGCGTCCTGATTGGAGTCATGATTGCTGTCGGAGTGAATGTGGGTATGGGTGTGGGGATCGGTGCTGGGGTCCTCGTAGCCGTGAGCGACGGAGAGGGCATGGCCGTTGGGACAGCGGTTGGCGACGCGAACGCCGGCGCTGGTGGCTGTCCGACGGGCACATGGCTCGCCGTGGCCGTGGCAATGGCAGTGCGCTGTGTTGGGGTGATGCTGCTGCCACATGCTGATGCCAGAGCACTCAGCATCAGCAAAACAAAGATGATGTACAGTCTCGCTCTCATACCGATACTCTCCTTGCCCGTCCGAGATAAATACTTTGGATTCATTCCGCGTCCTCAGTGTACAGCAACCGGCGTGGGTAAGTCAAGGAAGTTGGCTGGGAGTCCCGAAAACAGGCGCCGGTGTTCAAACTGGCATCTATGCGCTTTCGCCGAGAGAATGGGATAGAGCATCCCCGAAGTTGCGCGAACGAGCGTTTGTGCGTATAGTACGGGTTGGAAAGGGTGTTCTGATTGGCGTTCCGGGGCATATTGCAAGCGGCCAGGGGAATCCGGATCGAGAAAATGGCTCAAAAACGCAAAAGCAAGACGAACAACAAAAGGAGGTCCACCTCTAAGAAAAGATCCCAGGAATTCAACCTCAAGGGGTGGCATGTGGGGGTGGCTCTGATCTTCATAGCGTTCCTGATGGTGATCAGCATGTTCGCTCCCAGCAGAGGAGCCGTGACGGATTGGCTTGTGCGGCAGGCATGGGCAACTGCTGGGTTTGGGGCGTATTTGCTGCCAGTGCTTCTGGGATGGCTCGGGGTGTACCTGGTGGCACGCGGTTATCAGAAAGAAGAACCGGCTATGCCGTGGGAGCCGCTGCTTGGTTTCGCGCTTCTCTTTCTCTCGCTAGAGCCGCTGCTGGCTGCGGCGGGGAAGGATGCGGGTGGATGGCTTGGCAGGAATACCTGGTACACCCTCACCCTGGCGTTGGGGACGGTGGTTGCCTCTATGCTTTTGGCGATCATCGCGCTGGCTGGCGCTTTGCTTATGATCAGGGTGTCGCCTCAGGAAGCGCTTCGGTTCGTTGCAAGCCTGCCCCGATTCCTCAGACGGGAAGCGCCGGCCCCCGAACCGGAAGGGCCTCTGTTCCAGACAGCCACCGATGAAGTTCCCAGAGAATCTCCATGGCAGCGGCTCGTGGAAAGGCTGAAAGGGGTGGCGGCGCTGAGAGGCGGAGATCGACCTCCACGGGGAGAAACGCAGCCCCAGCCGGAGACATCTCAACAACATCCAGTTTCGGGCCCCGCCCAGATTCGCCCTATGACTCCGAGGATCATAGGCAGACCGGCGGAGACATCTCCGACTGTGGAGAAAGATGTTGCTCCGGTGGGACCTCCCTCCCGTGTGGTGGAGGGATCACAGGTGTGGGAACTACCAGGCCTGGATGAGATCCTGGAAGAAGCATCGGACACGCAGATAAACCAGGAGATCCTTAGGGAGCGGGCCCGCGTCATCGAGGAGACATTACAGGCATTTGGGGTGCCGGTGCAAGTGGTCGAGGTGAACCGAGGTCCCACTGTTACCCAGTTCGGCGTGCGCCCTGGCTACGTCGAAAAGCGCACGAGCTCCGGCAAAGTGGAGAGGGTAAAAGTCAAAGTCTCCAAGATTCAAGCTCTGGCAAACGACCTGTCGCTGGCGTTGGCGGCCGCACCTTTGCGGATAGAAGCCCCTGTGCCTGGGCGATCCGTCGTCGGGATAGAGGTGCCGAATACCCAGGTCTCCCTGGTCTCTCTCCGGGGCATTATGGAGTCCGAGGAATACCAGAACATGAAGTCGTTGTTGCGTATTCCTCTGGGGCGGGATGTATCTGGCAATCCTGAGGTGGCAGACATGACGAGGATGCCGCATTTGCTGGTTGCAGGCGCAACTGGCTCCGGAAAGTCGGTATGCATCAATTCGATCCTGACATCTTTGCTGATAACGAACACCCCGACCACACTGCGGTTGTTTCTGGTGGACCCCAAGATGGTGGAGCTCATTGGCTATAATGGCATTCCCCATCTCATTGCCCCGGTGATAGTCGAGCCAAAACAGGTCGTCAAGGCGCTCCGATGGACGATAGGTGAGATGGAGCGGCGGTACAAGACTTTCTCCAAAGCCGGCGCCAGGGATCTGCCGCGCTACAACGAGCAAATGAAGAAAGAGGGGGAACCCACGCTCCCCTACATCCTTTTCGTGGTGGACGAGCTGGCGGATGTGATGCTGGTGGCTCCGGATGAGGTGGAACAGCAGATAACCAGGCTGGCGCAGATGGCGCGCGCTACGGGCATACACTTGATCCTTGCGACCCAGCGCCCCAGCGTCGATGTGGTAACTGGCTTGATTAAGGCGAACTTCCCTGCAAGGGTTGCATTTGCCGTAACCTCCCAAGTGGATTCCAGGGTAATTTTGGATATGCCTGGTGCCGAGCAACTATTGGGGCGCGGCGATATGCTCTACCTTCCTCCGGACTCCAGCAAACCGAGACGACTGCAAGGAGCTTACGTTTCCGAGAGAGAGATACAGCGGATAGTCCGGTACTGGAAGGGCATCCGCGGCGCGGTGCCCCCCATTCGTAGGGAGGAAAAGCACGCGGAAGTAGGAGAAAAGTTCATTACCCCTCCTCTTTGGGAGGACTTGGAAGCATTGGAAGAAGAGACGGTGAAGAAAAAAGACGACTTATTCGACGATGCCGTCTCTGTGGTGCGTGAATCCGGGAGGGCTTCGATATCGCTACTCCAGAGAAAGCTCAGGGTAGGGTACACCAGGGCCGCCAGGTTGATGGACATGCTGGAGGAGGAAGGGATCGTAGGACCCGACGAGAGCGGGCGCGGACGTAAAGTGTTGTGAAAGTACCTGCTCGAGGAGCGGGCACATCGTGGGTCGTCTTTGTTTTTCCCTCTCGCGCATGGGTGGGCGAACCCGGCCTCGGTAGTGCTGAGAGCGTTGCTGATGAGATAAAATCTGTCAGCCGTTAGTCGATTCGGCGTATCAAGAGTGCCGCTTTCGGCTCCCGGCTGACGGCTGATGGTTTTAGAACGGTATTTCTTCCTCGGCCACGGAGGTGGCTTCGGCAGGAGTGCCAGGAGCGTTCTGGTCCCCACGGGGACTGAGGAAACGCACTGTGCGGGCGGTTAGCTCCAGGCTGGCCCTGGGCTGCCCATCCTGCCCTGTCCAGGCCGACGTGTCGACTTCTCCCTCTACCAGAACCAATCTCCCCTTGCTCAGATACTGAGCGCAGGTCTCCGCCAGCTTCCGCCACGCTGTCACTCTGAACCACGTGGTCTTTTTTTGCTGGTCTCCGTTCTGATCTGTCCATCGCCTGTTCACAGCCACGTTGAAGCTGGTGACAGGCACTCCGCTTGGGGTGTACCTCATCTCAGGATCATTCCCGAGGTTCCCCACTATCACAGTTTTCTGGTACATGAGGTGTGCTCCTTTCTGCAGCTGCAACCACGAATTACACGAATCGCACCATCGGCAGGTGCGGCTTATAGGTGCCTCGAATTGTGAAGGAAATAGGCCGCAATGTGCCGGTATTGATGAACAATGATACGACACAAAGGAAATTTTGTCAAAG
>CAZDOZ010000006.1:16417-24449 GCA_964507175.1 uncultured Anaerolineae bacterium
GGATTTTATCGGCGTCATGTCCCGCCAGTTGGGGCCGCGCTCCACATCCACTTTGAGGGGAGCTTTCAGGTTGTAAGCGCCTTCCATCACGTCCTTCACCAGCTCCGCCGCGCCCTCCAGTTCCTCTTCGGGGGCTTCCAGCACCAGTTCGTCGTGAACCTGAAGGATCATAGCGCTCCTGAGTCCTTCCTCCTTCAGCCTGCGGTGCAGCCGGATCATTGCTATCTTGATGATGTCCGCTGCGGTGCCCTGGATGGGATGGTTTATCGCCGCCCGCTCTGCCGCGAGCCGGATGTTTTGGCTTACCCGGCCTTTGCTCATGAGCTGCGGGAAGTACCTGCGACGGCCCAGCAGCGTCTCCACGTAACCGTGAGTCCTGGCGAATTCCTTAGTCTGCTCGATGTATTCCTTCACCTTGGGGTAGGTGCGGAAATATGCCTCGATGAACTTCGCGGCAGTCTCCTGATCCAGGCTGGTGCGCTGAGCCAGGCCGTAGCTGGTGACACCGTAAGAAATGGCGAAATTGGTCATCTTGGCAACTCGCCGCTGCTCTTTCGTAACCCGATCCTCCGGGACGCCGAAGATCAGGGATGCGGTGTGAGCGTGGATGTCCGCCCCTCTGGCGAAAGCCGCCAGCATTGTCGGGTCGCCGGAGATGTGGGCCAGGATGCGCAGCTCGACCTGGGAGTAGTCGGCACCCAGGAGCAGATGCCCCGGCGCCGCCACGAATGCTTTCCGTATCTCCCGTCCCAGGTCCGTCCTGGTGGGGATGTTCTGCAGATTTGGGTCGGATGAGGAGAGTCTGCCGGTCTCCGCGCCAGTCTGGTTGTAAGAGGTGTGAACGCGCCCGGTGGTGGGGTTGACCATATGTGGTAATGGTTCGATGTAGGTGGAGAGGAGTTTTTGTAATTGTCGGTATTCCAACACTTTCGCCACCACAGGATGTAGGCCTTTGAGCCGCTCCAAAACATCGGCAGATGTGGTGACGTGGCCGGAGGTGGTTTTTTTCAGACCGCGGGATGGCAGGTTCAGCTTGTCGAAGAGGGCCTCGGAGAGCTGTTGCGAGGAATTGACGTTGAACTCGTAGCCGACATCCTCGTGAATCGCCCGCTCTAGCTCGTGCAGTCTGGTCCGCAGGCTGCGCGCCAGGTCGTGGAGGCAGTCAGCGTCCAGAAGGACGCCTTTTCGTTCCATGGCTGTGAGGACTGGAATCAGCGGCATCTCGACTTCGTAGAAGAGCCGCTCCAGGTTGAGGTTTTGCAGCTCTTTCAGGAGCACTTTGGAGAGGCGGAGGGTGACGTCGGCGTCGGCAGCGGCGTAAGGGAGTGCTTTCTCTATCGCCACCCTTTCCATGCTGATCTGTTTCTTCCCGGTACCTATCAGCTCGGTGATGGGGGACATCTCCAGCCCTAGTTTCTCGAAAGCCAGTGCTTTTAGGCCCAGGCTCTTGCTATCGGGTCGGATGAGCCACTGGGCTATCATAGTGTCCACCAGGTTTGGCTGGACAGGAACTCCGTACCGCTCCAGCAAGGTGATGTCATATTTGGCGTTATGGGCGATCTTCCGGCGATTCTCGTCGGCAAAGAACGGGGCTATGGCCTCGGCGATATCTCTCCACGGGAGCTGGTTGCCTGTTTCGTGACCTACGGGGATGTAGGCTGCTTTACCCTCGTCCCACGCCAGAGACACGCCTACCAGCGCCGCCTCCTGCTTCCGGAGGCTGTCTGTCTCCACGTCAAAAGCGAACTCCTTCGCATCTTTCAGGTGAGCCACCAGTTCCCGGAGCCGGTTGGGAGTGTTCACCAGGAGGTACTCACCCAGGGGCTTTCGTCCGCTTTCCTGGAAAAGGGAGAGTTGTCCTGGCTGCCCTTGGGCATACCTCGCCTGGGGCAACCGGTTGATCAAGGATCGAAATTCCAGCTTTCGGAAGAGTTCCACCACCCGATCGCGGTCGAAATCCTCCACACGGCATGCTTCCAGGCTGAGGTCCAGCGGGAGGTCAGTGACGATAGTTGCCAGTTTCCGGCTCAGGTACGCCTGATCGCGGTATTTCTCCAAAGCGTTTCTGGCTCGCTTGCTCTTTATCTCGTCCAGGTGGGCGTAAATCTCATCGAGGGTGCCGTATTGCTGTAACAAAGTCCTTGCTGTTTTGTCGCCGACGCCCGGCACCCCGGGGATGTTATCTGATTTATCCCCAACCAGAGCTTTGTAGTCTATCAATTGCTGCGGCAACAGGCCGTAGCGCTCCTTGACAGCGTCCACGTCGTAGATCACCACATCGGAGAAGCGGCGGCGGGAGGTCATCACCCGAACGAAATCGTCTATGATTTGAAACGCGTCGGTATCGCCAGTGACGATGAGAGATGGCATTTTTTGAGTTTCCGCTTTTCGGCTAAGCGTGCCCAGGACATCGTCCGCCTCGTAGCCCTCTATGGCGAAAATCGGAATGTTGAGCGCCTCCACCACTTCCCGGATGTGCTCCGTCTGTGTTTTCATCTCATCCGGCATGGCGAGGCGTGTGCCTTTATACTCCGGGTACATCTCGTGGCGGAAGGTCTTCCCCACATCGAAAGCGACTGCCATGTACTTCGGCTTCACTTCCTCGAGGACGCGGAGGAGCATGGATGTGAAGCCAAAAGTGGCGTTCGTGGGCTCCCCATCCGCTGTGCTAAGGGTGGGCGGCAATGCATGGAAAGCCCGGTAGGCCAGGCTGTATGCGTCTATCAGGGCGATTGTATCCATGTACGTGCTCCTGGTATTTCGTCGATACGTCGGCGGAGTGAGCAGGTGGCCATCTGGCCGCGACTAATTGGAGTTGTACTAAATTTTAACTCCAGAGGGTTGTTTCTGCAAGTGCCTTCGGAAGGTGTCTGGCTCCCGGCCGCCTAGAACCTTCACGAGTTGCATGGCACAGGAGACCCGGCGTCGATGGAGGTTGGCATTATCCACTCCGTCGATTTGACACAGATCAGTTGAAGTGATTAATGCGGCGTGCTACCATATGTGGCGCTATCGTCGATTAAGCCCTTTCAGGATGATATCACCTTTGGCAAAGAGCGCTGGCAGCCCGCCGGTGTGCAGGAACAGGACTGTTTCTTCCCCGCCGAAAGTGCCCTTGCGTACCAGATCTATCAGGCCTGCCATTGCTTTGCCTGTGTAAACCGGATCTATGAATAGCCCTTCGTAGCGTGCCAGCAGGCCTATCGCCTCGATGCATCCTTCCGACGGAATGGCATATCCTTCCCCCACGTAATCTGTGTACAAAGTGACATCATCGGGGGAGAACGAGATGCCAGGGTCGATTTGGCGCCCGGTGCGGGTTGCGACCTTCGCTATCGAATCCCTGAAGTCTACCCAGAGGGATCCCACGTCTATACCAACCACCTTGGTCGAGGATCCCAGGAGCCGGAATCCGGCCATCAGGCCGGCGACAGTTCCGCCGGTGCCTGCCGCCACCGCCACATGATCGATCCGGATGTCCATCTCCTCCGCTTGCTTCTGGATTTCCAGGGCAGCATTGAGGTACCCAAGAAGTCCTACTGGCGCTCCTCCGCCGACGGGGATGATGTAGGTGTCCTCCTCGGATACATCTGGGAACTCCAGAGCCATCTCCCGCATCCGTTCGATAGCTTCCTCCAGCCGCTCGACGCCTGTCTTCATCGGCGTGAAATGGATCGTCGCTCCTGCGAGCAAGTCCAACAGCAGGTTGCCGGGGTATTCGCCGGGATCGTCGCCGAACAGAAAAAGTATTGGCTCCAGACCTACTTTCCTGGCGGCAGCTGCTGTCTGGCGGGCGTGGTTTGATTGCAGCCCGCCGAATGTAACGACTTTCTTCTTCCCTAGTTTCACCGCCTCGCCCAGGAGGAATTCGAGCTTTCTGGTTTTGTTTCCTCCTATTCCGAGCCCGATTTGATCGTCGCGTTTGACGAAAATCCTGGGGCCACCAAGAGCACGGGACAGATTGTCCAGAGGCTCGATAGCGGACGGCAGGTGGGCCATTCGTATCCTTGCGAAGCGATTCACTTGCTTTTCCAGTGTGTTTATCCCCATCTTGCGCTCTCCTAACTTTCAAAACTTAGTGTACGCGAGTTGTGAATGGACAACCTCCGGCACGGACAGGTGACCCGTTTTACCGATTGCTCGCCATGCGAAGCGAGCGGTCACTCCATAGGCCAGGTAGGGTTTCTTTGTAGGAAGCTGCGAGCTGACACAGCAGGTCAGCGGCATCTTTTGCTGCATTGGGACGGGATGCGCGTTGGGCATTCTCTGACATCTTGAGGAGTGAGTCATTGCCTGCGGAGAACCAGGACTTCACCAGACGGGCTATTTCTTCGGGGCGTGGTTGGTACACGCCGGCACCAGAATCCAGCACAAATCTGAGGTTTGCGTCTTCCTGTCCAGGCAGGTATCCGGTGAGGATTATCGGCAGGCCGACGGTAAACGCTTCGCTGATAGTGCTGGGCCCCGCTTTGCTCAGCAGCAAGTCCGACGCTTGCATCCACAAGTGCATTTCATTGGTGAAGCCAATCACTTTGACTGGGATATGCCAGGGCATTTCCGAGAGGTGTTTATAGAGCCGCCTATTTCTCCCCGCTACCACCACGAGCTGCGCTTCGGGGCGGACGCTGTCGATGGCTTTTGCGATGGCTTCTATCCCTCCCATCCCATCGGCTCCACCCACCAAGAGCACCGTAGGGATGTCAGGCGCAAGTCCCAGCTCCAGCCTGGCCATTCTTTTGCTTTTCCGGGTGGAAAAAGCCAGGCTTACTGGCAGGCCGGTGATGCTGACTTTTTGATCTGGTACTCCGAAATGCCGCGCGCGCTGGCGAACGCTTTCCGTCGGGAGGAGGTAGTGATCGGCATGACGTGAGAACCAGAGGTAGTGTGCGGTGCCCAGGTCGGTGATCATGATGGAAAACAATGGCTTGGAATGAAGCCGCTGGATGTACTTTCCCAGGTTCCGGTTCAGCAGGGGATAGACGGAAACTACTATGTCAGCCGAGTGTTCCATCCACGCCTTGCGCAACCTCCCACGGATTACCGGATTCCATCCCTCGGATATCACGCTGGCCTGGAGGCGTCCATCGGTCAGGGTGTAAAGCCATTTCCACACGGCGGCTTTTCCCTTGGTTAGCTTGGGGTAGATATCCGGGAAACGGTTCATGGGGAAAGGAGCATAATCTCCCATTACATCGAGCAGTGAGACGTTTGTGCCGGGATGGTAGACAACAAAAGCTTCTTTCAGGGCCAGGGCCACGCTCCTATGGCCCCCGCCAGCGTTAGCGTACACGATAACAACATTCATAATAATTTCCTTCCGAGATTGGTGGATGCTCGGCCTGATATGCCTGCAGGCTTTTGAAAAGCGCCCTCTTTCCGCATGCCAGCCTGTCAGCTTTGTAGCTAATGGCCTGGCCCGAGCAATTGTTGCCGATAAAATGATCTCTGCCCGGCGTGCGGACTGTTGCCGTCCTGCCGAGTACCTTAATTTTACTCCCGGAACCCCGAGAAAGCCAATCTGCATTGTCCAATAAATCCCAATAATCCCGGAGGGGAATTTCCAACGGGATTCAGGGAGGAAGATTGTTTAGCACTTTATTCCGAGGCGCGCGTTCCGGCTTATTTGCTTTGGCCCCTCTGCTGCCGGGAATTTCCGTCGTACGGCAATGTGAGGTAAAATATGAATGCTTCGCCTGACGAAATTCTTCTGAGCATTTGCATTCTAAGGAGGGAGTAAAATGAGCGTCAAACTAACCTGGTACGGGCATGCGGCATGGGGGATCGAGGCTGGCGGGTACAACCTCCTCATAGATCCGTTCTTCACCGATAACCCGGTAGCAGCCACCAAAGCCGATGAGGTGAAAGCAGACTTTATTCTGGTTTCCCATGGTCACAGCGACCACGTAGGCGATACAGTGGAGATAGCGGAGCGAACGGGAGCCACAGTGGTGGCAAATTACGAGGTGGCTACATGGCTCACCAACAAAGGTGTGAAGAACACTCACGCTATGCACATCGGTGGGGCCCATGACTTTCCTTTCGGACGTGTCAAACTCACTATCGCCCATCACGGCTCTATGCTCCCCGACGGGAGCTATGGTGGCAACCCAGCAGGGTTCCTTCTGACTATCGAAGGGAAGAAGATTTATTTCGCTGGCGACACAAGCCTGACTTACGACATGAAATGGCTTGCCGACGATGGTGTGGACCTGGCTCTGCTTCCCATCGGAGACAACTTTACCATGGGCCCTGAGGACGCTGTGAAAGCAGCCAAGCTGATCCAGCCCAAGGTGGTCATCCCGATGCATTACAACACATGGCCTGTGATCGAGCAGAACGCGGAGGATTTCTGCTCGATGTTGGGTAAGGAATGCAAGGCCAGGTGCGTGGTGCTGAAACCTGGGGAGAGCTACGAGTTCTAGCTTCTGTGGGATTTCGGAGCAAATGGCGGCGCTCAAAAGTAGTGGGATGAGCTTGCCTTGCAGGGAAGCGGAGAAAGCATTTTTGCCCTCACTCATCACCCGGGCCCCCTGCGGCGGACATGCAGCACCGAGTGGAATTCGGCACTTCAGACGCCAGGCAAGGGATCAGGGGACAGGGGTTAGGGTGTGAAGGCTGTGCCGCTGTCCCAGGGGCCCCTATCGCGCCCTAATCCCTGATCCCCGACCCCTGCTTTACGGCGTCAGCCCGCCTCAAGAGCCGGATTCATCCGGTGGAGCGATGCCGATTGACGCTCTGTAGATCGGGCTGTTTGCGAATTTACAAATTAACGTGACAAAAGGACAGCGCCAGAGAGGTCGCCAGTCTGTAGAGCGGACCGAGAGTCCACATCAGCGAATGGGCGAGGTCTGTTGATTCGCTCATTCGCTTATTCGTTGATTCGCTATCGTGGATCTGCCGGCTGCTGCTCCATTGGAGCGATGTGTCTCTTCACTTCAACTCCGAGATGAACTCCCTCAGAGTCCGGTTGAAAGGCCCTGGCGCTTCCAGTGGGGTCAAATGCCCTGCCTCTGGAATTATCTCCAGCCGTGCATTCCGGATATTCTTCGCCATTGTCATGGCATCCTCGGGTGGGGTGAGCGTGTCGTCCGCTCCCACTACCACCAGCGTGGGGACTTGTATACCGGGCAGGTCGGGAGTGGAATCCGGACGCTCAGCCATCGCATGGAGAGCGCCGATTACACCTCCAGGTGGCTGGCGTGTCATCATGTCGCGGACTTTCTTCACCAGCGGTCGGTTGTTATCGAGGGTATTGGGCGAGAAGAGCTTCGGAACCATCTCATCTGCTATCACCTTTACGCCTGCCTGTCTTACTTTATCGATTGCGTCCAGGCGTCCTTGTTTCCCATCCGGCGTATCTTCTGTTGGGCGGGTGTCCGCCAGAACCAACCCCTTGAGCCTTCCTGGGAAAAGGCGATGGAAAGCAAACGCGATGTACCCTCCCATGGAAAGGCCGACCAGGATCACTTGCTGCAAATTGAGCGCGTCGAGCAGGTTCCTCAGGTCGGTGGCGTAGGCATCCATGCTGTAGCAGTCATATAAATGCGGGGGTACTGTGCTTTTGCCAAACCCCCGGAGGTCGGGAGCCAGTATCCGCTCATGGATACCAAGGCCTGTCAGTTGCCCTTCCCACATAGTGTGATCCATGGGGAATCCATGTACCAGGAGGAGGGGCATTCCCCCTGTGTCCTCGAAGAACAAGTCGATATTGTTTACAGAGATCAATTTGTCCATCTCTCCCTCCTTGTTTTGGTGCGTAATAGCAAATCACGCTTCAAAGCGCGCTTCGGCAGAGTTCCTCTCGTTAAGTGACTATATCACATGCTGCAACGGCAGACAAGGCGAAATATGGATGGGAAAACAAAACAACTCCTGGGGCCCGTGGGGCTCCCAGGAATTTACCTGCCCTTCCGAAGGTTTCCGTCGACCCCAGGAAAGTCATGGGACAAGCCCTGTGGAATACTATTCCACGGGGCAAGCTCTGTATCGAGCGTGAGGGTCTGCAGGAGCACTTTTTGGCTTCGATTTGCTT
>CAZDOZ010000007.1:0-24296 GCA_964507175.1 uncultured Anaerolineae bacterium
GTAGTCGAGCGAAGCTCGACCACAAGATACGCGCTCTCTCTTTCCTCCTTCCTCAGGATAAAGGGCTCTGATTGGCAAATCAGCCTGTTTGTCCAAAGTCCAATGAGGGACGGAGCGCCGCTATACGTGTTCGTGGGTAGGTGGAGGCACTGCCTTCGCCCACCCACTGCCCACTGAAGTGAACGCCGGAGGCAGCTGGGATAATAAATAGGCAAGGGCAGAAAGCGGCTTCCTGCGCCATTTCTATCCTTGGTTTGTCGGAAGTTCAGCTCTGAAGGAATATCTCGTTAGTCTGCGTTAATATTTTCGTCGTTAGGACAAATCGAAAACATGCACAAGTTACCAGGCATAGTCCGCGAAAGCAGAACAAGGGCACTCTTCCTGCTCCTCGGAGGACTATTACTGCTTTTCATCGTATGGCCGCTGACGAAGACAGTCGTAACCAACCCTCCGCTTGCTTTCCGGGATACTATCGAAGACGGCGAAGTGAGATCCGCCGTAGTGCTCACTTTCTATGCATCGCTGATTGCCACGGTCATAGCCCTGGTATCCGGAGTCCCGCTGGCGTACACCCTTGCCAGAACGGACTTTCCAGGAAAACGGGTGATCGAGGGGATCATAGACGTGCCGATCGTAGTCCCTCACTCTGCAGCAGGCATAGCTTTGCTGACGGTTTTCGGGCGGCAAGCGCCTGTGGGGAAATTCTTTAGCGCGTTTGGAGTGCATTTTGTCTCGGCAACGCCAGGTATCGTTATAGCAATGCTTTTCGTGAGCCTCTCGTTTCTGGTGGACGCGGCCAAGGACGGCTTCGAGGGTGTGGATCCCAGGCTGGAGAAAGTCGCCCGTACCCTCGGTGCATCGCCCTGGCAGACATTCTGGCGCGTATCGCTGCCGCTGGCATGGCGGAGCATTCTCTCTGGCGTCATCCTGATGTGGGCAAGAGGGATCAGCGAATTTGGGGCAGTAGTCATCCTGGCATACCATCCCATGATAGCTCCTGTGCTGATTTACGAACGCTTCGAGTCCTTTGGACTGCAGTATGCCAGACCAGTAGCTGCTTTGATGATCTTGGTCGGGCTTGCGGCGTTCACATTGCTCAGAATGCTCCCCGGACAAGCGAGTCGGAGGTCGAGATGACGGACGGGTTACAGATCGAGGGTCTGCAGATCACAGCAGGGGAGTTCTCTCTGGAAGAGGCAAACCTCTCAGTCGCTCGAGGAGAGTACTTCATAATCCTTGGTCCCACTGGCGCGGGCAAAACAGTGCTGCTAGAAACCATCGCAGGCCTGCGGAGGCCGACCGCCGGAAAGGTTTTGATCCACGGTTCTGACGTAACACATCTCTCACCAGAGCGGAGGAAAGTCGGGTTCGTCTACCAGGACTATGCTCTCTTCCCTCACATTACAGTCAGGAAGAACATCGCTTTCGGGTTGCAATTGCGGGGGGTAGGCAAGAAAGAGGTCAAAAAGAAAGTCGAGAGGATGTGCAATCTCCTGGGAATAGAGCATTTGCTGGACCGCTGGCCCGGCACGTTGAGCGGGGGCGAAGCACAACGGGTAGCGCTAGCGAGGGCATTGATCACTGAACCGGATTTGCTCCTCCTGGACGAACCCCTTAGCTCCCTAGACCCAGGCACACGAGAATCGCTCCAACAGGAGCTGAAACGCCTGCACCATCACATTGGCACAACCACCATCCACGTGACCCATGACTTTGAGGAAGCGTTCGCATTGGGAGAAAGAGTGGCGGTGCTGAAAATGTGTGCTGACGGCGGCAGACGTAAGGGCAAAATAGTGCAGGTTGGCACCCCAGAAGAGATATTCCGCAAGCCCAGCTCTGAATTTGTGGCGCGGTTCGTCAGCGGGCGGAACCTCTTCCGTGGGACAGCAGATCAGGAGAATGGGTATAGTTATGTCAGGGTACCGCCAGAGATGCGCATAACCGTCCCCACAGACGCGAGAGGCACTGTCTCGCTTATGGTGCGCCCGGAGGACATCCTTCTGTCCCCCACCCCATTTGAGTCCAGCGCCAGGAATTGCTTCCGAGGACGACTGACCGGAGTGGTGGACAATGGCAGGGTGCTAAGGGTCACTGTGGATGTGCCGCCAGAGTTCGAAGTGCTGATAACCCGCCGCTCGTGGGAAGACCTGAACCTTCACGTGGGAGAGCAGGTGTACATGACCTTCAAAGCATCGGCAGTGCACTTGTTCTGAGATAGAAGCTGCTAGCCGACCGAGGTGCGGCTAGCGGTGGGAAGGCCAGTGGATGTCGCGACTACACGAAATTACGCAGGTCACCAGGGTGCCATCACGACAGGCACAAAGAGCAAGACACTGTCATTGCCACCAATCGGTATGCTCACGGAAACTGGGCCTACAGCTTCTCCCGATGGCTGAGCCTGGACACGATACCAGTACGCCATGCCAGGCTTCACACTGGTGTCGGTGAATTCATAATCAGCCCCCTGCCCGCCTACGCCGGCGCTTTGGACTTCACCTACCGAGGCCCATGGGCCTTTGCTCTTCAATGCTCTCTGGACGACGAACGACGTCACACCCTCTTCCAGTGTCGTGCTCCATGCAACACGCACGGCGCCACCGTCGGGGTTGACGGCGAAAGAACTTACCTGTACCGCAGTAGGAACGACGACACCAAAGTTTATGCCCGACTTAGTGGCACCAGGGGCGACAGAAACCGTTTCACTCGTTGAAGTCGTGCTGGCATATCCCTCAGGAGTATCCGCGGAGATGGTGTAGGTACCGGCAGACAGGTCCGACACAGTAAAATCCCCGTTGTCGTCGGTCACCGCCTGCGTCACCTGAGATCCATCTGAAGAAAATATCTTCACTGTGCACCCAGACATGCCCGGTTCGCCTGGATCCACAACCCCATCCCCGTCGAGATCGTTCCATACCTTGCCAGCCAATGTAACTTGTTTGGTCACTGACACCGATGCCACGGCCTCAGACGTTGATGAAGAAGATACCATCGGGATCTGCCCTTTTGGATGCGCAACACCCAACGGTGCCTGCACCTGCGTGTTCCCCGGAGCGGACAACAGTTTTGGTGTAGCAGCCAGCCCTTTTGGTAATGTGGACGGATCTACTTCCACCCAGTATCCATGTCCGGGCTCCAACCCGTGAAAGCTATAGGTTCCCGTACTGTCCGTGGTGTTTTCAGCCACCAGGTAATCGTCGCCACCCGGTTCGTACACCCTATCTCCATCAGCCCAGTGCAACCTGACAGAGACCCCAGGGAGCGGCTCCTCGTCAGCCTGCTGGATGCCATCCCCATTCCTATCATACCAGACGACTGCCTCCAAAGTGCTTCCTACGGTTGCAGCGGCTGCGTGGACCGAGGCGGCAGCATTGATTCTTCCCCACCCGAAGTACTCGTCTTTGCCAGGATCGCCCAGGTCATCGGCATGCTCTGTAATCAGGTCCCACACATCCTGATTCGTCAGTTTTGGATTCACAGACCAGATGAGCCCCGCCAGGCCGGACACATGAGGAGCGGCCATGGAAGTACCGCTCTTGAAATCGTATCCGCCCCCAGGCACGGTGCTGTAAACTGTAGCCCCCGGAGCCGCTACGGTGATCCAGTTGCCATAGTTAGAAAGCCCCCACTTGGAGTCACTGGTAGTGGTGGCCGACACAGCCATAACTTTGTCGTAAGCGGCAGGATACGACGGCTCGGATGAGTCGGAATTGCCTGCCGCAGCCACGACCAGAGCTCCGTGGTTCCAGGCATAGTTCACAGCATCGGCCACTGCATTGGAGGGATACTTGCCCGTCAGGCTGAGATTGATGATTTTGGCTCCATGATCTGCAGCATAAATGATGCCGTCAGCCACCTGAGACCATGTTCCAACGCCGCTGGCATCCAAAACACGTACCGGCAGCACGCTGCAATTGCCGCATATTCCTGCTATTCCGACGCCGTTGTTGGTGCCCGCGGCAGCTATGCCAGCCACGTGCGTCCCATGCCCGTTGGCATCGTCCGGAGCAGAATCGTTATCCACAAAGTCGTATCCGGCCAGAACACGCCCCTGGAACTCTGGATGAGAGATATCCAAACCGGTATCCACTACCGCGATGGTTACCGAAGGATCGCCGAGAGTAACATCCCAAGCGCCAGGAGCGGATATTTTCTGAGGAGCATAGACTTTGCTGCTGTCCCTGTAATAGGGATCGTTAGGGGTAAAAGTAGCATGCATTGTCCCTTCCGCCTCGACAGAAAGGACATCGGGGGAATCCGACAAAGCGGACACGGCACAGATTTCCTGGCCGGCAGGGACATGTACTTTGGCCCAGCCTATCTTAGCGAGATAGGGGTCTGGGTCTATCGAGTATCCCCCCACCTCGGCTCCTACGGCCGCCTGCTCAGGATCCTTAAGGCGCACAAGAAGCGTCTTCGTCGCCCGCGCGCCGCCTTTCATTGCTATCGCCGCGGGCGTACCCAGAAGAGCGTTCAAAGCGAGCATTGTCGCTATCAGTGTAACTGCCATCGCCTTGCGCATAGCCATTTCCCCTCTCCCGCACGATAGTTTATGGTTTGATGAGCTTTCCACCTCCTCATCTTCACCTTTCATATACAAGCATAGAAGATATTCCACACAGATGTAAGCGCTAATAGGCTTATTGGGTGTTCCAAGAAGGGGCCTAGGGACCCGTAAGCCGAGGTAGGACAAACGTGCGAGCGAAATTGCAGCGTGATAACGGATCGAGCGGAGCCTGACATTATGTGTCTAATGCATATAGTTTGATTACACACCGATTTGTGACGCACTCATAACGCCGCCTCATTGGTTTGACAAGAAGCAGGTATGTGGTGTATTCTATGGCAACTTTGCAAGGGATTGCCACGAGTACTTGTAAATCCGTTTCAAGGATATCGAACACTACGGGACGCGGACAGGATAATCGCGGCGATCGCGGATCTCTTACCAGGGAGGCCTGTTTTGGTTTTTTTTACTATTTCTGCAATCCTTGCAGTCACTGTTAGTCTTGGGTACGCTCTCTGGTTGTTCCTTACCGAGCGCACCACTCGCTTTATGGCATTTACCATTGCCATATTCCTGTTCCTTGGGATAGGAAACCTCGCCAATTTCATGTACCGCACAGCCCCTACCAGAGACACGGCTTTCTTTTACCTGGAGGTTTACTCTACCATAGGAGCGCTCGGAATCCTGACACTGTTTGAATCGGCGGTTTTCCTTCCAATGTACTCCCCAAAATGGATACATCTGCTTGCAATTCCGGAATTACTGTTCATAGGCATGATATGGGAAACACACCTGATTCAATACGGCATAGAGAAAACCCAAGTGGGCTGGCAATTGACCAAACCAGGAAGCATGTATGTTGTCGCTGTACTGTACACCTACCTGCTGGCACTTTTGGCGCTTATGATATTTTATGGCTTTTACAAAACGCAAGTCAATCTCCGTCTCAGGCAATCGCTCAGGTGGTTCCTGCTTGGTATAACATTGTTCATGAGCGCTTCTTTTGTCTACTATGTGATTCCGATCACCTACGGCATACCGGATCCCGATCCTATTGCCAGTCTGTTGCTTGTGCTGCTCACGGCCTGGGGTTTCCGCGATCTGGGACATTCTCAGCTCGTGAAGCTTGCCCTCTCGCAGACACTGCTCGAGGTCAGCCCTGACCTCGTAATGGTTACATCTCCGGAGGGCGAGATACTTTTCTTCAATGCGGCGGTCGGACATCACATACCCGATGCCGTAAAAATAAAAGACGTGCATTCTCCACAAGTATTCGGGCCTAAATTCAGTTTAGACAAGCCAGAACAAGAGGTAATCATTGCCAACAGAGCATTTCTGTTAGAAAGCACTCCTCTGAAAGACAAATGGGGCCAGCCAGGATATCTGATTATAGGAAGGGACATAACGGACATTAAACGGCTTATGGAAGAACTGGAGGTTCTTTCTATCACTGATCCTCTGACTGGTCTCTACAACCGCAGGTATCTCACGACACGCCTCGAACAGGAAGTAAATTTAGCGAAAAGGTACGGTAGGGATTTTCTGGTCTTCATGCTAGACCTTGATGATTTCAAAATGGTGAACGATAGCATGGGACACAGAGCCGGGGACTACGTATTGACTCAGGCAGCCAAGATCATGAAAAGCCGTTTCAGGGAAACAGACGTAATTGCCCGGTATGGCGGGGATGAGTTCGCGGGGATCCTGATAACTGAGAGGTTAGATCAGGGACAGGAAATCCTGACCAGGATATTGGAAGAACTTGAACAATCCGATCTCACATGGCACGGACACAAAATATCGGCAACCTTCTCAGCAGGTATTACAAGTTTCAAATGCTCAGGGAGAAACGCCGAATCTCTTCTGGCCGTAGCAGACTCTGCACTGTACGAGGCCAAGAGGAGCGGGAAAAATCGTACCGTCGTACATTGCCCAAGGGATAGAAAAAACTGATCCTGCCAATTCGTAGGGCAACCAACTGGTCGCCCACGTTCAGGAGGCAATGTCGGTGCCCTGTGAACAAAGACTTCTTGCAGGCATCTCAGGCCCCCTGGATTGCTTCAAAAGCCCGGCATGCCCATCCTTTGACAAATTTCTGCCCATCGGATATCCTTTGAACCCAAGATGCGGAGGTGTGGCGTGGCTCCGGACGAAAGCCGTGAGGTCCTGACCTGGGGGTTTTTGGCATTTGCTCTTGCGATTTTCCTCGTCTGGGCATCCTTGCCTGTGGCTTTCGTCTGCATCGTTGCCGCTATCCTGATAGCCTCGGCGCTGTGGAAGCCCGTAATCGCCGTGGCGCTGATTGGGTTCACGATACCGTTTGGATCTCTGAAAGAGATATATGTCGCAGGGGCCCAGGTGACCGCTACCGAAGGAATTATCTCCCTTCTGTTGTTTGCCTGGCTCTTTCGCATGGCTGACCGGGGAAAACTGCCGGAGTTATCGGCCCGGTGGCTGTGGCCGCTTCTCTGTTTCATCGGGAGCGCCTTGCTTTCCCTGATAGTGGCCCTTTCACTGAAGGCATCCCTGCCGGAACTGGTGAAATGGACAGAGGTTCTGCTGGTGTATCTCTCCGTCCGGGCTTTCGTAAGCCGTAAGCACACTCTGGCAGTGGCGACCGCCCTGGTCCTGGCAGCAGATCTGGAAGCGCTCCTGGGGGCATGGCAGTTCTTCACCAGGAGTGGCCCGGAAGGCTTCATCCTGTATGGCAGGTTCCTGCGAGCCTACGGCACTTTCCAGCAACCAAACCCATTCGCCGGATACCTGGGAATGCTGCTGCCAGTGGCCTTGAGCCTGGCTATGTGGGGGGTGCTGGAGTGGGATGGTGGTGGACCTAGGCAAAGGTGGGCTGTCGTCGGGTTCCACGGCGGCAGCGCAGTGCTGATCTTGGCAGCGATCGTGATGAGTTGGTCGAGAGGGGCATGGCTGGGCGTGCTGTTTGGGGTGGCGACTGTGATCGTTGCCAGACCCATGCGAAGCTTTTACATCGTCTCCGCGGCGGCCCTGACAGGCATCGTTGCGCTCCTGGCAATAGCGCCTGGGACTGTCCAGTTGCCCAAAGTGCTGGCAAGCCGGATGTCCGATGTTTATGCCTTCCTCGCCGGCGGCATGGACATATCACGCATCCAGGTAACGAATGCCAATTTCTCATCCGTGGAGCGGCTGGCCCACTGGCTGGCAGGCCTGCGCATGTGGGCTGACCACCCGTGGCTGGGAGTTGGGATTGGCAACTACCCGATTTTCTACGGATCATACAACGTCCCCCGCTGGCAGGAAGCGCTGGGACACGCTCACAACTACTACATCAACATTGCCGCCGAAGCAGGAATCGCCGGTCTGCTGGGCTACCTGACGATGTGGCTTGGCGGGCTATGGGTTTTATGGAGAAGCAGATCGCCGTCCGATGGTCTGCAGATGGCAATGGCAGTAGGGGCTATGGGGGCGCTAATGCACCTTGGTGTGCACAATGGGTTCGACAACCTCTTCGTACATGGAATGTACCTGATCCCCGCCGTGCTCATCGGCCTGGGGGAGAAAATCGGCCGGAACGGAGACCGTGATAGAGAATAATGAGGATCATGGAAACGATTTTTGACTTCGTGGAATCCACGCCTATCGGCGAGAAGATGTCAGTCAGGGAGCTGAAACGGTTCATAAAATTTTCCATTGTCGGCACGTCTGGCGCCGCGGTCGATTTCAGCATCCTGAACTTGATGATCCTGGTTTTCGGCTGGCCCAAGGTATGGGCCAACGCGCTGTCATTTAGCTGCGCAGTGCTGAACAATTTCACGTGGAACCGCCTCTGGACTTTCCCAGAGTCCAAAGAACGGAAAGTGCATGGGCAGCTTGTGCAGTTTGCATTGGTAAGCGTAACCGGTTTGATGATCAATGAAACCATTTTTCTAGGCTTGTCTCGGGTATTCGCGCCTTACCTGGGGAATGTCATCGGTTACAATGCGGCGAAGATCGTTGCCACCCTGCTGGTGCTTTTCTGGAATTACAACGCCAACCGCAGGTTCACCTACCGCGGAATTGAGTAGGAATGGGAACCCCTCACCCCCCAGTATCAGGCAATCGAACGGTAAAATGACGCTCCCCGCTTCGGTAGATGGAACCGTCTTCCCCCTCCCCTATCGCCAGTACCACATGGTCCCCGGGATGCAGCGTCCACCATACTTCCCACGGCGAGCTGTGGACCGTCCCGACAGCGCGGCCGTCCAGGTAGAATGTCACATTGCGCATTGCGACCGACGGGACAGCCGAAAGCCGTACCCTCTGTTCATCCGCCGATAGGGTCGGGGCGTAGAGATAGACAGATTGGTCTTCCGGAGAACCAAGGGCCAGAGCAGATACTTTGTCCTCCGACAGAGGAGGCGGGGGCTGTGGGATTCCGTTCTCCCTGGCCCACCGCGCGGCCTCCGGCGGCAGGACGCGGAACACTTTCCATTCGACGAACCGCGGCGGCGTATCAGAGGCAGCGCGATGCCCTGTGCGCACGTCTACGGCAATCCTCTGATACTGGTCGTCCCGCTCCGTGGGTTCCGTGCCGGCGATGAACCATTCCATTCGCCGGTGAGGGCAGAGCGGCGTGGGGAGAAGACCAGAGTCGGCGCATATCTCCACACGCACAAGTCCGTTGGGCCGCGGGAAAGGGCGCGGCGACAGCGATTGGGTCGCTATCTCCATGAAATCATGCCAGATCGGGCCCGCACCGTCAATCCCGCTGACGCCCACCATCGGCTCGTTGTCCGCGTTACCCACCCAGACGCCCGTCACCAGGTCCGGCGTGTAACCGATAGTCCAGTTATCCCGCCAGTCGGTTGTGGTGCCGGTCTTGGCTGCCGCCGGCCGACCCAGGTACAGCGGACTGAACCGGCCGAAAGCAGGCGATCGGGCCAGATCGTCACTCAGGATGTCGGTGATCAGGAACGCCACCCTCGAATCCAAAACCCGATGGCGTCGCACGCCTTTGTCGTCCACACGTACAGGGACGTTCTCCAACAGAACGTTCCCCTGCAAATCCTCCACTTTCCGGATCGCAATGGGAACCACATATATCCCGCCGTTGGCAAAAGCACCGTAGGCCGCCGTGATGTCCAGTAGCGTCTCTTCTCCGCCTCCAAGGGTAAGGGACAGATTTGCCTGGGTGTGGGAAAGATGTCGGAGGCCCAGGGCCTCGGCCAGGCGAAGAAAATTGCCTATGCCGATTTTCTCCAGCACTTTCACAGCCAGGACGTTGTAGGAACATGCCAGCGCAGTCCGGAGGCTGGTAGGACCGTGCCACTGGCGGTCGTAGTTCACGGGCGTGTACGGTTTCCCCTGACTGTCGTAGAAAGTCGTGGGCAGGTCGAGGAGGACGGTGGCAGGCGTGTATGGTGCGCCGTTGGCAGGGTCGAAAGCAGCGGCGTAGGTGATCGGCTTCAGGGCCGAGCCAGGCTGGCGGAGGCTCAGCACGGCGTTTACCGCTCCGGCGTGCTTCCTGTCGAAATAGTCCGGGCTCCCGACCCATGCCAGCACATCGCCGGTATGGGGGTCCAGCGCCAACAACGCGGCGCTGTCCACTTTCCGGGCCAGGGGCGTGGTGGGAGAACACTGCATCTCCCGGATGCGGCGTCGTACCACTTCTTCCGCTTTTTCCTGCAATCCCAGGTCCAGGGTGGTGTAAACCCGCAGGCCGCCTTCACGTACCCGCTCCACTCCCAGCTCCCGGTCCAGGATTTGCTGTACCAGGAAGACGAAATGAGGGGCTTCGATAGGGAACCGCTTCCCGGCGAACCGCAGCGGCTCTTTCACAGCTTTCTCGGCGTCGTCAGCCGTTATGAAACCAGCTTTTACCATACGGGAAAGCACATATTTCTGCCTTGCTTTCGCCGCGGGAAGGTCGGCCGCGGGGTTGTACCGGGATGGATTCTGGGGAAGGCCGGCCAGGAAAGCGCACTGGGCCAGGTCCAGGTTTCGGACGTCCTCTCCGAAATACGAATGGGCTGCAGCTCCAATGCCCACGGCAAAATTTCCGTAGTAGAGGTTGTTCAGGTACGCAGCGAGTATCTCGTCCTTGGTGTGCTCCCGCTCCAACTCGAGAGCAAGCCAGATTTCTCTGACTTTCCGTTGCAGGCTCCGCTCGCGCCGTTCTTTCGGGGACATGTAGAGGAGTCGCACAGTCTGCTGCGTGATAGTGCTGGCACCGCTGACCGGATGCCCTGACCTGAGATATTGCCATGCAGCCCTTGCAACCGCCGGCAAATCCACGCCGGGGTGGCTGTAGAAATGCATGTCCTCGGTGGCTATGGCGGCCTGACGGCAAGCATTGGGGATCTGGCCCAGGGAGACAGGGCGCGCTTTCTGGCCGTTCGGGTCTATCGCCTCGTAGAGCAGTCGGCCATTTCTATCGAAGATCAGGTTGCTGGGGGAAACTGGGCCAATAGCAGCCAACGATCCAGGGCGTCTGACCCGGGTTGCTCCGCCCTGCCACAGCAGGAGAAAAACGAGCAGCAACAGGGGTACGATCAAAGCCAATTTGCATATCGGGGGGTTACAAAGCCCCGTGCTCTTTTTTCTCACCCTGGTAGCCATTCCACCCGCACAATGCCTCCACCGAAAGTATAGCATATCTCCGGGGAAAATTCACAGCGGGCCTCCGGAGCAGATCGAAGGCCCGTGCCGCGCCTCTGAAGCCCTTTCGACGTGCCTGAAGCATGGCGCGCCCCATCGCTTGGGGTTGATGGATGCTGAAGATGTCCCAGGGGGAATCCCACAGCCCTTGGCACTTGGCGTTTTGCGCTCCCTGTGCTACCATGTCAAGAACATCTTGCTGATGTTCGGACAAGAGTTTGGACATGGCCCGTAACGGAGGACACTGCCCTCCGCTGCCCGGAGAAACTCAGGGCCGGCCCGACCGGAGCGGGGTATGCCCGTACCAACAAGGCAAGTCCATCCCACTGCTCTTGAGCACCACCAAAAATACCAAGAGGTGCCGACCCGTTCCAGCGAAGGGATCATGTTCGAACTCATGTCCAAAGCCCAACATCATGGCAACGACCACACGAGGAGGAGGTTTCCAATGAAGCCAATAGTAGCCCTGGAATCAACGGTCATATCCCACGGCCTGCCGTATCCGGCCAACCTGGAAACGGCAGAGCGCCTGGAGCAGGTGGTGCGGGAAGCAGGAGCGGAGCCGCGCACCATCGCTGTGCTGAAAGGCAAGGTGAAAGTCGGGCTTACGGACGAGGAACTGGAGTACCTGGCCCGCGCGAAAGGCATTCGGAAGATCAGCCGCCGCGACTTGCCGATATCGGTTGGCCTGGGGCAGGATGGTGCCACCACAGTAGCGGGGACCATGTACCTGGCGGCCAGGGCAGGCATCGCCGTTTTCGCCACCGGGGGCATTGGCGGCGTACATCGGGGACATCCTTTCGACATCTCCGCAGATCTGCAGGAGCTGGCAAGGACTCCCGTGGTGGTTGTGTGCGCAGGCGCCAAGGCGATCCTCGATCTCCCGGCCACCCTGGAAGTGCTGGAAACCATGGGTGTGCCCGTCCTGGGGTACGGAACCGACGAGTTCCCCGCTTTCTACAGCCGCAGTTCCGGGCTGCCGGTGGACCAGCGGGTGGATTCCCCGGAAGAGGTGGCCGCTGTGTATCACGCCCAGCGGGTCCTGGGCCTCCCCACGGGGATGCTGGTGACGGTGCCCGTGCCGGAAAGCGCCGAAGTCCCCAGGGAGGAAATCGAACCCGCAATCGAGCAGGCAGTGGCGGAGGCAGATGAGAAGGGGATCAAGGGAAAGGCACTGACGCCGTTCCTGCTAGCCCGCATCAGCGAGCTGACCAGAGAGAGAAGCCTAAGGGCAAATCTAGCGCTTTTGGAGAACAACGCCAGAGTAGCAGCGGAGATAGCGAAAGCCATTGCTGTCTGACAACGTACAGCCCCATCTGCATCAACACGAAGGCTTGTCCCTGGTGTCAGCCCTCGCGCGCCATGCCTGTGCTCCCTGCCACACGAAGAGCAACGCCAAGACGCACCAAAGGCCAATCCTCCACCAGATGCGCTCGCCCAATGCCATGCCGACACAGAACAACACCATCCCAACAGAGAATGGCACCTGGAAGCGAGCTTCGCCCAGCACCGGGCGCAACTTTCGGCCGTGGACATGTGCCCACCACTCGTTCCAGCTCCATGTTGCCAGCACCACCGCCAGCCCTGAGACCCACAATGCTGTACGCCCAATGCCCGACCAATCCACCATCTTCCACTTCCTCCTCGCTCTAGGCCCATTTTCCCAGATATTCCCCGCACGTGCAAGCTGGAAGGCGTCACAGTGGCTCTGCAGGCAAGGCTGTTTTGCGGTATTGGCAAGGTCACTGGTAGAATATGGGCTACATCGGAAAAGGTTCGCAAGCGAATCAGTCAATGGAGGCACCCTCATGTTCAAAAAGGAGAGGCAGATACCAGGCAGTGCCGAGGTGGTCATTGGTTCGAAGGCTACGTTCAAAGGAGCCCTGCGCTGCGACGGCAACATTCTCATCGAAGGCATCGTAGAGGATGGAGAACTGGAAACCCCCGGAAACGTGGCTATCACACCTACGGCCAAGGTACAGGGTGACGTAAAAGCAAAAGTCGTCTCCGTCTCTGGAGCATTTAAGGGGAAGATAGACGCCGGGCGGGTGGAGATCGTCAAGGGAGGCAGGCTGTTTGGGGATGCACACGTGGACTCCTTCCTGCTGGAGGAAGGGGGCTTCTTCAGAGGGGGCCTGTACATGCGTGGTGAGGTGCCGGAAGACCCCTTCGTACCGCCCAGGCCGGAGGAAGGACTGAGGGTGGAACAAGCCTAGAGACAGCCGTCAGAGATGATCCGTTTCATTCGCCGGGCGTTATGCGCCTGGCCTGGCGTCTGCCGTTTTTGCTTCACATGCCGCTTGGGCTTTACGCCTTTTACCATGCAGTGCGCTGGGAAGAGCTGCCTCTGGCTGACTGAGTAGCAGCAGAAGGACTCAGTCTGGTTTGGATGGCGGTTTCACAATCTCTTGGAGGTCAGATGCTCAAGACGGAACTGGAGGAACTCGTAGTATCCGCAGCAAAAAAAGCTCAAAGGCGGGGGGATCTGCCAAAATTCGACTTGCCACCGGTGACGATAGAGGTGCCCAAGCGCCCGGAGTTTGGAGACTATGCAACCTCTGTCGCCTTGTCGTCGGCCAGGCTGGCCCGCATGTCCCCTATGAAAATCGCCGACGCCATTGCTCGGAATTTGCCAAAGGCACCTCTCGTGGGCAAGGTCGAAATCGCCCACCCCGGGTTCATCAACTTCACCCTGGACACCGGATGGGTTGCCTCCCAGGTGGAAGCTATCCTGGAGGCCGGCATGTCGTGGGGGAACCTGGACATCGGTGCCGGGAGATCGGCACAAGTGGAGTTCGTCAGCGCCAATCCCACCGGCCCCCTTCATTTCGGCGGCGCCCGCAACGCCGTCCTGGGGGACACCGTGGCGAACCTCCTGGCCGCTGCTGGGTACCACGTCCAGCGGGAATACTATGTCAACGATGCCGGAACCCAGATGAAGCTCTTCGGCGAGAGCCTTTTTGCACGCTACGCCCAGGCGCTAGGAGAGGACGTGCCGCTACCTGAAGAGGGGTACAGAGGTGCTTACATGGTGGAATGGGGGCAGGAGATCGCCAAGTACCAGGGTAGGCGGTTCCTGGACATGCCCAGGGACAAGGCAGTGGAAGAGACAACGGAACTGGGCCTCCGCAAGGCTCTGGATTTGATGCGTGAAGACCTGGCGTCCATGGGAGTTGAGTTCGACCGATGGTTCTCTGAACGAAGCCTGTACAAGGACGGCACTTTCGCCAGGGTGATGAACCTCCTCCGCAGTGCCGACCTGCTAAGCGTCCAGGATGGCGCTGTCTGGTTCCTTGCGAGCAAGCTGGGTGGCAGTAAGGACGAGGTGATCATCCGTTCCGATGGTACCCCAGGCTATTTTGCATCCGACATAGCCTATCACTACGACAAATTCGTCATCCGAGGGTTTGACTGGGTCATAGACGTGTGGGCGGTGGATCACCAGGGACACGTTCCCAGGATGAAGCTGATGATGAAAGCACTGGGGCTGGATCCCAATCGCCTGACCATACTTCTTTACAACATGGTCAAGCTAAAACGGGGCGGCGAGGAGGTGAAAATCTCCAAACGGTCAGGTGACATCGTCACCCTGCGTGAGGTAGTGGAGGAAGTGGGTTCCGATGCTGTCCGGTTCATGCTCCTCACCAGATCCGCCGAAAGCACTCTGGATTTCGACCTCCAGCTTGCAGTGGAGCAGTCCAGCGAGAACCCTGTTTACTACGTTCAGTACGCCCATGCCCGCATCTCCAGCATCCTGCGGAAGGCCGCGGAGAGAGGCGTGAATAGCTCCGGCGGCGACGTTAGCCTGCTGACCCATCCATCGGAGCAGGCGCTCATACGGCAGATGCTCCGCCTGGAGGATGTGATCGAGATGGCGGTCTCCAACCTGGAACCGCACCACCTGCCGTTCTACACTCAAGAACTGGCATCGCTCTTCCACCAGTTCTACAGGGATTGCCGGGTGCTCCCTGGTAGCGATGAGGACATTCCAGTGAGCAAGGCCAGACTGAAGCTGGTCGAGGCGACGAAAGTGGTGCTGGCGAAGGCCTTGGGACTAATGGGGGTATCAGCCCCTGAGGAAATGTGAGGGTTCCTATTACAAGGAGGGAAGATGCACATAAGTTTCTGGGATCTATTCTGGGTTTTCCTGTTCTTTGCGAGCCTGCAACCGTGGATCAAGCAGAGAATGACCGAGAACAGCCGCATCCGGCTAATGAGGGCGTTTGAGAAGAAGCGGGGGTCTCGACTTATAACATTGATCCACAGGCAGGAAGCATGGAGTTTCCTGGGGTTTGCCTTTGCCAAGTATATCAACATAGACGACTCAGAGGCAATTCTGCGGGCGATCCGGATGACGCCGGAAAACATGCCCATAGACCTGGTCCTCCACACGCCGGGCGGGCTCGTCCTGGCGGCAGAGCAGATCGCTTTCGCCCTGGTCAAGCATCCCTCCCCGGTTACGGTTTTCGTGCCCCACTACGCAATGTCCGGCGGCACTTTTATCGCCCTGGCAGCGGACAAGATCGTCATGGACGGAAATGCTGTCCTGGGGCCAGTGGATCCGCAGCTTGGAGAGTACCCGGCGGCTTCCATTGTAAAAGTGCGGAACGAGAAACCAATGGAAGCCATCGACGACAGAACCTTGATCCTGGCAGATGTGGCCCAGAAAGCCTTAGATCAAGTGCACTACACGGTGAGGAGGATCCTCCTGTCCAAGGGTTATCCCGAGGAAAAAGCGGATTGGATAGCTGATGTCCTCTCCTCCGGCTACTGGACCCACGACTACCCGCTTACTTACGAGAAAGCAGAAGTCCTGGGCTTGCCAGTGGACAAAGACTTTCCACCGGAGATCCATCAGCTGATGGAACTATACCCTCAGCCAGGGCAGCAAAAGGCATCCGTAAACTACATCCCGGTCCCTTACCGTCCGCCCAATGAGGACCACAATGGGAAGAATGCCTGATCGGTGCCTTCTCGGTGGAGTTCCTACTCAGGGGCAAGAAAAGGGATCCAATTAATGGGTCGCCGAATGGAGCGAATCAGCGAAAAGCCTCCTTGGAGGTAATGTCTCGCTGATTCGCCGATTCGTTGCTCCGCTGATCCGGATCAAGATTTCCCCCTCGGCGAGATCTGCTCGCCTGGGGAGTGGATAAGATGAACTGTGACAAAGCCGCCGGGCAGCGCTCTCACTTGTTCTGGGTATCATGCTCCGGCAATTCTACTCCCCGCCGTGATATTTAAAGGAAAGCTTGACCTTTGTGCGGTATCTGACTATTTTCCCATCTTCAATCTGCACGTCCATTGCCGTTACTTCAGCAATGCGCAGGTCTTTCAGGCTTCTGGACGCCATGGCGATGGCTTCCTGCGCCGCTTTTTCCCACGACTCTTCGCTAGTTCCCACGAGTTCGATTACTTTGTACACGCTTTCGGACATTGTTTCCCCCTTGTTCAGAAACGGACGAATTCGAGCTAGAATGTGCGCGCCGCCCGGCGGCCCCACTGGTGAACTCTACGCTCGAGGAGGATGAAAGTCTGGTAGCTCGCGTAGATCGACAGCCACAGGATATCATGTACCGCGGAATAAGTCAAGGCTTGACTTGTTGAGGCCCCTTGGTAAACCCAGGAACCGCCTTCTGCATATTCCAGGAGGCCAGCCGGACAGGCAAGTGGAATGCCCTCGGTGTCTCCTCTCTGAACACCCGAGAAGCTCCCTTCCCAGAGCATTCGACGCGTCCCGTCTTCCCACCTTGAAGACCCTCGCCAAGAAACTACATCGGCAGGGCCAGGCAGCCCTGGTACGCCATGCAATGCCATTTGACGAAATGTAGCAAAACTGGTATAAGTACGCGGCCCTATTGGAGGTAACAATCTTTTCGACCATGAGAGGGATCAATATGCAGACAAGATTGGCCGAGATTACCAAAACCAATAAAATCAAGCTACAAGAGGAGCGGAAAGAACTGCTCAAGGATATTGCTGCGCTTCAAGAGAGGCTACACACCGAGGTAGATGTAGACGAGGAAGAAGGAGACCCCGAACTGCACGAAAGGGACAAAGCCGTAACGCTCCTGCGCGCCATGGAAAAGCGGCTCGACTCCATCGACGCCGCTCTGGAGTCTATTGAAAAAGGTACTTACGGCATTTGTGAGCGTTGCGGAAATCCGATAGATCCAGCACGTCTGGAAGTATTCCCCGAAGCCCGCCTCTGCCTCAAGTGCCAGGAAGAAATAGAGCGTTCGTCAAACAGGATCCGTTACAGGGTTTGACACCCGTACTCAAACCAAAACTGCCTGCCCCGAATCAACGAGCCGACGCGCTCCACGATTCGCCTATAGAAAACCTCCGAGGGGGTTTCCCGCTTTAGCGGCCTCAGGCCCGGCGGGGGAGAGTACGTCACGGAGTGAGAAAATGTCCCAGGTTCACGTTTCCACACACCCGCTGGTGCAACACAAATTGACCCTTCTGCGAGACAAAGAGACTGGGCCAAAGAAGTTCCGAGAGTTGATCCGTGAGGTTGCCATTTTGCTGGCGTATGAGGCCACCGCAGATCTCGACCTGGAACCCACATCCGTGGTTACCCCCATGGGCGAGGCAGAAGGAGCCAGGCTGACGGAAAAAATCGGCCTGATACCAATCCTTCGAGCAGGGCTCGGCATGGTGGAAGGAATCTGGGAGATGATGCCCCAGGCAGAGGTGTGGCATATCGGGCTCTACCGGGACGAGCGGACGCTTCGGCCTGTGGAGTACTACAACAAGCTGCCGGTATCGCCCACGGTGGATGTCTGCCTGATCCTCGATCCGATGCTCGCCACGGGCGGCTCCGCCGTCGCCACGGTGAACATCCTGAAGCGATGGGGCGCCAACAAGATAAAATTCGTCGGGATAATCGCTGCGCCGGAAGGCGTGGAGGCACTGACGACGGCCCACCCCGACGTGCCGATCTACATTGCCGCGGTAGACGATCACTTGAACGAGATCGGCTACATCGTGCCCGGCCTGGGCGATGCTGGCGATCGCCAGTTTGGTACAGGGTGAAGCGATGGCCGACAAAAGACCTTCCTGGGACGAGTATTTCATGGGGATCGCCTTCCAGGTAGCTACCCGGAGCACCTGCGACAGGGCCCACGTGGGTGCGGTTATCGTCCGTGAGCGACGCATCCTGACCACGGGGTACAACGGATCCCCGCGCGGCCTACCCCACTGCGACGACGTAGGCCATCTCATGGTAGACGGCCACTGCGTGAGGACGCTCCACGCGGAGCAGAACGCCATCATCCAGGCCGCGTATCACGGCATCAGCGTGAAAGGAGGCACGATCTACGTCACCCACCAGCCGTGCCTGACATGCGCCAAGATGATCATCAACGCAGGGCTGGTGCGGGTGGTGTACGCTGGCGAATATCCAGATCCTTATTCGGCCCAATTCCTGCTGGAAGCAGGGGTGGCGCTCCAGCATTTCCCATGGCCGCCGGAGGGGAAGGAAACGCCTCCTGTGCCCGTTCCTCCAGAGCCTGCTCCGGTTCCTCGTCCGTCGCTTTTCTCCTACCCGTTGGAGGAGGGCGTCTGGGTGCGATTGCTCCGGTATGAGGATGCAGAAGCGGTGGCCCGCACCGTCAACCAGAACCGCACGCATCTCCGGCGCTGGCTGGCGTGGGTGGATGGCTCACGCACCGTGGAGGATTCGCGAAAGTTCATCGCCAGTGCGCTCCAGGCGATGGCGGATGACAGGAGGATAACGCTGGCGATCTGGGTCGAGGGTGAACTGGCAGGATTGGCGGATCTCAGGATCGTCCGACGGGACAATCGGGGGGAAATTGGCTACTGGCTGGCGGAGAAATTCCAGGGGCGTGGCTTGATAACCCGCACCGTATCTCTTCTCCTCGATTACGGTTTCTCGGAGAAAGGGCTGCACCGCATAGCGATAGTGGCCGCCACGGGCAACGCCCGCAGCCGGGCCATCCCGGAGCGGCTGGGGTTTCACCACGATGGCACGTTGCGGGAGTTCAGCAAGCTCTACGACCGCTACCTGGACATGGAAGTGTACTCGGTCCTGGAGAACGAATGGGTGACACCGACGCACCCCCGATAACGGCGAAGCGGCGATGATCGGTTGTCAGTTCAGTGTTGCGGCTTTGGCAATTCACCCAAGGGCTCTCCGTGGGCCGCGTTGGTGAAATGTAGCCGGGTTTTCCACCCTGATCCCTGTCCTCTGACCCCTTCAGGGGTCTCCTGGGGGCTCTGCAGGCCTCCAGGATTTGCTTCGGATTCCCCCGTTTGCCTTCTCATTGTTTTCTCATACTTCTGTGCTATACTATCATCATGTGATAAAAGCCGAACACAAACTGCAGGTAGGAGCGCACTCCTTCATCTCGGGTGGTAAGAGCGCTTTCGGTTAACCACCACGGTAAAGGGAGATGCTACCAAATTGCAAGAGACAAGAGGAAAATGCGGATATTGGTTGTCGAGGACGAACCCGGCGTCGCACATTTCGTTCGACAAGGATTGACAGAGGCAGGGCATGCTGTCGACGTTGCGCGAGATGGACAGGAGGGACTGGATTATGCGCTGGCAGCGGAGTACGATGCAATCGTCCTGGATATCATGCTGCCCAGGCTGAACGGCCTTGACTTGTTGAGAGAGCTCCGCAATCACGGCATAAAAACGCCGGTACTGCTGTTGACAGCCAAGGATGCCATTGACGACCGCGTGAAAGGCCTGGATGCAGGGGCGGATGATTACCTGGTCAAGCCCTTCGCATTCCCAGAACTCCTCGCACGCATAAGAGCGCTGCTCCGCCGCCCTCCACTCCAGGCAGATTCGGTTCTTCGGGTCGGAGACCTGGAAATGGACATTGCCACCCGGAAAGTAAACAGAAATGGGCAACCAATCGATCTGACGCCCAGGGAGTTCTCTTTGCTCGAATTCCTCATGAGACATCGAAACCAGGTACTCACACGCACTCAGATAGCCGAACATGTCTGGAATTTCGATTTCTACAACGAGTCCAATGTGGTAGATGTGTACATAGGCTACCTGCGTCGGAAGATAGACCGTGGTTTCCCCTACCCGCTCATTCACACCGTGAGAGGCGTAGGCTACTTGTTGGAAGAGGGAAGAAGTGACTGACATCAGGAACATCTGGAATGTGAAAGAGAAATTCTCTTTGCGCCTGCGCTTGACGCTGTGGTATGTGATTCTGCTTGGCTTCACGATGCTGATCTTTAGCGGATATGTCTACCTCCGCCTACAACACAGCTTGATGGCCCAGGTGGACACCTCGCTCGAGATGGTCGCGACTCAGGCGTTGGTCAACACAGACATTGACAATGACGACGGAAATGGTGTACCATCGTTTCAAAATACGGAGGAAATGGAAGCAATTGTAGACAAACTGGGCGGAACTGACCTTGTTGTCAGACTCGTATCACCTGCCGGAAAGACATGGGCTGGGCTGGGTTACTACCAAAACGTACCCGTGGTAGTGCCAAAGCACCCTGGATACAACTCGGTGTCAAGGGGGAAGCACAAGTGGAGGGTTTACAGCTTCCCTCTGAAAGCGCCCGATGGAACCACAGCGGGGTGGCTCCAGACAGCGCAATCGCTGGATTCGGTGTCCCACGCATTGGAAGGCCTGCGGGAGCAGCTCTACTGGGCCATCCCCCTGACATTGTTGCTGGCAGGCATGGGGGGATTCTTCCTGGCGAACAGGGCACTGAAACCCATCGACCATATCACCCGCACAGCGTACTCGATCTCTGCCACAGACCTTTCGAAGCGCATCAACTACACCGGGCCGAGAGATGAAGTGGGCAGGCTGGCGGATACATTCGACGCCATGTTGGACCGCCTTCAGGCAGCTTTCGAGCGGGAACGGAGATTCACGGACGACGCTGCCCACGAACTACGCACGCCACTGACCATCCTGAAAGGGCAAATAGGTGTGGCGTTGAACCGCCCACGGTCTAAACGAGAGTACGAGAATACTTTGCACGACCTCGAGCGAGAAGTGGACCGCCTGATCCGGTTGAGCACAGACCTGCTCTTCCTATCGCGCTTGGATCAAGGGCGTCTGTTCTGGCACTGGGAGAAGGTGGACCTGAGCGACCTCATCCAGGTGATCGCCGAGCAGGTAATGCCGCTTGCAGAAGAAAAAGGCATAACGCTCTCCGAACAGGTAGAGACAGGCCTGCACGTCGTAGGAGATCAGGACAGTCTGATTCGGCTATTCCTAAACCTGCTGGACAATGCCATCAAGTACACGCCAGGAGGCGGGAAGGTCCGGATGGAGGCGAGTCAGAACGGCCGAGGTGTCCGCGTCGCTATCAGCGACACAGGGCCTGGCATTCCCCCTGATGCCATTCCGCATATCTTCGATCGGTTTTTTCGCGTGGACGCCGACCGTTCCCGGAAGACCGGCGGCGCAGGGCTGGGCCTGGCAATAGCCTATGAGATCGTGCGCCAGCACAACGGACGCATCGAGGCACACAGTCAGCTGGGAAAGGGAACCGAGATCATCGTCTTTCTTCCCACGATGGCCGAGGCTGGCAAATGAGAGCTGTCGCAAGGCGCTACGCTACGAGCATTGTTCGCTATGTAAAGGCGAATGCTCTGGTGATTGTCTTACTTTTCGTGCTTCTCGGCCTGTTCCTGGAACTGGCGGACGATGTATGGAGGCGGGAGGGTTTTGCCTGGGATGCCCCGTTGATGCTAGGCATACACCGCTACAGTCGCCCCTGGTTGGATCAGGTCATGTTGTGGGTGACCAGAACCGGTAGCGATCTGGCCTTCGTGTTCCTGATGACTCTGTCGGCCTGGTTGCTCTACAGCGGGAAACAACTCGAGGCCTTGTTTTTCATCGCGAGCTTTGTCGGCGCGGTGTCCCTGAACTGTCTGCTGAAGCTCCTTTTCGCTCGACCGCGGCCGGAGGTGTTCCCTCCATTGGTCGTAGCGCACACTTATAGCTTCCCAAGCGGACATACGATAGCGGCAGTCTCTCTCTATGGCTTGCTGGCGTTGTACCTCTGGCATGAGGGGCTCCGGGTACTTGCATCGTTTTCGGCGTCGTGGGTTTTGGCAGTAGCGTTCAGCAGAATCTACCTGGGCGCCCACTACCCCAGCGATGTGCTAGGAGCAATGGCCGTGGGTGGTATCTGGCTGATCGTTATATGGAAAGCATACGCCAGATTGGCGCGGGACCGGGAAACGCCAAGGGGGTGAAATAACATGTTTGGACATCTGCTTGAAACATTGGGACAATTCGGGAAATGGAACTACCTGGTGTTGGCCGCTCTGGTGATAGTAGAGGGGCCTGTGGCAACCCTGATCGGTGCTGGTCTCGCCGCGGTGGGCATTCTGAAGCCCCTGGCAGTGTTCATTGTTGCATCTATCAGCAACATGCTGTCCGATTTCTTATGGTACTACCTGGGGCGTCTCGGGGGACAGAAACGACTGAAGTACATCTTGAGGAAAGTTGGTGCCCAGGAAGAGATGGTGAACGTGTTCATGGCAAAAATGCATCAACACGTATGGAAGGTACTCTTCACAGCAAAGATCACCCTCAGTTTTTCCATCCCGGCACTCGTGTCGGCGGGCATAATGGGTATCTCCTGGCGTAAAGTGCTGATGGCATTGCTGCCAGCAGAAATCCTCTGGACCGGTTCCCTTGTTGTCGCAGGGTACTATTTCGGGCAGTTCATACAACGTTTCGAGCAGGGGGTCCGTGTCATCGGCATTGTTGGCGGGGTCGCTTTTGCAATCCTCATGGTGCATTACGTGAGACGGCACCTTGGGAATCCCGAGGAGGGATTTTGAAAACGCGGGAAAATCATTCCTCAACGAAGAGGTAGACCATGAGAATACTGATATCAGGTCAAACGTACGTGCCGGACGCGAATGGTCAAGCCATCTTCACCACCAACCTGGCGGAAGGGTTGGTTCGAGAAGGTCACCAGGTGATGGTGCTTCTGCCCTCGGACACCCTGAAAACCGGGATGGAGGTCCGCAAAGGCGTGGAGTTGGGTTTCGTACCCGCATTTTCCCTGGCACCCTGGTATCCCTCCGTGCATATCACCCCACTCCCCTCACCATCCGTGAAGCGCTTTTTCGAGGAATTCCAGCCGGACATTGTTCACATCCAGGACCACTATTTCCTGTCCCGCAGCGTGGCGCGCACCGCCCGCAAGCGAGGACTGTCGGTGATCGGTACAAACCATTTTTTGCCTGCTAACCTGTCCAGAAATCTCTTCATCCCCAGCAAGATCCGCCCTCGTGTCATTCCATCAATAGAGCGTGCATTCTGGCGCAACATGCTTTCTCTGTACAACAGGCTTGACTTGATCACCACACCGACTTCGACGGCAGCCAGAATCCTGCTAGAACAGAAAATTCTCCCACCTGTGGAACCCGTTTCGTGCGGCGTAGATCTTTCACTTTTCCACCCGGAAATGAACCTGGATCGGATAGCAATCCGCCGGCGATACGGGCTGGAGGTGGAAGAAGCGCTTTTCGTTTTTGTTGGTAGAGTGGATTACGAGAAGCGGCTGGATGTGCTTTTGCATGCTTTTGCTCTGCTGGATCGTGACGATGTGCAGCTTGCAATAGCTGGGAAGGGATTGCACCTCACAGAATTATGGAAACTTGCAAAGGAACTGCAGCTAGGTGAGAAAGTACGATTTCTGGGATTTGTCCCCGGCGAGGACTTGCCATCCTTGTTGGTGGCCTCGGATGCCTTTGTCATGCCCAGCGAGGCCGAACTGCAAAGCATAGCCACTCTGGAAGCGATGGCAGCGGGACTCCCTGTGCTGGCAGCGGACGCTGGGGCCTTGCCAGAACTGGTAACCAACGGCGTGAACGGTTATCTCTTCCGCGCAGGGGATGCCAACGACGCCGCTGCCCGCATAGCGCTGTTTTTGGGCGAGCGGGATCGGTGGCCGGAGATGGGAGAAGCCAGCATGAGAAAAGCCGCTCCTCACGGACTGGAGGCCACCATTCGTCGTTACGAGGAACTATATGGTTCCCTGGTGGAATCGCACGCATTGGCACCTGCTGGGCAGCACATCCCGTTACAAAGACATGGGTCCGTGGCGGAGGAGAGGTGATGCTGGAGAGATTGAACTTCGTGATTTTCGCCTACATCAACCATTTCGCGTAACTGTTCAGGGGGATTCCCCACCGCAGAGAT
>CAZDOZ010000008.1:0-12092 GCA_964507175.1 uncultured Anaerolineae bacterium
CCAGCGCCAGCCGAGAGAGGTTTTTGTAGGGCGAGCTGTTAGCTCGCCCCGGTGCGACGCTCTCGAAGCCATCCCTGCCGTTAAGTAGGAGTCACCTTTATGGTCGCCCTTGTTGGGAAAGAAAACGGAAGCTGCTGCCTGAGAGCCCCTCCGTCGCCCACGGATGTGGGAGAGGGAGGGGTGGGGGTGGGTGAGGGCTAAGAGCCCTCACGTCACACCAGCTTTGAGCACCACCTATCCATTCCGAGGGTGGTGAGGGCCAAAGAAGGGGTACTTTCGGAGGTACGGCTTCGCGGTAGGAACGCATTCAAGCGTGGAGCAGGTCTTTTTGTTTTTCCAGGAGGGCGTGATGGGAAAGATCAGGGCAGGCAGCTTGACGGTAAGCGATCGGTCTTCCCGCGGCGAGAGGGAGGACCTGTCTGGACCATTGTTGGTGGATATGCTTCGTGATCGCCTGGGTGCTGAGGTGGTGCGCGTTGCCATCGTGCCGGACGAGCGTGACGAGATTGCCGCTACTCTGCGGCGCTGGGCCGACGACGATCATCTCGACCTGGTGGTCACCACTGGCGGAACTGGCTTTGCCTCCAGGGACGTAACGCCGGAGGCGACGCGCGATGTGATCGAGAAGGAAGCGCCAGGCCTGTCCGAAGCGATGCGTGCGGCCAGTCTGCGGGTCAGTCCCCATGCCATGCTCAGCAGGGGTGTTTCCGGCATTCGCAGGCGTACTCTCATCGTGAATCTGCCCGGCAGTCCCAAGGCGGTTCGGGAAAACCTGGAAGTGATTCTGCCTGCATTGCCTCATGCGGTGGAGCTTCTGCAGGATTCGCCCCACGCTGAGGAAGGTCACCTGACGCGAGGGGTAAATACGCCCGCGGATGGAACTGTTGGGCCAGGAGAGGTGTGAAACCTACCAAACAGATGTTGCATCTCTGGACAGGCACAAGACTTGCCTCTACAAGGAGCGTACTCAGTGGCGAACCTGACACTCAAGCAACTCGAAAGCTACGAAGAATTCTACGCCTGCGAGGAATTGCAGAAAATGGTCTGGGACTTTACCGATCGAGAGGTAATGCCAACTCACTTTCTCCTCAGCATCCAGAACGAGGGAAACGCCATGAACTATGGGGCATTCCTTGAAAGGGTGGAAGATGGACCTACCTCTCTTGGCGGGAAGACCCTCGTTGGATGGCTCTTCGGATATCCCGTCATCGTTCTGCCCGAGGAAGCAGGCGGCAAGCTGGCCTTCCGATTTTATTCCGACATGATGGGAGTCCTGCCGAAATACCAGAGCAAAAGGATTGGCTACCGGCTAAAGCTTGCGCAACGGGAATACGTCCTGAACCTGGGACTCGACTGGGTTGTCTGGACTTATGACCCGCTTTTCAGCAAAAATGCCCACCTGAATATCGCTCGGCTTGGGGCAGTCAGCCACATGTACATTGAGGACGCATACGGTGATATGCCCGGAATATACGCGGGCCTGCCGACGGACAGATTCCAGGTGGATTGGTGGATTGCCAGCGAACGGGTTGCTCGGAGGGTGTCTGGCGAGGAGCAGCCACCTACCTGGGAGGAAGCCCTGGGTTCTGGCGCCGCGCTAATTAACCCGGTTTCTTGGAAAGACGGGGTGCCGTGCCCGGCCGAATCCTGGAGTCTTCCACGAAACGCTCCGGACGAGCCAGCATTGGTGGAAATTCCGGCCGATTTCCAGGCATTGAAAGAGCAAAATATGGAGCTTGCCCGGGCATGGCGGTTACACATGAGAGAGATCATGAAAGCGGCTTTCGGCGCGGGGTACGAAGTGGTGGATTATATTTTCCGCCGGAGCAATCCGCCACGCGGCATGTACCTCCTGGAAAGTCAACGTGAATGGAGGTCGTAGCATGATCCTGGACATAACATTGCCGATACGCCCCGGCATGGTGGTGTGGCCCGGCGACCCGGCTGTGGAATTGGAAGGGGTCCCGGAGATTGCTGAGGAAGGGTTCTACGTTTCTCGGCTGTGCATGGGCACCCACACCGGTACGCATGTCGACCCGCCGCGCCACATTTCCCGGAGTGGTGCAGGTGCAGACGCTCTTCCGCTGGAAGTGCTCGTAGGCCCGTGTTACGTGGCCGATCTCAGGGGAGTGAAAGCGGTGGACGCCGCATCGCTCCAGAGTGCCGGAATACCCCCGGGTACCTCACGCTTGCTCCTGAAGACCGACAACAGTTCCTGGATCGGGAGCAGTGATGCATTCCGAGAAGATTTTGTAGCGTTGACGCCTGACGCCGCCGAATGGGTGCTCTCGCGTGGGATTCGTCTGGTGGGGATCGATACACTCTCGATCGAGGCCGCCAACGGCGACGGCTCGGTTCACCGGATACTCCTTGATGTGGGCGTCGTCATCGTCGAAGGGCTCGCGCTCGATAGCGTGGAACCAGGAAATTACAACCTCGCGTGTCTTCCTTTGAAAATCGCTGGCAGTGACGGAGCTCCCGCCAGAGTCGTATTGATGACCGAATAGCCAGTCCCCGATAGGAGCGTACTCAGGCGTGGAGCGGGCCTGCGGCCTGCCCCACGCCCCAACATCTGGTAAGCGGAAAGCACCCCAGACCTACACCTCAGGTGGTAAAAGCGCTTCCGGTTAACCGCCACGGTTAAGGAAGATGCTACCGCCAACCCCAAGGGTGCGAATCACGGGTAGATCGGGTGTGCCATGAGCTGAAAGAAATTGCTTTTTGAGCAAAGACCCCGCAGCGTTCCACCATGAAGCCGCCGGAGATGAGATTCCTATCATTACAAAATATTTCGTCTGCGCGCTTAGCGCAGGTGCAAATTTGGAGAATTGCAAAAGGTGTGTTAAAATGTAGTCCGGCTGTAAGAAACGTTTTATGCACTTCAGGGAGAAAGGAGGGGGCGGAAAATGCTCATTGCCCACGGTCTGGTGCTCACTATGTCCGACGATGGAGTCATGGAAGATGGGGCGGTGCGATTCTCCGATGGCATCGTAGATGCTGTCGGCACGACGGCGGAGATGATGAAGCGTTTCCCCGACGACGAAATCCTGGATGCCGACGGGATGCTGGTGATGCCGGGGTTGATCTGTGCCCACACCCACTTCTATGGCGCTTTCGCACGCGGCATGACAGTTCCAGGGAAACCACCACGGACTTTCGTCCAGATTCTCGAACGCCTCTGGTGGAAGCTGGACCGGGCGCTGGACGAAGAATCGGTTCGGATAAGCGCCCAGGTAGCCATCGCCGACGCCATACGCCACGGCACCACGACCCTCTTCGACCACCATGCCAGCCCGAATTTCATAGACGGCTCCCTGGACGTGATAGCTGATGCAGTGGAGAAATCCGGCGTGCGAGCCTCCCTGGCCTACGAGGTCACCGACCGGAACGGCCCTGACGGCGCCCTGGCGGGCATCCAGGAGAACGTCCGGTTCCTGAAACGCATCCGGTCGAACCCATCGCCGCACCTCTCCGGCACTTTCGGCCTTCATGCTTCCCTGACCCTGTCCGACGAGACCCTGGAGCGCGCCCGCGCCGAGGCAGAGCCGCTGGAGGCCGGATTCCACATCCATGTGGCCGAGGGCGAAGAGGATGTAGACGATAGCATCCGACGGTCCGGCAAGCGGACGGTCCATCGTCTCCTCGACCTTGGGATACTTGGGTCGAGAAGCATCGCAGCTCATGCCATCCATGTGGACCCGTGGGAGATCGAGGCACTGCGGAACTCCGGCACGTGGGTATCGCACCAGCCACGCTCGAACATGAACAATGCCGTGGGCGTGGCCGACGTCCCGTCCATGCTCCGGGGGGGCATGAAAGTGGTGTTGGGGAACGATGGCTTCAGCAACGACATGTTCATGGAGATGAAGTTCGCCTACCTCCTGCCGAAAGAATGGTGGGGCGACCCCAGGCTGATGGGCGCCGACGAGGTGATCCGTATAGCTGTGGAGAACAACTCGAAGCTGGCAACGGAGGCGTTCGGATTCCCCATAGGGAGACTGGAGCCGGGGGCTGCGGCGGACATCATCCTACTGGACTATCGTCCGTACACGCCGGTGACCAACGACAATTTCCCATGGCACATCATCTTTGGCGTCTCAGGGTCCCACGTGGACACCACTATCGTCGGCGGCAGAGTCTTGATGCGCGGGCGCAAGCTCCTGACGCTGGACGAGGAGCGGATCGCCGCCCGCGGCCGGGAAATTGCCCCGGCAGTGTGGCAGCGCGTGGCGGAGATGTGAAGAGCCGATGGCCGGCAGCCGATAGCTGTCAGCATGAAAAATGCCGAAGAGGCAAGGGCCGCTACTGGCTATCGGCTAACTGCTAACGGCTTTTCAATGTTCTCTGCGAACTCCGCGAGCTTTGCGGTGAAAGAGTCGTCGGTCGGGAAAGGAGAATGCATGACGCTTACCACTCGTCACAAAGGAAAGATCGTCGGGGCTGATGGGAGTACCTGGGATGTGATAGCCCTGGCATGGTTCGAGCCGCCAAAATGGGGCGGCGTTCTGGAGCTCCAAGAGGGAGAAAAAGAAGTGCGGGAACGGCTCTCCAGAGGCCAGCAGGACTACCGCTTCCTGCTGGACGATGGACGCGAAGGAGAGATCGCTGTATACCTGTCGGAGTTCCTGGCGGACGACGAGCACCCAATCCTTTTCGTGGGTGTGGGGGAACTCCGCAGAAAAGAGGTAGCGAATGGCTAACATGACCGTAAAGTTCCTCGGCATGCAGTTCCGCAACCCGGTGCTCCCGGCTGCGGGGCCCAACGTTCGGGACGGTGAGCACCTGCGGGAGGTCGCGGATGGAGGAGCCGGCGGGCTCCTGAGCAAAACTATTTCGGTGGACGCCGCACCGGTGCCTATGCCCCACATGGCGGCGATCCGCGGAGGATTCATCAACACGGAGCTCTGGTCGGAGCTGCCGCCGGAACGGTGGCTCAGCAAGGAGTACAGCATCGCCAGGCGCGCCGCAGACGAGGCGGGCATCCCTCTCATCATCAGCCTCGGGTACACCGCCCAGGAGATCGCCCAGCTTGCCCCGAGGCTCAAGCCCTGGGCCGACGCGCTGGAGCTTTCCACCCACTACCTGGGGGAGGACCCGCGGCCCATGATCGAGGCGATAGACGCGGCGAAGAGCGCCCTGGACGTGCCGGTGCTGGTAAAGATGAGCCCTCTGGGGCGGGAGATGAAAGCCGCAGCACAGGCAGCAAAAGAGGCTGGTGCCGACGGCATCAGCGCCACCAACTCTTTCGGACCTGCCTTCGGGCTGAACGTGGAGACCGGCTACCCCTGGCTTGGGGGGAAGAATTCCTACGGCTGGCTCTCCGGACCCGCATTGAAGCCTCTGTCGTTGCGGTGCGTTTACGACATCGCCCAGGCCGTCGACCTGCCGATCATCGGCGTCGGCGGGATCGGCAACGGCAAGGATGCCATCGAATACATCATGGCTGGCGCGAGCCTGGTAGGGGTATGCACTGCAGCCATCATGCGTGGGAACAACGTTTACGGAATCATTGCACAGGAGATGGAGAGATGGCTCGACGACCACGGCTACTCCAGCGTGGAGGAGGTACGGGGTCTGGCGCTGCCGGAAGGAGCGAGGGAGGTGCGCCATGGCTGATCTGAGGATTTCTGTGGCAGGCCTCGATTTCAAGAACCCTGTGCTGCCTGCTTCCGGGCCTGTTGTTGGCACTGGCGAGCGATTGGCGTCCATTGCGAAGAGCGGAGTCGGAGGATTGGTTACCCACACGATCTCGTTGCTGCCCGCGCCCAGACCCCCGTCGCCGGTCAAGATCCGTGGTGGGATGCTCCACCTGCCCACGTGGTCCCAGTACCCGATGGAGCGGTGGGTGTCCGAATTCCTGCCCCAAGCCAGGGCAGCGGCCGACATCGCGGGGATACCTCTGGTGGTCAGCGTGGGTTTCAACGCCGAGGAAGTGGACCAGGTAATCCCGAAAGTGGCACCTTTCGCCGACGGCCTGGAGCTGTCGAGTCAGTTCCTTCGCCCCGGCGGCGGGGCTATGTCCGACGCCGCTACAGTGATCCGGGAGGTCACATCCCGCCACGGCAATCCTATCGCGAAAGACCCGGCGCCTCTCAGGGATGCGGTGCAGGCGGCCAAAGGAGCTTTCTCCGGCCCGGTGTTCGTGAAATTGACGTCCATGGGGCCGGAAGTGGCAGATGTGGCAAAAGCGGCCGAGGCGGCGGGCGCCGACGGGATCGTAACAATCCATTCCTTCGGCCCCGTAATGACCATTGACATCGAGCGGGCTAAGCCTTCCTTTGCCAGCGACGATGGTCACGCCTGGATCGGCGGCACGGCAGTACGGGCGCTGGCGCTGCGAAATGTCTTCGACATAGCGCGGACAGTCGGGATACCGGTCATCGGTGCCGGAGGCGTGGCATCCGCAGCGGATGCGGTGGAGTTCCTGATGAGCGGTGCGTCGGCGGTACAGGCTTCAACGGAAGCAATGAGGCGCGGCCCCAAATTCTACCGCAGTCTTGCGAAAAAACTCGACAAATGGCTGGATGCCCATAGCTACGCCGGTGTCGGAGAGATAACAGGACTGGGTGTCCGCAACTGGCGGAGGCTGGAGCCACACACTTACACAGTTCCGCCGATCTACAACCCGGACGAGTGCATCGGCTGTACACTATGCGAGCTGAGCTGCCATTATCACGCCATCTGGATGGAGAAAGAGAAAGCGGTGTTCGACCCGGACCTTTGCTTCGGGTGTGGTCTGTGCACGGTGCGTTGCCCGACGGATGCGCTCACCATGCCGCCGATGCTGGCGTCCGAGGGGGTGTATCAACGAAAGGGCCACGCATTCTAGCTGTGGCATGCGTCGCCCGTACAAGCTCAGGACCAGAAAGGAGGGAAAAATGAGGATTGTAGAGGCGTTGCAATTGAGGGATAAGGAGGTCATTTCGTTCGTCGGAGGCCTCGGCAAGACAGGCGTCATGTTTCGCGTTGCGGATGAGATGGGCATGCTGGGTAAACGGGTGGTCACCGCTGCCACGGTTCCGGGCATCCCCATGTGGCCGGGCTGGGGCGAGTATCTGGTCTTCACGCAGGATCCCGACACAGCGGAGAAGCTGGTACGCGATGCGATAACGGAGAACCAGCACATCACGCTGGTGGGACCCTCCGCCGACAGCGGCAGAATGGGGGGCGTACCGGAGGAAGTGATCGAGCGGGTGAGCCAGATAGAGGATGTGGATTACCTCCTCGTGGAGGCAGACCTCTCCCACGGGAAAGATTTCAAAGCCCCGTCGGAAGGAGAACCCGCTATACCGAGATCCACCACCATGGTCATCTCTCTAGTCAACGCCCCGGTGATCGGCAAACCGGTCAACGAGATTATTGTCTACAATGCGGACACCATAGCGGCTTTGGCCAAACAGCCAATCTTCACCCCCATCACAACGGAGACGATAGCCAGAGTAATGACCCACAAAGAAGGTGGGCTAAAAGGCTTGCCAGAGGCCGCCCGCTTTGTCCCGATGGTCAACGAATGCAACTCCGACCAAAGGCTGGCAAAAGGCCTCGATCTGTCCAACGAACTCCTGAAAAGCAAGGAGGTGGAGAGGGTAGTGCTGGCGGATACCGAAAAGCGAGACCCAGTTCTCGCCGCCAGGAAGCGGATAGCCGCGGTGATCCTGGCGGCAGGCGGAAGTCGGCGCATGGGCGGCAGGCCAAAGCAGCTTCTCCCCTGGGGCGACAAGACTCTCATCCAGCACGTCCTGGATCAGGTGAAACAGGTCAATTTCACCGATATCATCGTGGTGCTGGGGCACAGGGCCGACGAGGTGCAGGGAGTGCTGGCAGGCGAACCGGTGAAAATAGTCGTCAATCCGGATTGGGAGATCGGTATCAGCACCTCCATCAAAGCCGCCGTCAGGGCGCTGCCGGATGATGTAGATGCGACCATGTTTATTCACAGCGATCAGCCAGGACTGGCACCGGACATCATGAACCAGATACGCTGGCGGTACGAGGCCACCAATAGGCCGGTGGTCTACGCATCCTACTACGGCGAGCAGGGTTTGCCGGTGCTCTTCGACAGGAAACTGTTCCCGGATTTACTGGCGCTCCGGTATGCCGAGGGCGGCAAAGAAGTCGTAAGGAAATACGCCTACGTCTCCCTTTCGGTGCCGGTCATAGAGGCATGGCGTGGGGAGGACATAGACACCGCCGAAGACTACTCCCGCTGGATGCTGACCCATCCTTTTTACTCGGTCAAACGGTAGCGGAGGGGCCGAGGGATACGCTGTGTTTTGCCGACAGCACAAATCGAATCCGCCTAGGCGGTGGCCGGCCGATTCCGCCCGGAAGCATCTGTATGTCAGGTGCGACATGAACTTACCGGAGGCCGGCTGGCATCGATCCTGCCGGACCTGATCGACAAACCGCTGGCGATTTTCGTTAAGAGCAACCGGCCAGATGAGAACGGCTGCTTGCTCTCACCTGGTCCCAAAGGCAAGGCTGTGTCTCGCCCCTACGGAGGATGTCCATGCGTGTGGTCGCCGGGAAGGCAAAAAAAACGAATCTGAAAAGCGTCCCCGGGGGCACCACCCGGCCGATAACCGACCGGGCGAAGCGCTCCCTTTTCGACATACTCGGCGAGAGTGTGGCCGGAAGCCGCTGGCTCGATCTGTTCGGCGGCACGGGGGCAGTGGGAATCGAGGCGTTGAGCCGCGGCGCGGACGAAGTACATTTCGTGGAACGGAGTCGGAAGGCGATCCAGGTGATCAAGGAAAACCTGGCGCACACTCACCTGGAATCCGGCGCTCACGTCCACCACGGGGATGCTTTCGAGTTCCTGAAGTGCTGCGCGAAGGATTCCGGCCCGTTCGATTTTGTGTATGTCGCCCCGCCGCAGTACCATAGGACGTGGGTCGGGGTGCTGAAAGCCCTGGACAAGTCCCCTGAGCTGATGGAAGAGTACGGATGGGCAATCGTCCAAATCCACCCAAAGGAGTGGGAGGATGTCCACCTGGAGAATTTCCGAGAGGTGGACAGACGCAAATATGGAAGCACTCTGCTGATTTTCTTCGAGCGGGTTGTCGAGGGGAAGTATGATCAGGAAAACTAAAAAGCTTGCGCTGGTGGGAGCCCTGGGGGCGCTTCTGGTGGCCGTGTGGATGATGACAGGATGCAGTTCTTTCAGGCCTCTCATCACCGATGTGGAGTTCGTCCCGACAACGATATCCCCCAACGCGGACGGGAGAGATGACGTAACCCACATTTTCTACCGGCTCTCCCGCAATGCGGATTTTACGGTGTACTTCACCGATCAGAACGGCCAGCGCTTCTACCTTCGGAAGAACCGACGACGCTCCGCCGGAAAATATGACTTCTTCTGGGGCGGTGTCATCCCCACCCACGAGCGCTTTACCACAAAATACTTTGACGGTCTGGCGTTGGACAAAGTGCTTCCCGATGGTGTCTACACTTACACTTTCGAGGCGGTGGACGACAGAGGACACCAAGGGGTCGTCCAGGGGCAAATCGAAATCAGGAACGCGGACACCGTCCTGCCGGAACTGCGCGAGTTCACACTATCCCAGAAAATTTTCTCTCCCAACCAGGATGGAATAGACGACCGGGTCGGGATCACGTATTACCTGAACAAGAAAGCTTCGCGCGTGCGGGTCTATCTCTTGGGGCCCGACGGCACCCAATACCCCATCGAGGAAAAAGAACGCAACATCCCAGCGGGCGAGCCCGGCATCCACTACTACGACTACGACGCTGGCATCGACAAGCGTGCCGAGCCACCCCCCGACGGCACCTACACGGTTGTCGGCGAGGTGACGGATTTGGTGGGGAACCACACCATGATCACCCGCACCCTTACCATTACGGAAGGGGGCGTTCCCCGGGCGGACATCCTGAACGGCGTGGTGGATTTCTCGGCGAAAGTGGTGCCTTTGGGCGGGAAGCTGGTTTTCACATCCACGGTGGAGAACATCGGGAAAGTACCCATTCGCACATCCGGCCCGCCGCCGGGGACAGTGTACCGCATCGGCGAGAATTTCAACACCCTGGCGAAGCGCAGCGGTGATACTTCATGGTACGAGCAGCCGGGCGTATGGCGGTTCGGGATTAATTTCGAGACCAATGCAGGCGTGCCGTATCCCTTCCGGTTCGCCGTGGGCAGGGAGCAAGACCTGGAGAAACGGGTGATAGACGGTAAGACATACTACTACCTCCTACCGGGCCATCGCGGCCTGGTCACTGGAACCATCGTCATCGACGAGAAGCAGCCCAGGAACCCTGTCTATTTCTGGGGCGGGCTGATACACGAGGACGTGGGCATCGAAAGCTTCAACAACTACGTTGACGCCCACTCCATTTCCATAGGAGCGCCGTGAAAATGGGCAAAGTCAACAAGCTAGGCGTCGTGATCGTCAGCTATAACGTCAAAAACTACCTCAGCCAGACGCTCACGGCAGTGATGAAGCGGATTGCCAAGGAAAAGGATGTGGAAGCCGAGGTGTGGGTCGTAGACAACGCCTCCACCGACGGCACACCGGAGATGGTACGGGAGAAATTCCCCTCGGTGCACCTGCTGGAGCCGGGAGAAAACCTCGGGTTTGCCGCAGGGAACAACCTCGCCTTGCGGCAGATGGGCTTCCCCGACGGAAGCGTGGATGTGGACTATGTCCTCTTGCTTAACCCGGATGCGCTGCTGAACTTCGGAACTATGACCGCCCTTTCCACGTTCATGGATGAACACCAGGAGGCAGGAATGGTGGGGCCGCGCCTTTACTACAAGGACGGCGTCTTCCAGCACTCCGCTTTCCGCTTCCCCGACTGGAAACAGGTGTTTCTCGATCTCTTCCCGATCCACTGGCGAGTGCAGGAATCCAGGCTAAACGGACGATACCCGAGGTCTCTCTACGCTGCCATGAAGCCGTTCCCCGTGGATTTCATCTTGGGGGCCGTGATGATGGTGCGGCCGGAGGCGATCCGGCAGGTGGGGCTGTTGGACGAGGGGTACTACATGTACGTCGAGGAGGTGGACTGGTGCCGGAGGATGCGTGACGCCGGATGGGAGATATACCTGGAGCCAAGGGCCGGAACACTGCATTTTAGCAGCCGGAGCACGTCCCAGTTCCCGGAGGAAATGTTCGTGGCTCTCTGGCGTAGCAGGCTACGCTACTTCCGGAAGTACCACGGGAATCTGTATAATCAGTTGATCCGTGGCATCATGCTCCTGGGGATGGGATATCAGAGTCAGCGTGCCAAAGCGAAAACCAGCAAAGGAGAGATGCCTCGGGATGAACTGGAGGCACGCTTGCGAGCGTACGAGCACGTGATGAGACTGGCGGAAGCAGGCGCCTGATGCCGGACGAGGTCACCGTCGTCATCCTGACCCACGACGAGGCCCGAAATATCGTCGATTGCATCGCTACCGCCCGCTGGGCCGACGACGTGCTGGTGTTCGATTCTTTCAGCGACGACGAAACCACCGTCCTAGCGAGGCGTGAAGGAGCGCGGGTGTTGCAACGCCGGTTTGACAATTACGCCGCCCAGCGGAACGCCGCGATGGAGGCCGTGGCAACGCCGTGGCTTTTCTTCCTGGACGCCGATGAGCGAATACCGGAGGCACTAGCTCAGGAAATCCGGAAAGCGTCCGAGGATCAGGAGAAAGCGGGCTGGTGGGTGCCTCGGCACAACCACATCGTGGGGAAGGTAATCATGCACGCCGGATGGTACCCCGACTACCAGCTCCGCCTGCTGCGTAGGGGCAGGGCAACGTACGATCCCTCCCGCGAGGTGCACGAGATCGTGTTGTTGGACGGCCCGGCTGGACACCTGCGGACGCCCCTGGAGCATTACAACTACGATACGTGGGCTCAGTTTCACGCCAAGCAGCGGCTCTACATGGCCTACGAGGCGAGGATCATGTTCAAGCAGGGGATACGCCCGAAGCTGCACAATTTCGTCCTGCAACCGCTGCGGGAGTTCCGGAGGCGCTATTTCACGCTGGAAGGGTGGAAGGACGGCTTTCACGGTCTGCGGCTGAGCCTGCTGATGGCGTACTACAACTGGGTAATGTACCGAAATCTGGCGGCGCTGTGGCGGGA
>CAZDOZ010000008.1:12192-24271 GCA_964507175.1 uncultured Anaerolineae bacterium
AAAGCCATCCGAGAAGCAGCCAGAATGATCCTGGAGTCGAAGCACGCCATCGCCCTGACAGGGGCCGGCATCAGCACGCCTTCCGGGATACCGGATTTCCGCAGCCCCAGCTACGGCCTTTGGGCCCACTATGACCCTTTCGAAGTGGCGTCCTTGTGGGGTTTCCGGGAACACCCGGAGAGGTTCTACGACTGGGCCAGATCTCTCATCGACACCGTGCGGAATGCACGCCCGAACCCGGCTCACAAAGCGCTGGCCCGCATGGAAGAGGCGGGATATCTCCACGCCATCATCACCCAGAATATCGATTCCCTGCACCAGAGGGCCGGAGCGAGGAGGGTCATCCCTGTCCACGGGCATGTGGAGACGGCCACCTGCCTGGACTGTGGCGAGAAGCATCCTATAGACGAGAGGTTCTGGGAGGAAGTCAAGCGGGGCGAGATTCCCCGGTGTCCGAAATGCGGTGGTCTCCTGAAGCCGGACGTGGTTCTCTTTGGGGAATTGCTCCCATACGAGGAGCTGAAAGCGGCGCAGCAGGAGGCGCTCCTATGCGATCTGATGCTGGTGGCAGGTTCATCTCTCATGGTGATGCCCGCCGCGGACCTGCCGATGCTGGCCAAGAAGCGTGGTAGCAAGCTCATCCTGGTTAACCTTCAGTGGACCACGGTGGACGGCAAAGCCGACCTGGTGATCCGGGAGGACGTGGCGAAAGCGCTCCCGGCCATAGCCGACCTCGTGTTGAAAGGAGGAGCCCGACGGTGAGGGAAGAAGAAGACGAATACCGGCCCACGATAAAGGAGCTACCTGCCTCCGACCGTCCCAGGGAGCGGCTGTTGCTGGTGGGTCCGCAAGCGCTGAACACGGCGGAGCTCCTGGCCATCGTGCTGCGCACAGGAGTGGGCGGGGAGAACGCGGTCAGGCTGGCGGAGCGGTTGCTGGCATCCTACGGTGGGCTGGGAGGACTGGCGCGCTCCGGCGTGAATCAGCTTTTGCGGGAGAAAGGGCTTGGCGAGGCAAAAGTTGCCCAGATAAAGGCCTCCATGGAGCTCAGCAGGCGGCTCATGCTGGAAGGGGAAGATGTGCGTCCCCAGATTACCTCGCCCCAGGACGCGGCTAACCTGGTCGTTGGTGAGATGGCTTTCCTGGAGCAGGAGCACCTGCGGGCGATCCTGCTGGACACGCGACACCGGGTCCTGGAGATCGTGATGGTATCGGTGGGAGGGCTGAACACAGCCAGCGTCCGCATGGGCGACATGTTCCGCGAGGCGGTCAGGAGCAACGCCAGCGCTCTCATCGCTGTCCATAATCACCCCAGCGGCGATCCCACACCGTCGGCCCAGGATGTCGCCATAACCCGGAAGATGGTGGAGGCCGGAGATCTGCTGGGGGTGAAGGTCCTGGATCACCTGGTGATCGGGCGTGGGCGCTGGGTGAGCCTCAAAGAGCGGGGGCTAGGGTTTTGAAACGGCGCTCGCTCCCTAGCCCTTTTGGCGCCTGTATGTCCACAGACGGCAAACCCGGTTGAGGTATGGAACATGGAGAAAACGCCCCCCACGCGATCGATTTTGGGCTCAACTGCTGGTGACTTCCAGCGTGAAAACAGAGGCTACCTTCTCCTGGCGGTTGTGGTGCTCCTGCTCGCCACGTGCCTGCGTCTGTACCACCTGGACAAAAACAGTCTGTGGCTCGACGAGATCACTACCGAGCGATACTCGTGGAGAACCCCAAAAGTGATGCTCCAAACCCTGATGAAATATGATGTGCATCCCCCTGTGGTATATCTGGTAGCTATATGTCAGAGAAAGCTTATAGGCGGATCGGACTTCGCTGCGCGCTTCCCTTCGGCACTTGCCGGGATCCTGGGAGTGGCAGTGACGTTAGCCTTTGGCAGGAGATTGCTGGGGTGGCGCGGGGGACTGATAGCCGGCATGGCCCTCGCCGTCTGGCCGATGCATGTGCAGTACTCCCAGGAGGCGCGTCAATATGCCCTGCTGTTCTTCTTTTCTATGGCGTCCATGTACTTTCTGTACCTTGGGATGGAGGAGGGAAAGCCTGTCCATTGGGCTGCCTATGCGCTGATGACAGCGGGGAACCTCTACACTCATAATTTCGCGTTCGTGTGGACGATAGCCCAGGTGTCATCGGTAGTGGCGATAGTTGTTGCCGTGCGGCGCCGAGGAGTTCCGAACGGGATCAAGGAGACGCTTGCTCCGTTTGCCCTCTCTTTGTTGGCGGCGTTTCTCCTGTACCTTCCCTGGTACCCCGAGATGCTGATACAAAAGAAGAGGCTTGTAAGCGGCATAGCGATTCCCTCGACTGTCGCCTTGGCGAACGTACTTCACAAAACCCTGGACGCGTTTGGATGGCAGGAAACTTACGTGCTTTACGGCTTGCTCCTTGTCTCCGTGTCGGGCGTAGTGTACCTCACAGAAAGGCGCAAGTGGAAAGCTTTGCTGCTTTTTCTGTTCTCCCTGACGGTCCCCGTATTTTTCATGTTCTTCACGGCCTCCGGGCATTTCTTCGCGGCCCGGTACTTTCTCCCGCTGATCGGCCCCCTGGACTTGCTGATTGCGGCCGGGATGGACTGGTGGTATGACCTGCTCTCCCACCGGCTGTCCATAGACGACGCATCTCGTTTTGCGCGGCCGGTGACTGTGCTGGCGATGGTGCTGATTGTGGCTTTCTTTTACCCGGGTGACCGACGTTATTACGCCTGGGAAAAGGAGGATTGGCGTGGGGCGGCGGCGTACATTTCGGCACACTGGCATCCGGGAGATGTGGTCGTCGGAGACGGGACCATTTACGACGGGGGTGGAGACGCCCGGCGCGTTGCGTGGTCGCTAGGGTACTATTTGCACAACGACGGACTCGTCATCAAGGTGGAACCCGGCATGGCCTTCAGGTTACCACCCCCAGGGGCCAGGGGAGAAGTGTTTGGGGTGATCTGGCATCAATGGGCCCTCCATCATACCGGGGAAGCAAAGCAAACGGTGGAAATGAAGGAGTTCAAGGACGTGACCGTGTTGAGGCTGAGAGCGCCCACGGGGATGATATGGGACGACACGCTTCGACTCCTCCAGGTGACGGCCCGGATGCTGAGGGACCCCAGGGCTCGCGTGGACGAGCGCCTGACGTTGGCCGAGCTGTACATGGCGCTCGATCAGCCGTACATGGCATCCGGACAGTTGCTTCTGGCCTCGAAGGAAGTCCCCAAAGGCGACGGGTTGTGGTCGAATAAAGTCGCGGGGTTTGCTTCCAGATCGCGGTACGCCATTGACATGCTGCACGCAGAGTGGGATGCCGATGCCGGCGAAATAGCCAAGGCGAGGGAGTGGTATCGGAAAGCCTCGTCAGAGGCAGGAGATCCTTCAATGAAGTTCCATGTGCTTATGGACTGGGCTGTGACCGAGCGTGCTTGCGGCGATCCGAGCATAGCTGTGGAGGTGCTGGAGCAGGCCATTCGATTGCGGCCCGACGACGTGAACGCTCACTCCCATTACTGTGCCGCCCTCGAGGAATCGGGAAAATATCCTCAGGCGATCCGAGAGTGCCGATGGTTGACCCAGAAGTACCCCGACAATTTCTGGGGGTATTATTTCCTGGGGAAGGCATACGGCGAGTCCGGTCAATACGAGAAGGCGATTGGAGCTTTCGAGCAAGCGGCTTCTTCGGGGCAGACGAGCAAGAAACGGGCCATGGCAGCTATCAAAGGAATCACCGTAGCAACGAATTACGGCGATTGCACACGGGCGCGGGCGCTGGCAGATCGGTACTCCAAAGACCTGAGAGCATCCAGGGGCGCGGTGAACCGGGCCCTGAATGGTTGCAAATAGAGCGGGGGGTGGGGTTTTAGTAGGCCCCGCGTCCCTTGATCACCGCCCCGATGGTGCGCCAGAGGATCACCAGGTCGAGCCAGGGAGAGTAGTTCTGGATGTAGTACAGGTCGTCCTCGGTGTGCAGGTGCATCGCCCGCTCGCTGCGGCCGTTCACCTGCCACCAGCCCGTTATGCCTGGGGGCACCGAAAATCGCTTGTACTGCCATGGCTCGTAATGGGCGACGATGTACGGGAGCTCCGGCCTGGGGCCCACCAGGCTCATTTCCCCTTTGATGACGTTGAAAAGCTGTGGCAGTTCGTCCAGGCTGGTGTGGCGCAGAACCCGGCCCAGGGGGGTCACGCGAGGGTCGTCCGGGCGCTTGTGCCACTCAAAGCTTCCCATTCCTTCTCGCTGGAACTTTTCCAGAGCTACCCGTTCGGCATCCGGCACCATGGTTCTGAATTTGTACATCATGAAGAATTTGCCGTTCTCCCCGACGCGCTCCTGCTTGAAAATGACAGGCCCTCCCGGCGATGTCACTTTGATGACAATGGCAATGAGCAACATCAGCGGCCAGACGAGCAGCAACAGTGTGACACTCAGCGCCAGGTCGAAAGAGCGCTTCACCAGCCGCTGGAACCCGGTGATGGCGGGGTCCCGCAGCCCAATGAGGGGAATCCCTCCGAAATCCTCCAGAGTTGCCCTGGAGAAAGCCAGGTCCAACATGTCCGGCACCATTCTGACGCTCACCGGCGCGCCCAGGAGCTTGAGCACCAGCCTTTCGATCTTGCTGTGGGCCGCCGCAGGCAGCGTTATGATCACTTCGTCTATCTCGTTTTCCTGTACTACCCTCTCCACGTCGTTTATCTTTCCCAGAACCTGCACTCCTTGGAAGAAATTCCCTTGTTTCTCCGGGGCGTCGTCCAGACAACCGATCAGTTCCAGCCCTGACCAGCTCCTCTCATGGATCCGACGCGCCAGCTCCTGCCCCACTTTTCCCATGCCGACGATCAGCACCCTGCTCGTGGTGCTGGTGGAACCCCCGGCGTAGTTCAAGAATAACCGCAGGAGAAGGCGATGGGACACGAGAAGCACCAGGTCTATCGCGGCGAAATAGAGGAAGAGAAGTCTGGACACTTCCCGGTAGGACAGGTAGAGGATGCCTGCCAGGAGCACTACCGATGTCAGGACAGCCACGACGATCTGCTGTGCCTCGTCCACGGCGCGCGTTCTGCGTGCGGGAGCGTAGACGGAGAAGAATTGGAACACGATTCCCCAGGTGACGGCAACCATCAGATACATCCCTGCAGGTACCGAAACCAGGTGTGGGGGTAAATTCGTGCCCCACGGGAGTTCCGCCCGCAGGTGCACCGCCAGGTACATGGATAACAGGGTCAGGAGCAGATCCGAGACAACCAGATAAAGGACCAGGTTGGTGTCTTCTTTCCTGGACATCAGCCTTTACCTCCGAGCATCTCGAGGAACAGGGCTACGTAAGCGTCCGTCACCCGTTCCCAATCGTACACTTGGGCGGCTCTCTCGGCGGCTTTCGCCCTGTATGCTTCTACTTTCTCCGGGTGTGACAGTAGGTCCGCCAGCACCGGGCGCAGGGATTCCCCGCCATCGGCGCCATGGTAGCTTAGGCCGGCGTCCCCGATGGTCTCCAGGTTTTCCTCGGTGTCGTTCACCACGACGCAGTTACCGAAAGCCATCTGCTCCACCAGGGCCGGATGCGTCCCCCCCACGCCGGAGGTTTCGACGAAAACGTACGCGTGGCTGCTCAATTCCTGGTACTCCTCGCCGAACTTGTATCCGGTGAATACGATGCGGGGATCGTCGGCGGAGCGGATGCTGGCGATGTATTCCTCGGCGTAGGGCGCGTCCCCGACGATGACGGCCCTCATGTCCGTATCCAGACCATCGAACGCATCGATCAGGTGGTGCGGGGCGTTCTCCGGCACAAGCCTCCCGACGAAAAGAATGTACCGGCGCGGTTCCAGCCCGAACTTTCGTAGGGCAGCCCCTGGCGGGCGCTTCTGGACACTGGCACCGTATGCGATGTAGGTTGTCTCCGTGCCATAATGCTCCCGGTAGAACCGCTGTACCGCTCTCGAGTCGGTCACCACCACATTGGCGGTCTTTCCGGCGATCCGTTCTGTCCACTGGAGGTACTTCTTCGCCAGCCTGGGCCATTTCTCCCGTTTCCAGTCCAGCCCATCCACGTTGATGGCTGTTCGCTGTCCGGCAATCCGGGGAATCCAGGCAACGGGGCTGTTTCCGGCGATACAATAGAAAGCGATGTCGTACCCCTGGGTGAGCGCGTGCAGGGAGGAGATGGCTGCATGGACTATGGTATCCAGGTATTTGTTCTGCAAGGTCGGAAGCTTCACCAGCCGCATCCCGCGATAGGCAGGCAAGGGGTAGTGGACATGGTGCGGCCGACAGTATACCGTAACCTCGTGTCCGCGCCGCGCCAGCCTGCTCCCGAGCTCTTCCACGCAGGTCTCGAAACCGCTATAGCTGGCTGGTACTCCCCTGGTGCCTATGAACGCTATTTTCATCGTTGCCGCTCGATTGAAATCCTCCTTCATGATTTCCAACTGCTTATTTTACATTTCCACGGTGGAAACCGCAAACACGGTTTCGAGCGGGTTCCTGGAACAGCTTGGGGCTTCCGAATTTCTTCGAACTCCCAGGTGCCTATTTGCTTGACGCCGGCCATCCACCCGTGATAAAATCCCGCCCGGAGGGTGAACATGGTTATCGCAGTGATAGACGGCATGGGAGGTGGGATCGGCGCTCAGATCGTGACCCAGCTCAGGCAAGAATTACCCCCGGAAGTAGAAATCTTAGCTTTGGGCACCAATGCCGTAGCCACTGAAAAGATGATGAAAGCCAAAGCCAACCGCGGTGCCAGCGGTGAGAACGCCATCAAAGTCTCGATCAACAAAGCAGATTTCATTCTGGCCCCAATTGGCGCAATCGTGCCCAACTCGATGATGGGCGAGATCACGCCCGCTATCGCTGAGGCGGTAGCCTGCGCGCGGGGCCACAAGTTCCTACTGCCCATTAACCAGCCGTACTTCGAGATCGTGGGCGTCGAATGGGAACCGCTGACCAAGCAAATCAGCCGGGTTATTGCCAAGATCCGAGAGCAAGCGGAACTGTCCCCCGGGCGTACGCTTCCACCCCATGCTTGACAGGTACCCCGTTCGTCGCATACCCGCTACGTGGAGATAGATAGAAAGAGGGAATTGCGCAGAGCTGCGCCTGGCACCTGATTCTCCCCGATCGGCTGGATCAGGGACCGTTCCCCTTCCCGCAACAACGCCCGCCACCCGACCCCCCTCTCCCCTCACCCCCGATATCGGGGGAGGAGAAGGTCGAGAGGTAGAGAGGGCCAAAAGGACGCTTTCAGCAGTATGGCTATTGTCGAAATTGTGTAACTGTTCAGCCTTGAACAAATCGAACGCAGATACCGGAGATTTCACGCAGATACCCGCAGATAAAGCGAATAAACCAGAAAAGATCAACGTGTATCAGCGTCATCAGCGTTCTATTGCTGGGGAGGCTGAGTAGTAACAAAATTGTCTCGATCTGAACTGAGCAAAAAAGCGCACGCAATCGGGAGGAACCGCATGCTCTGCAAGGGCAGCGAAAAGGAAACTCTTCTCAAAGAACGCGATCTAGATTCATGCACCCCGATCCAGAGGATCGATTTCTACATGCTCCTGGTGCGTTGGGGGGTGATCCTCACATCGGCGATCGTGTATGTGGTTACCGGGATATACGGAGCGGTGATGGTGCCCCCGCTGGTCGCTTTGCTCTCCGTCATCACGTACAACATTCCAATTTCCGCTTACGTGATGCGAAAAGATTATCTGCTGCCTCGCCGGGACAGGCAGGTAATATTTGCTGCTGATTTGGTCCAGGCAACGCTGGCAGTGGCGGTAACCGGGGGGCACTACAGCTTTTTCTTCTTCTTGTTTCTTCTTGTTATCGTAGAAGCAGCACTGTTCTACCGTTGGAGCGTCTCGCTGGCCCTGGTGATAATCTCGGACGCGCTTCAGCTGATTTCCACCACGCTCAACCAATCGGCGATATACGGTGGGGTGTCCGGCCCGATCATAGTTGTAAGATTCACGGCTTTGCTGATCGTCGGAATTATTGCGATCATGTTCAGCGAGCTAATGCGAAGGGAAGACGCATTGCGCCATCAGGCCGACATATCTGCTCAAAGAGCACTCACTCTCAACAAGCTCTTCATGAGGCTGGGCGAAAGCAGCATGAACCTGGAAGGCATACTCTCTGTCCTGGTCGAGAGCGCCTCGTCTACGCTGAAAGCACTGTGCAGCCTCATAATACTCTCTGAGCCTGACGCCGGGCGATGGAAAGTGGCAGCATCGAGCACAAAGTTGCACTACATAGGTGAGACTGTTGACGGATGCAATGCCGGAAGCGGACAAGCCGAGCTGGTGGTGCTCAGTGCGAACAAAGGTAGCTTCCCCAATTTCGTCAAAGACAAAAAGACAAAGCAGCTGGTATGCGTCAGGATGAGTTACCACACCGGTGAGTTGCTTGGCTGGATCGTAATCGGGCGTGCTGCAAATACGCCGATAAGCTCCGATGAGGAGACATTCCTCCGATCGCTCGCCTTGGAAGCAGGGCTTGCTATTCACAATTCAAGACTTTACTCGCAAGAATTGGAACAGATAAAACAATTGGAGCAGTTCAAGGATCTCCGTTCTGTGTTTTTCTCTGCAGTCGGACACGAACTCAAGACGCCATTGACTGTCCTCAAAACTTTAGTGCCCAACCTGCACAGGCTACCCGAGCTCCCCGATGGCACCAGGAAAGAGGTTCTAGACACCATCGAGCAGAACCTCGTCCGTCTGGAGGTGCTGACATCGGAAATGCTGGATAGCGCACGCCTGGAAGCAGGAGCTGTGAAACTGTACAGAAGCTCTGTGGATTTGGAAGCAACGACAAGAAAGGTCTTGGATTCTCTGAAGCCCATGCTCAACCATCAGAAAATCAAAATCCAGGTCGAAAAACAAGGGGCTCTCCCCACTGTCATGGCGGATAGGCGCGGGGTAGAACAGATCTTGTCGAACCTGCTGAACAATGCGGTCAAATTCTCGCCTCAGGCAGGAACAATCAAGGTGGATTTTTCTGTATCTGGCAATGAAATTGTAACCTGTGTGAGCGATGCTGGCCCTGGCGTGCCCCCGGAGGAAAGGGAACGTGTGTTCGACAAGTTCTACACGTCTTCGAATGAGCAGGCTTTCATCGGAGTGGGGCTTGGGCTGTTCATATGCAGGGAGATGGTGAAATTGCACGGTGGTAAAATTTGGGTGGAGGATTCCGAGCTCGGAGGCAGTAAATTCTGCTTCACCTTGCCGATGGAGGGAGGATGATGGGCGATGCTGCGAGAAAAATCCTCGTAATTGACGACGAACCGGACGTGTCCCGTGCGGTTCGCCTGACGATAACATTGCAGGAGCCGGACTGGCAGGTCCTCGAGGCCAACGACCCGGAGCAGGGGCTTCTGATGGTAGATTCAGAATCTCCCAACCTGGTTCTTCTCGATCTCGTCATGCCTCACATGTCTGGATTTGACGTGCTGAAGCAGATAAGGCTCTTTAGCGATGTGCCCGTGATAGTACTCACGGTTCGTGACGACGAGCTGGATAAAGTCCGTGGGCTCGAGCTCGGGGCAGATGACTACATCGTCAAGCCTTTTGGACACCTCGAGTTAATGGCGCGGATCAGGAGCGTGCTAAGGCGCGCAGAAGGAACTGCCAGTCCGCTCAAGGAGCCTTTCCAGACAGGCGATCTGAGAGTGGATTTCAACCGACATATCGTCACGGTGAAGGGAAAAGAAGTCAGGCTCACGAGCACAGAGTACAAAATACTGGAGGTGCTTGCGCACCGCGCGGGCAAGATCGTCAGCCCGGGGGTGCTGATCGCTAAGACATGGGGGCTAAACGCGGACGAAGGAAGTGAGTACCTGAAAGTATACATTCACCGCATTAGGAGCAAGATCGAGGAGGATCCATCCAATCCGAAGTACCTGCACACTGTCCGAGGCGAGGGGTACTGGCTCGAGCCACCGTCGGAGCACCAGACGTAAGGAGGACGGCGCCTCATCCGGGCAAGACATGCCTGAAAAAAAGAAGGCCTCCGGTGTATCCGGAGGCCTTTGTAATTCTGGACCTGGCTTCTTTGTCAGGCTACGAACCCAACTCTACGCCGTCAGCGCTGCCCAGACGCCCAATATAATCACGATTACGCCTACGACAATGTCGTTCCACATTGCAGTTGCCGTGCTGGTGTAAGAGAGAATGAATGGCGCTACGATCAGCCACAATCCTAGCACCGCGTTGATCCAACTCAGAATCTTGATGGTGCCCTCGGCATTGGAAAGAGCCGCCCATGCGCCGAGCACGATGAGCACGATGCCCAAGATTATGGCATCCCACATAGGCGTTGTGGCTTTTGTGTAGCTCAGGATGAAAGGAGCGATCAACTCCCACACACCTGCAACAGCAATCACCCAGTTGAGATTCTTAGCGGTTTTCATGACACTCACCTCCTTTCAGAGTCTTGTTAAGGCATTTCGTCTCTGTCTTCCTTCCAACCCTCAACTTACACTCTAATTATGGGCCAAATGGGTGAAAAAAGAGGTAAATAGAAGGTTAAAACCTGGTTACAAAATCTTGCCGCCTCATCCGTCTGCCTTGTGCATCCTGGAGCCAGTCGTCCTTCGGGCACGGGTTACCCCCGGCAGGTGAAGCCGTCCCGGAGTCACCTCCGCCCTGGACAGCAGCACCGCTACGATTACCGCCAGCTCTTTTTCGTCCAGGGAGATGCGTTTGGCAATGCGAGGGTAGGAGAGGACATGGATCAGATCAGCTCCTCTACCAGATACAAAGAGAACACCAGGGTAAAGCGCTCCTCCAGCCAGGCGTCCAGGATTCGGCGTGGAGCCCCGCTTTCAGACACCAGGCCGCTGATCAGGATGTTAATGTCCAGGACAGCTCTAACGGGCATCGGCCTGGCGACTCCGCAGCTGATAGGATTCGGCCCGCGCTTCCTCGATCAATGCATCCAGCTCATCGGCGTCCAGCCCACGGTTCCGAGCCCGGATGTCATCAATGACCTCCCGGAACTTGGATACCGCTTGCTGCTGGCGGATCGACTGGAGGAGACGGAAGTCATCCATACTGACGATAGCGGCAGTGGGCTCGCCGAACTTCTCCACGATATACTGAGCCCGGCCATACGCCACCTCGTTGAGCACCCGCTTGATCTGAGCCCGAAGGTCAGAAGAAGAGATAGTCTTCAGCATCTATCCTCCCGTGGTCAACGTCTGAATTGTACAAGATAACCAAATTGACACTTTCGTTCAGATTAAACCAAAGGGACTGCCAGGAGGCAAGCACAACTAGTGGGGGTTCGAAGCAAATCCCTGCGTCGACCACCTAAAGACAATCCGGACGAAATCGTGTATAATTGACTTTGTTGGCAAAAGACGGAATCGTTTGAGACACGAGGAGGTAACCCAATGAAAAAGGCAACATCGGTTCTGCTATTGCTCAGCGCGGCAATAGCGGCAATAATATTAGCCGGGTGCAGCCACCATCCTGTTGCATCCACACCACAACCCCAACCTACGGAGACAAATGTGCCGACACCATCTCGACTTGCCGAGACGAGCCAGCCGACTTCCACGCAAAATAGCAGCCATGGAGGAGAGATGTCCTGGAACCGGGTCTGCATGGATGCCACGACGAAAGCCCTGGAGATGGAGATCAGCAGATATAACTCTTGGTTGGGAAACGCCAGCGCTTCCCAGAAAAAGGTGTATCGAAATGCTCTCGATTACCTCCAGAGAGAGCTGAAGGAGTATCAACAGATGGATCCTGCGGATTACAAGCCAGGCGACGCCTGCCACAGCATCCCTGGCGTCGAGATAGGAACTTACGGCAGGACTGAGTGTCCATCAGAACCAATCACTGTGGAAGCATGGGCGCGTGAGAGATTGCCCGGGATGCTGGACTACAAAGGTGAATCCAGATCCGGCCCTTTCTATATAGCCACAGGGATCAAAGGAGGCGATTTCAGCGCAATTAAGCCCGGGGTTCACTACAATATGACACTCTATCCAGTACTGCCTGAATCGTATCCGTTCCCGAGCTATTACGTCTGCATTGGGGCGTTCGAGGTGGCGCGCTAGCGGCCGCGTGTAATGTGGCGCAGC
>CAZDOZ010000009.1:0-5807 GCA_964507175.1 uncultured Anaerolineae bacterium
CGTCACGAGGGAATGTTGGATGGACAGCGCTTTTTCAGACCCGATCATCCGTCGGGTGATCGCTACAATTCACGAACTCAGGCATGACGAGCCTACGTATCTGGTGGGCGGATTCGTGCGGGATGCCCTGATAGGTCGTGAAAGCCACGACCTGGACATCCTCGTACCACCGCCTGCGGTGCCACTGGCGCGCGAGCTGGCGAACAGGCTATCCGCCGCTTTCTATCCCCTGGACGAATCCAGGGATGTGGGCAGGGTGGTCATTCGTACAAGCGACGGCTACCTATGGGTAGATGTCGCCAGGTGGCGTGGCTCGCTGGACGAAGACCTGCGGGCGCGGGATTTCACCGTCAATGCCATCGCCATGGACATTACCAGATGGCCCTACATAGAGACCGTGGATCTGCTAGGCGGCGGGAGTGATATTCAATCGAAAGTGCTGAGGGTAGCGAGTCCAGAGTCATTCAGATCAGACCCTGCGCGCACCCTCCGCCTGGTACGATTCATGGCCAGCCTGCAGTTCTCGGCGGAAAAGAGGACATGGGAGTTGGCAAAGGAGGCCGTCCCGCTACTTCCTCTTGTCTCGACAGAACGGGTTCGGGATGAACTGGTCAAAATGGCCGAATCGCAGGATTTCTCCCAGAGCATTCTCAGGATGGACGCCCTGGGCCTTCTGCCCTACACGTTTCCCGAGGTGCTGGATCTGAAAGGCATCCAACAATCCCCACCACACATGAAAAATGTATTCGAACATACTCTGGCGGTGGTGGATTGGACGGAGAAGATCATCGCCTGCATTCATGGCAATTGCCCTAACGGGACAGAAGCAGATCGGGAGATGGCTCGGTTCTTGCTGGAGTACAGGGAGGAGTTCTCCTCCCGGCTGGCCCAGATGCCTGTCGCGGGGCGGAGCAGAAAAGCTTTGCTCAAGCTCGCAGCGCTGGCCCACGACTGGGGCAAGCCAAAGACCATAAGCGTGGGGGAAGACGGCAGAATTCATTTCTTCCAGCATGACCTGTTGGGCGCGGAGATAGTTGCGAGTCGCCTGAGGAAGCTGGCATTCGCCCAGAAAGAAGTCAGGTGGGTGGGCAACCTGGTAAAGCTCCACATGCGCATCTCCTCGCTTCACAGGTCACCGAAAATCACCAATAGGGCGATTTTCCGATTGATACGCGACGCGGAGGACAGCCTGCCTGACCTCGTGTTGCTGAGTCTGGCGGATCACAGAGGTACGTACTGCGAGAATCTAATCCTCGATCGATGGGTGTCGCGGCTGGCTCTGGCACGCCGGATACTCGATTTTTATCTCGAGGGGCTGAAAGGCGCTCTGCCAAAGCCTCTCCTGTCCGGCCGCGACCTGATCGAGATATGGGGTCTACCGCCCGGCCGGGAGATAGGCTGTATTCTGCAGGATCTGGTGGAAGCGCAGGCTGTAGGCGAGGTGAAAACACGAGATGATGCTGTCGAATGGGCAAACAAGAGAATCGGGAAACAGACATGACAGGCCAAAACTGGCTGGCGCCGCGCAGTTTATGCGCTTTGTCTCTCGTTCTTGGAGTAGTAGCAGCACCACACCAAGCCATGGCGGTCATTGGAAGCCTTTTCGTCATTCGAAACATATGCCTGGATAGCTGCCTGCGCACCATATGCGGGGACGTGGAGCAGGCCCGCGGTCTGCTCCACGCTTAGATGCATTCCTACCCGGAGTAGTAAGTTGCAGTTTCTGAACGTAGAAATAGCCATATCCAAAGTGGGAAAGTACGCCGTCTCAGAAAGCGGAGACACGGCGGAGGTTGTGGAACGCCCGCGTGGAGGCATCTCTGCGGTCATTGCCGATGGGCAGCGGAGCGGGCGACCTGCCAAACTTATCAGCAACCTGGTAGTGCACAAAGTTACCTCGCTTCTGGCTGAAGGTGTCAGGGACGGTGCCGCTGCCAGGGCTGCCCATGACTACCTCCAGATGTACCGCCAGGGGAAAGTCTCGGCGACGCTGGCAATCATGAGCGTGGACCTGATGAGCAAGACCATCGTGCTGTCCAGGAACAGCCATTGCCCTTTCCTGGTATTCAGCCCAGAAGGCGATGTCATGACAATGGAAGAGCCGAGCGAAGTGATCGGCATAACCCCCCTGGTGCGTCCTGTGGTTCGAGAGATATCTCTGGAAGCAGGGCTATACGTCCTGGGATTTACCGATGGGATTCTCCACGCAGGCCGGCACTATGGGGAAAAACTCGACCTGGAGGAAGTGCTCAAGGAGTCAGTCTCTCGTTCCGGCTCCTCCCAAGATGTCGCAGATTTCATCCTGGAGAAAGCGATATTGCTGGATCGGGGCCGGCCCGATGACGATATGACCGTCGCGATCTTGCACGTGGAGAAACAGGAAACAGAATCAGAAGTGCGGAAGCTCCAGGTATCCGTTCCGGTCAGGATTTTCCAGACCGAGACAGATAGAGGAGGCAAGGTAAAATGAAATTCGACCTGAGTAACACTCCGAAAGTCCTCAGCGTTTACCTGAGGCTTTCGGAGTACCCAATACTTGCGAAAAAGATACGGGAACGAATGCGGGAGGAACTGTTCTCCAGAGGTGTGATCACCGAAGAACAGTTCGAGAGAGAGGTGAAGGACAAAGCCGTACGCACCCAGAGGCAGGAAGGCATCTCGAACCCCATGTTCGAGGAAACGCCTGCGGAATGGGCGGAGCGCCTTGGGATAGTCCGAGATCACCTGACCGATTTCTATTTTGCATTGAATCTCCCTTTTCACCTGTTTGAAGATATAGTCCGCGAGGCGATACAGAGCAGGAAACCCGGGGAAGAGGTCGTGCTCGCTTTCAACCCCGAACTTGCTCCTTGGGATTTGCTTTTCGCCCAGGCGGAGGAGTTCGAGAAACTGCCGCCCGGGAAAAAGGCGAAAGTGCGTCACCATTTACAGCAGATTATCGTGGTGTTGACTAAAGGGATGATCAGCGATCAGCTGAGCTTCGTGGGCGTAGCGCGGCGGCACTTCAACATCAACGACCTGAAGCTAATCCACGGGCGGCGCGTGGGCCGAGGAAAGATAGGCGGGAAAGCGGCAGGGATGATGCTGGCGTACAAGGTGCTGCTGGAAAAGAAAGACGAGAGTTCGCTGGACGTGAGCAGCCACATCACCATCCCGGATTCCTACTTCCTTGGGTCCGATGTGTTCTACGAATTCCTTGACCACAACGAATTGTTTCAGTTCTTCAACCAGAAATATCGCCCCTATGAGGAAATGGTCGAGGAATACCCGAAGATATACGAGGCATTCCTGAAAGGGGAGTTTCCTCAGAGTGTGATGGATGGGCTTAGTGAGATCCTGAGCAAGCTCGGATCGTCCCCAGTCATCGTCCGGTCATCGAGCCTGCTGGAGGACAATTTCGGCATCTCTTTCGCCGGCAAGTACGATAGCTTCTTCTGCCCCAACCAGGGCACGCCGGAGGAAAACCTGAGGTACCTGGTAAACGCGATCAGAAAAGTGTACGCCAGCGCCCTTAACGCGAATGCTCTGCTCTACCGCCAGCAAGTGGGCATGGTGGACTACGATGAACGGATGGCAGTGCTGATCCAGCGAGTGCAGGGGAGTAAATTTGGCCAATATTACTTCCCAGCCGTCGCCGGCGTGGCATTCGGCCGCAATCCGTTCCGCTGGTCGCCAAAGATACGGCGCGAGGACGGCTTTCTCCGAATCGTCTGGGGGCTGGGCACAAGGGCTGTCGACCGGGTGGCAAACGATTATCCCCGCATGGTGGCTCTGAGCCATCCACAACTGCGCCCAGAGATCGGGGCATCCAAAATACGCCAGTATTCCCAGAAATTCGTGGATGTCATCGACCTGGAAGAAAACTCTTTCAAGACCGTGCCAGTGGAGAAGGTGATTTCGGTAGATTACCCGGGTATAGAGCTACTTGCGTCAGTGGACAAAGGTGATTACATCGAGCCAATCCATTCCCTCGGCTCTCCCGTTCCCCCTGAGTCACTGGTGCTGACATTCGACCGGCTGCTTCAGGAGAAGCGTTTCACAGAAACCATGAAGGCAATCCTGAAGAAGCTGGAAATGGCCTATGGCAGGCCGGTGGATCTAGAATTCACCCTTGAGATAATCCCGAATAGGCCGCATCCGGACTTCAGAATCCACCTGCTCCAGTGCAGGCCTCTGAGCAGTTGGGATATGGAGAGGTCCCACGGCATACCAAAAGGAATCCCGGAGAAAGATATCGTCTTCACAGCGAACAGGCTGGTGCCGGAAGGTAGCGTGCAGAAAATCGAATATGTTGTCTATGTAGACCCAAAGCGGTACAGGGAAGCCCCCAACTACTCCACCAAGCACGAGATTGGCAGGGTGGTCGGCAGGCTGAACCTGCTCCTGGAAGGCAAGCGTTTTATCTTGGTTGGCCCGGGCAGGTGGGGTAGCTCGAACATAGACCTGGGGGTCAGGGTGGCCTACGCGGACATCTACAACTCCTCTATGCTCATCGAGGTGGCGTTCGCTGGTTCCAGCGGCACTCCGGAGGTCTCCTACGGCACTCATTTCTTCCAGGACCTGGTGGAGGCAAGGATCTACCCTCTAGCTCTGTATCCGAACGAAAGGGGAACGATATTCGACCGAGAGTTCTTCGAGAAAAGCCCGAACTGTCTTTCAGATATACTGCCGAAATATGCCGAGTATGCCGATTACGTTCGGGTAATTGACGTCCGGAAAGCCTCCGGTGGACGGCTCATGGAAGTTGTAATGGACTCTGGCGAAGAGCGCGCCGTGGGATACCTGCGGCGTTACGAGAGCTAAAACAACCACTGAGAAGTCTTAACAAGCCGGCTTTGGGCCTCCGATTTGCTTCGAAGTCCGGCTTTTGGAGGACCTTGCGTTTCCCGGCGGGTTGGGATATACTTCTCATAAGCAAGTTTGGCTTTGCCAAGGGGAACTCGACAGGACGCGAGTCGCGGCGCAGAGTCACAGAAAGCATTCTAGTTGTGACACATAGCCGTGTGCCCCTACCGGCGTTTTTTTCGTTCTTTGTGGTGCCATGTAGACAAGGCATTCCAATCTACACGTAGGAGTTACGGCAAAATGGTTCCTAAATTCCACTCTGTATACCAGCTCAAGATATCGTTGAGACAAGCAAAACCTCCGATATGGCGACGTGTACAGGTCCCCGAGAACATAACCTTGAGCGACCTCCACCAGGTGATTCAGTTAACTATGGGGTGGTACAACGAACATCTGTATCAATTCCACGCCAACGGCGTCTATTACGGCGAGTTCGATGACCTGGACGTGGAGGATGCCACCAAAACACGGCTAAAAGACATTGCCAGGGAAAAGTCACGTTTCACTTACGAGTACGATTTCGGCGACAGTTGGGTGCACCAGATCACTGTGGAAAAAATCTTGCCACCAGAGCCCCAAAAGGCGTACCCTCGGTGCATAGGCGGGAAACGCGCATGCCCTCCAGAGGATATCGGAGGCATTTGGGGATACTACCAGTTTCTGGAGGCACTGAAAGACCTAGACCATCCAATGCACGAGGAATTTATGGAATGGTATGGGGAGGATTTCGATCCGGAGGAGTTCGATCCGGAATTGGCCGATCAACAGCTCGAGCGCCTGCAGGAGAAGTACAGCTAGAGTTACCGTTCAGCCTCTCCAGCAGTAGAACGCTGATACACGCTGATCCTCGCTGATCTTTTCTGATTTATTGGTGCAAAACTGGTGGGATGGGATGGCCTTTGGCCCTCTCCTACCCCAACCCTCCCTCTCCCACTCCGGTGGGCGAGGGAGGGGCAGCGGCG
>CAZDOZ010000009.1:5907-24094 GCA_964507175.1 uncultured Anaerolineae bacterium
GTGGCAGGAGGTTTCGAGCTAATATCGTACACCACGCGACTGACACCTGGAACTTCGTTGACTATCCGACCGCTGACGCGCGCCAGGAAGTCGTACGGCAGTCTGGCCCAGTCCGCCGTCATAAAATCGTCGGTGACCACCGCCCGCAGGCTGACCGTGTCGGCGTAAGTACGGCCATCCCCCATGACGCCAACGGAACGCACTGGCAGAAGCACCGCAAATGCCTGGGAGACCTTTCTGTAAAGGCTCGCATTCCGCAGTTCTTCCAGGAAAATGGCGTCTGCCTGCCGTAAAGTCTCCAGCCGTTTCGGGGTCACTTCCCCCAGGATGCGGATCGCCAGGCCAGGGCCGGGGAACGGGTGGCGCCAGATAATCTCATCCGGAAGCCCCAGCGCTTCCCCTACGGCTCTTACCTCGTCTTTGAACAGGTAGCGCAGCGGTTCGATGAGCTCGAAAGATAGGTCCGCCGGCAATCCCCCAACGTTGTGGTGGGTCTTGATGGTATGTGCTGTGCGCTGCTGGGCGCCGCTGGCAGACTCTATGACATCGGGATACAGAGTGCCCTGCGCCAGGAAGGCCGCACGTCGGCCCTGAGCCAGAGCAATCCTGGCCTCAGCCTCTTCGAATGTTCGTATGAACCGCTCGCCGATTTTTTTCCGTTTCAGTTCTGGATCGACGACGCCCGCCAGGTCTGCCAGAAACTTCTCGGAAGCATCTACGGCGACCAACCGCATTCCCATGTGTGTCCGAAAAGTCCTCACTACCTGCTCAGCTTCCCCTTTGCGCAGCAGTCCATGATCCACGAATATGCACGTTAGCCTGTCTCCTACGGCGCGGTGCACCAGGGTCGCTGTCACGGCGGAATCCACGCCTCCGCTCAAGCCGCAGATGACCGACCCATTCCCCACCTGATCGCGGATAGCCTCAACCGTTTTTTCGATGAAAGTGGAGGGCCTCCAATCCGGCTTGCAGCCGCAGATGTCCACGACGAAATTGCGCAGGATATCCTTCCCGTGGGCGGTATGTCGGACTTCGGGGTGGAACTGTACGCCGTAAATCCCAAACTCAGCATTTCCCATCACTGCTACAGAAGAATCCGTCCGGGCCATTGGCGAAAAAGACGGGGGCAGGTCGATCACGCGGTCTCCATGGCTCATCCAAACAGGGAAATGTTTTGGCAGGCCGTGCAATAACGGTACACTGGGATCGACGATCGTTAGCTCTGTGCGGCCATATTCTCGCTGCTTCGATGGGTCGACACGCCCGCCCATCTCGTGTGCCAGCAATTGCATCCCGTAGCATATTCCTAACACAGGCCGGCCCGACTCGGTCACAAACCGAGGCAGCGTTGGGGCGCCGGCCTCGTACACGCTGGCAGGACCGCCCGAAAGAATATAGCCCTTGGGGTTGAGAGCCTCCACGCGCTCTCTCGGCGCATCCCATGGGAAAATTTCGGAGTAGACATTCAATTCCCTGACCCGGCGCGCTATTAGCCGGGCAGTCTGAGAGCCATAATCGAGAATCACTATCGTGTCATGCGGCATAAACATGCCTCCAGAATAAGTTGTCAATCCTCCATGATTATGTGGCCGTTATCCATGCTCGTGACCACTACAAGGCTCTCAATGGGGACGTTTAGATCGGCGAGTTCTTCGCGCCCACCTTCGAATCGCTTTTCGATTACCGCTCCTATCCCAACCAGAGTCGCGCCTGCCTGGCGAATCAGTTCAACCAAAGCACGGATGGTTTTCCCTCTGGCAAGGAAATCGTCGACGATGAGCACATGATCGCGAGGCCCCAGGAATTCTGGGGATATCATGAGTTCCGTGACAGTACCTTTGGTGTGGGATGGGGCAGTTGCTCTCATAGCATTAGGATGCATGGTCACAGGTTTTGTCTTGCGGGCATATACCACGGGAATGCCCAAAGCAAGGCCGGTCATCAGTGCCGGGGCGATGCCACTGATCTCCGCGGTGACGATTTTGTTGGCACCAAGGTGGGCAAGTCGCGCCGCCAGCGCCCCACCCACGGCCAACATCAACGCAGGGTCCACCTGGTGGTTGATGAAACTATCGACTTTAAGGATCCCTTGCCCCAGGTTGACCCCTTCCCTCGCAATTCGGTTTTTCAGTAATTCCATTGCAAGAACAACCTCCCGAAAGTGTTATAGACAGGACTTGCGTCGTCGAGGATATTTTGTTAGAGCGACTCCAGTGTCGCGCAGGGACCAAAAGCTTCCGGAGAGGTAATCATCAACAACCGTGCTCGGGTGGCTATGGATTCCTGAACTATGACTCCGGAATCCGTTTAATTGTACACCTGAGATAGCCATGGGTCAAAACGGACGGAAAACTTCCGTCTACGACGACGGGAAGCCGGGTTATCGGTCAGCCTCACATTGTGATAGAATGGCGAATACGGAGTGTCTGAGGGGGTTTACGTATGACGGCAGAAAATTGCTCAGATCGAGGAAAACATGACAAAGCTGGCTCACATTGACGAATTCCGCTCTCTGGCACCTCGGTACCTGAACCGACTGTCGCTTGCAGCGTTTCTAATTCTTCTGCTCGCCATGCCCTCCCCTATCTTAGTCGAACTGGGGCCACAGCAACATGTCCAGAGCATCAACCCAAAAATCGGCGTTCACACTCGCCTCACCGATGAGGTGGAGGAGTGGAAAATCAAACGGACCCTGGAAATGGTGCGGGAGATGGGAGCGTCCTGGATCGTGGAGTTTTTTCCGTGGGCGTATTACGAGCCGTCCCGCGGGCATTTTGACTGGCGACATGCCGACATGGTGGTGGATCATGCCAACCGTCAGGGGCTAACAGTGATAGCAAGGCTTGGGTTTGTGCCTCAGTGGGCCAGACCAAAGGATACCACTTTCACCTACCTGGATCGAGATCACTATCCCGACTTCGCCCGGTACGTCGGCGAGTTCGTGAGGCACTTCAAGGGACGGGTGCATTATGTCATCATCTGGAACGAGCCAAACCTCGGCGCAGAATGGGGTTACCGGTCGGTCGACCCCGCCGAGTATGTGGAAATGCTGAAGATGGCGTACAGCGCCGCCAAGGCTGCCGACCCGAATGTCAAGGTACTGGCGGGGGCGCTGGCACCAACCCTCGCGCCGCCGGGCGGCGGGTGGGGGTGGGATGACCTGGATTACCTCCAGAAGATGTACGACTATGGGGCAAAAGGCTATTTCGACATCCTGGCAGCCCACGCTTACGGCTGGCATTTCCCCCCGGATGCTCCCCCCAGCCCTGATGCCATAAATTTCTCCCGCGTGGTTCTCCTGCGGCAGATTATGGTGCGCAACGGCGATGCCGGCAAGTCCATCATCATCACGGAAGGAGGCTGGAACGATCATCCCAGATGGAGCAAAGCAGTCCGCCCCGCCCAACGAGTGAGGTACACCATTCGGGCATACCAAAAAGCCCTGGAGGAATGGCCATGGTGCAAAGCTGTCGTGTTCTGGGCGTTCCGCTATCCACGGCCTGCCAACACCTACCAGGACTATTTCACTTTCGTCAACGTAGATTTCACGCCCAAGCCAATCTACCTGGCCGTACAGAGCTATGCCCGAGGGGAGGAAGTGCCTTGAAAAAGAAAAGCATCAGTTTTGCAGTGGTACTCCTGGCGCTGGTAGGGCTGTTCCTCCTGCACCAGCGCCTGACATCGGTGAGCGACCCCACGTGGAACCGTGTGCAGCGAAGCGGCATCCTACGGGTTGGGCTCGACCCAAGCTTTCCGCCTTTCGAGGCAGACGACGGCAAGGGCACCATCTCCGGCATGGACGTGGATCTGGCGCGCTTGCTGGCGGAGCGGCTTGGTGTTTCGGCTAAAATCGAAGCGATCGGGTTCGACAGTCTTCTCGACGCTCTCTGGGCGAAACGCGTGGATGCAGTGATCTCCGCCATGCCCATGGACTACACGAAGAGTAAGGACGTGACGTACTCAGTCCCATATTTCGATGCGGGACAATATTTGGTTCTGCGGCGCGATCATGCAGACATACACTCCCTCTCCGACCTGGACGGCCACAGCCTGGCGGTGGAATGGGGATCGGAGGGGGATGCTTTGGCCCGACAGCTCAAGAATCGCATGCCGGGGATTAAACTCGTCTTGAGAGAAGATCCCAACTTAGCACTAAAGGCTCTTGTCTCCGGCGAAGCGGACGCTGCGCTGGTGGACGGCGTCTCTGCCCGCATGTTTGACGGAAAAATCTGCATCCTTAGCCCGCCGGTGTCCTCCACGCCCTATGCCGTCGTCATGCCAGCGAAAGCCCCAAAACTGTCGAAAGCAGTTGACCAGGCGCTGGAGGAGATGAGAAAATCCGGGGAGCTGCGGTCCCTCGTCCGCAAATGGATGTATCCTCCAGGAGCCGATCCGGAGGAAGGATGCCCTACCCTGTCTCGGAAATGACTGGTGCCTCCGCACCTCGATGCTCCCGCGTGGGGTTATGCGGCGCGTCGTTTTCTTGCACTACATGCAAGAGCTTCGCCAGTGATGAGCTACGTGATCGGTGTAGCGGTTACGGTGGGAGTGGGTGTTTCCGTGATCACGGGAACCGGTCCCAGTGGAACATTTTGACTCTTCCATAACACTCCCTCCACAAGCCATGCACCGACCACGAGCAAAATAACGGCGATCCAATAGCCTATGTTATCCTTCTTCATCGTCACCTCCAGGTGCTTCGCACACCATCATTACTACGCCAAACCTGCCGGTGTGCCCACCGTCGCCTCTATGGGAGAAAAACATGTCCTTGTGACACGATGTGCAGATGCCTGCCACTTCCACGCTCCGCAATCCAGCGTCCAGCAACTGACACCGGTTTGCCTCCCACAGATCGAAATTGGCGTGACCGTCCGCTGTCCTTCGAGAAAGGAACTCTGGCCCAAGGTTTTCTTCCACCGCAGCCACCACTTCTGGCCCAACTTGATAGCAGCATGGCCCGATGGCCGGGCCAACAGCACCTACCAACTCGGCAGGATTGCTCCCAAATTCCCGCACCATCGCCGCCACGAGAGCGCTGGCTAACATTGAGACAGTTCCTCTCCAGCCAGCGTGCCCCAGCCCGACGGCCCGGTGCGCCGGATCGTACAACAGCACCGGCGTGCAGTCGGCGAACCGGAGGAGCAGCGGCACATTTGGCTCATCGGTAATCAGGCCATCGGTGTTTGGGATGATCGCGCCGCGGTCACCCAGGCCGACGCGCACGATCCTGCGCCCGTGAACCTGATGCGGTGAGACGAAATCCTCACGACGGACGCCCAGGGTGGCAGCCAGCCTCCGGAGATTCTCCTCGACGCTCTCGAGATCATCCCCAACGGAATGTCCCAGGTTCAGCGAGGCCAGATATCCCTTGCTGACCCCTCCGCGTCTGGTGGAGACTGCGTGGAGAAGGCCAGGGAACCTATCCAGTGACGCGAAAGTGTAAAACGGCGTGCTGCTTTCGTGGTATATCAAACGAGTATGCCTCCTTAAACGAAAACAACCATTGTGGTTAACGAAAGCACTTTTACCACCTGAGATGTAGGTCTGGAGTGCGCTCCTACCATTTCGACTATCGCCACTGCATTGCTGCTATTTCACCTGTACCACTTCCAGCAACGGCCTACCCGATCTCTCGGGGAAAACAGCAGCTTGCACCAGCGATTTCCCATCTGCCCGTGCCATTCTGTCCAACACCTCACGCCTGCCCTTGAAGACCGTAGCTTCCGGAGTATGGAGCAAATACACCTGCCTCTCGTCCCGAATGTGCGGAGCGATGCGGGCTTGCAGCGCTGCGTCTCCAGCTTGCAGATTCTCGTAACCGAAAAGCTCTTTCGGGGCGATATCGCCGCGACTCAGGAGAAACACCGGTGCGCTTATCCCCCAGTCCAGCGCCAGCGGCTCTTTTTTGCCATGGGTTTCCAGCCAGTACTCCAGGTGATAAATTGCATCGGAATGGTCGCCAAGGCCGCCGGATTGCGCCAGCGACCTGTGGTACGCCACATCCACAGATAGCTCCCTGCCCCAAAGCGCCAGAACCAACAAGATCAACGCCGCTGTCGCCCACCTGCTCCTGGCGGCGTGCATCAATGTTCCGATGGATACCCCAAGGCTGAACGCCACCAGTGGGGTCAGGATAGCATAGTGGGTTACCCAGAGTGCGGAAGGCGTGAAAGGACTCTGTATCACCACCAGGGCGATGAGTGCGAGCGGAGCACCCACCAGCCATGCCGTCTTGCGGCTCCGCAAGGCCAGCCATGCCAGCGCTGGAGCCAGCAGAAACGCGGGGAGCATCCATGGGTCTCGGTGAATGCCTCCCAGGTACCAGAAATGATCTCCTGCCAGCAGTGACCGAAATTCCTCGATCCTTACCGCCAGGTTGTGCAGATATGCCGCATTGTGAACACCATAGTACGAATCGGACAGATGCCTGGTGAAGTGCTTCAACGTTCCGCCGGTCTGCAGGTTGAACAGTATGAAAGGCCAAAGACCAAAGAAAAAAGCCGCAACGCCGCCAAGCAAGTCTTTCCTCCAAGATGGGCAATGTATGGGGCGGAACCGCCATGCAAAAGCCGCCAGCACCGCAGTCCCAAGCAAGGGCCATACGAAAAGGAATTTTGCGTAAATCCCCAGCCCGGCCAGGAATGCTGCCAGGAACAGGTACTGCCTTCCCCCACGCGTCCACCAGCGCCAAAGACACCAGAGGAACGCCATCAAAATCGGTGTGGTGATGGACGTAACAAAAATCCCCTGCCTCGTCCAGAAGACGAAAGACGGCTGTACTGCCAGAAAGAACGCCGTTGCCACGCCCGCTTCCCTCCCTGCCCATTCGGAAGCCAGTCGGTATGCGAAATAAATCGCTATTAGCCCGCCGACTATCGGCATCATTCGCATCGATGGAACGCCTATGCCGCCGACCAGGAAAAACGGAATGACCAGGTATGTGTTGAGAGAACCTATGTAGTCCACTGACATCACAGGGAAGAGGTGCCCTGCCAGATGTATCCCGGCCCCGCGGTAGGCGGTCACGGGGAGGTTGCGGAGCATCTGGATGGATGGGACGACCTCCACTGCTTCGTCGTAATGGGGGCCCGGCAGGCCCAACTGGTAGGCCGCTAAAATGAGGAAAATCACCCAGGCAGCACCCAGAAAAGGGAATGCGAAGCAATTCCTGGAGGCCCTACAGGCCCCCAGGATCCCCCCTGAACTGTCGTCGGCCTCCATCAACGCCAAGGGCGAGCCGTGGTCTGTCTCAGATGCCTCAGGGAGGCTCCTGAGATGGCTTTGGGCTTTCGATTTGCTCCCAAATCCCGGCAAAATCAGAGGGGGCTTTCGAGGACTCACTGTACCACCAGCTCCACTTCCGACACCAGGCTTTGATAATTCCAGCCGGACGCGTAAATCCTGATGCTTTGTACATGAGCAGGGCGGATATTTTCCTTCTCCAGAAGCTTCACCAGGTTTTCAGACTCATATGGGTACCAGGCAAACGGGAGAATCTTCTCGCCGTTGGTGGTAGGCCAGTCGTCCTCCGGATCGCGGTAGTAGAATCCGTGGTACCAGCTGTGGTCGTGTCCGTACACGTCGCTGAAATTGATTTCGATCATCACCGGATACTCGGAGCCGAGCATCCCCCCGCCTGCCAGACTCTGCTGCTTCAGCATTACGTCCATGCGTATCCGCATTTCCTCATAATCCTGCACGTCCACGTTTAGATTCTGGATGATGCTGATTTCCGTGTGCTGTTTGTCCTTCCCCCGGCGTGAGAAGAAAAGAGCTCTGCGGCGCCCGACGGTGATGATCCTGGCATCTGGTGGATTTTCCTTTGGCGGGAAGACTTTCTTGACCTGCCACCCGATAGGAAGCGGCTCCGAGAAATCTCCGTTGCGGATCAGGTTCTCCGCCGCCGGCTTCAGGGAGAGGCCGGTTCCGTCAGCGCTGATCTCCACTCGCTCATTGCTCGCCGCCAGAACACCTTTCTCCTTGCCGAAAACCCGCGCTACGCCCAGGCGGACCAGCACTGTCGTTCCATCCCCATCCGCGGTGATGGAATAGCTCCCCTCATCGAGCTCCGCGCGTCCCTGGGGTGTGTACACCACCGTCTTGACAGGCCGAGACGCCGGCGCATGCTCCACAGTGGTGCGCATCCGGCCGGATACCAGGCGGAGTATGAACTGATCGGAGTCTTTGCTTCTACCAAAGCGCGGCTTGCGAGCTTTTTCCACCACCAAGGTCGCGTTGTTGTAGAGGAGCACTGTCACTTTTTTCTCGCCATGGACTCCTCCAGGGTACACCAGGATCGCCTCTGATATCTCATCGGTCCTGATAGCACTGCCCTCGCTCACTCCTGAGCGTACGCCAGTAACGCCTACAGGATTTTTGTCTCCCAGCGGACCAACCAGGACCGTGCCACGGATGACCCTTAGCTCTGGTAGTTCAGCCACCGTCGAGTGATAAACATAGTTGTAAATGCTCCAAGGGATCGCCACGGCCATAGCGCAAAAAATCAGGAACGATGCAAGCATGACCATCCATGCCACTCGTTCCGGATTCTTGTGGTGCCATTTCTGTTTTGTTATTGGTTGAGCTGGCCCCATAGCTTCTCCTGTAAGGGTGACCCCGTGTCGCCCCTACGCCTGCCAAACCGAGTATCGCGCGACATGGGATATCCTTACGCCGAAAGGATTCCCTACGAAAAAACCTTATCCTGTTCGGCACCAAGGACACCTTGTTCTATCCCGAAGCCCCTGTGAAATCAACGAATCAGCGAAAGCATCTTCTCAAAAAGTAGGGGGAACCCCTGGGTCTGTCTGGGCAGGCACAATGCCCACTCCTGCTCGGGGTATTGAGGAAGAAGTGTTTTGGGTGGTGCCGAAGCCGCCACCCAAAACGTTTCCTCTTTCTCCCCCTCCTTTCACGATGTCGGGATGAAGAGGGGTTGTGGCCGGTAGGGACGATACAACCAAATTCCCTGCCTCAGTACCGAACCTCGAATCCCTTGTACTGCCCCGTGGCCTGGCTCCACCGGATGTGTGCTTCTTTCGGTTGGTAGCCATTACCCACACTCCGGATTGTCTCCAGGAATTTTTCCAGCACCTCTCTGGGGCCCTCAGCTATCACATAAACTCTGTTGCCTTCTTCTAGCCTGACGATACCGTTTACCGTCATAGATCTGCCCAGGTCTCGGACGAACCACTGGAATTTCTCTCCGTCCTTTATCTCTTCCACGTCCAAATGCAACCGAACAGTCTTCCACCTATCTAGCGTCTTGAGTGAGTTCCTACGAAGAACATGGGGCGTCATTGTCCCTATTATATTTTCTGCCACTTTGCATCCCTCTCGCACTACCAGGATACAGGTACGAGTTTCGAGCGACCGTACCTGTCTTTGAACCGCAGATATTTGAACTTCTTGCCGTACTCGTAGAGCTGCCGGGTGACTTCCACGTCCTGCTGGCAGTAATCCAGCAGCTTCTCTATCTCTCCTTGCCGATACCACCTGACTGCCATAAGGCCATCGGCAGATTTCTTGATCCCCAAGGTGGCCTGCGCCAGCACATCCAATCCCACACGGAACCCGAGCCGCCTGTAGATCTCATCCAGCATGTCCAGAGTCGGGATGGTTCGTAAAGGAAACCCTGTGTATGCCTGCAGCACCTCGTAGTCGAAGCTGATCACATTGAAGCCAACCACCAGGTCGGCGCTCCGGAGTTCCTCCACCAGTGCTTTAGCATCTTCTTCCAGGTATCGACGGAACTTCCCATCGGTCGTGTTGTACGTGACCGCCCCGGATAGCCCGAGTTTCCTCACATGCTGGCGTCCGCCGACCTCCTGCAACAAGCGTTTTGTCTCCAGATCGAACACCACTATGGTGCGTTCATCTGACATCTGCGTACCTCGTTCGTTAGCAGTTTTCGTTCTATTAGAGTGTTCGGAAACTCCATCTACCCTGGGTTGACTGCCCAGGGGAAAGGATTTCGCCCTACCGTAAGGCAATCGGCAGGGGCGCATCGTGCTGCGCCCGCCAGGGTCGAGCCAGACGGCTCGACCTACTTCCGGGCATTGCAAGATTCTTCACCTCGCCTCGGTTCAGAATGACGCACGGTCAGAGTGCTTGCATCGCCATTGTGGGGCAACGTTTGGATCCAAACGCCGTCAGCGCTCATGCGCCGCTGTTCCACCTCCTGCGTGCAGTTCCCGAGCATCTTCTTCTATGTTTTTCCGTAGTCCGTTCTGGCACTCCCAACTCAAATAACATGCCCTTGTCTTACCTGAGCAAGCTCAACAACGCTGTCAGCGTCACGATGCTCGTCAGGGTAGTGACCAGTACGGCTCCTGCTGCGAAAACGGGCTCGGCATCGTACTCACTGGTCAGGATCGTGGTGTACACCGCCGTGGGCATGCTGGCATCCACCACCCCGACTTTCCACGCAAGCCCGGAAAGACCCAACAAAGTCGCCAGTGCCATCCCTACCACAGGGCCTATGCCCATGCGAGTGATGGTGAGAGCGCCCAGCGCTTTCCAGTCTCGGTCGAGCTTTACCCTAGTAAGCTGGACTCCCAGAAGCACAAGCATGGTCGGCACCGCCCCGTCACCTGCCAGGTTCACAGCCTTGAGAACCGGCCCCGGCATCTCCCAGCCTTGCCAGTGCATCAATGCCCCAAGCAGAGCTGCGTACAAAACAGGCGCGCCTAACATGCTTTTCAGCGCTCTGCGGGATGATTCCCTGCCTCGGGCTGCGATGAACACCCCCAAAGAATTGGAAAGAATCGAGTTGGTAAGGTAGAAGAGGACTGCCCACTGCAGACCAGCCTCTCCGAACGCGAACAGCGCCAGCGGGAGTCCGTAATTCCCGCTGTTGACCAGGAATCCCGCCAACGAGAACGCGCTGGCAAGCGCCCTGGAGAATCCCATGATTCTGGCTATCGTCACGGCGATGGCCAACATGGAGGCGGCATAAAGCAGGGAGAATCCCAGCATTTGCCATATCCCCCTGGAGTCCACGCTCAGTCCATAAATGCTGGAAAAGACGAGCGCTGGCCCCAGGATGTAAAAAATTACTCTAGACAATGCTGCCGGGGATACGTCCATGAACCAGGCAAGCAAAACCCCAGAGCCCGCCACGATGAGAATAGGCGTGATGACCTGCCAGAATACCCTCACGGTGGCAGCCATAGGCTGTCACATCCCCATCCAGTCCCACTCAGATGCGGAACCCCATTCGCCCGACTCCTCCTCGTAGGGAGGCAAGTCCTCGTCCTCGTCAAAGACCGACGGTATCTCCAAATCCTCGTCCATCAGGGAGAAGGAAAGCTCTTCAAGAGCATCGGCGGCCGCTTCACTCATTGCGTCGTCCCCTCCTTCCTTCAGTGCCTGGAGCACATTGGCCGCTTCCGGAGCGTGAATGTGCCCCAGCGCCCACACTGCTGCTTCCCGCACTTCAGCATCCTCGTCTGCTGTCAGGTCCACCAGACGGGAAAAAGCATGTCTCAGTTCCAGTTCGCCGCAGGCAATAGCCGCTTCGTACCTCATTTCAGGGGATGGACTTTGAAGTTCCCGCATCACGTATCCCTGCCATCGACGGCTAGCGTTCCTGCCCATGGCGAAAATAGCGCTGGCCCGCATTTTTTCCTCCGGCGCGTAGTATGCGTCCTCGATAATCTCCAGTATTTTCGGATCGCCGGAGTACGCTATTGCCTCGATGGCCCTCCTGCGTACTTCCACAGTCTCCCCGTGAGACCCAATGCAAGAAAAGAGCGCCTGCTTGATTGGGGCAGCTTCGGCATCACTGATTTCTTCCATCTCGTGTAGCAGGATAAAGCGCCCCAGGGACGTGGCGGCGGCCGCCCTGACGCTTTCACTTTCGTCCATCTGTAGCATCTGGATCAATATGGGTGGCAGGTCTCGCCTCTCATCTTCCCAGAGCCCTTCTATTGCAGACCGTCGGACCTCCGGATCGGCATCGCGAAGAAGCCATCGGAAGATGCGCCGGAAATCCAGTTCGATCTGATTCTCCGCCATTTCCACCATGGCCTGTACCAACGCCTGTCGCCTGTGCTTCTCCATCAACTCCCAGGCATCCCTGAACTCCCCCATTTCCTTATTGCTGAGGTCTGAGAGACTGTAAAGAGTACCCAACGGCAGCTTGTCTATATCGCTGGCTATCAACCTCTCCAGCATGTATCTCAATTCTTCCACTAACATTCGTAAAGCACTGCCTTTCCCAATCACCAGGTTTGTCGCAGCCTGTCCTATGTCTTGCAGCTGCATGCCCGGAACTCCCCCCGGACACTCCCAGAATTATACCACGCAGAGGCGCCGCCAAGAAATTGGCCGGTGCCTGGGGAGTGCGCGGCAAATCCTGGGAGCCAGCATGGCCCCCAGGCCCCCTCCGCGCCGTCGTCGGCCTCCATCAACCCCAATGGCGAGCCGTGATTTGCCCTATGCGGATCGAGAAAGCTCCTGAAACGGTTTTGGGCTTTTGATTTGCTTGGTAGCGCTCAAAATTGTTGGGGCGGAGCGGCTCTTAGCCCTCACCTACCCCAACCCCTCCCTCTCCCACACCCGTGGGAGACTGCTTAGAAACCCTTCGGGTTTCTAAAACAGTTGCAATAACACGATGATAATCCATGAAATGTAGTTGTTTTGAAAAGGTGCTCCGCACCTTTTCAAACATTTCTAAGCACCCTCCCCGTGGGCGAGGGAGGGGCCGTCGGGTACCGCTAAAGGATGACATCCCGACGCGACTCGCGGATTGCCCATGATGCAGATCTGCCTGCGGCGGCTGGGGTGATAGGAGAGGGCAAAAAGGCTTCCTTCGCTTCCTTGCAAGGCAAGCTCATTCCACTACTTTTGAGCGCCACCTATGACTTTGTGAGATTTTTATTGAGGTGCGCGGTACGACTTTATGAGACCCGGCACATGCTGCACCCGTACCGGCCGAACGTTGCCTTGCTCACGATGCACCGCTACTCCCCATGTCCGAACTCACGTCTGAACCCCCGAACAGATAGCTTGACAAGAGACAACAGATGTGACATACTTTGTGCATGTAAGAAAATGGGGTAGGTGGATTCCTGATCCGTCCCCGATATTGTTTGGCCTCCGCGCGGCAAAGTGGCCGTTTGGAAAGCCTCTGGTAAGAGATATACGGTATCTTTTCAGGAAAGACACTGAGACTTACAAAGTCCAGCCTGTCCAATTATGAGATAACTATACTGCAAAGCTCCAAAGCAAAGACAGGAGAGCACTCCAGACCTGCATCTCAGGTGGTAAAAGCACTCTCGGCTAGCCACCACGGTTAAGGGAGATGCTACCAAAGCAAAAACCAAGGGAGGAAAAGCCAAAATGGCAAAGAAGTGGGTCTATCTATTCAAGGAGGTTGACGAGACTGAAAAGTACGCCGGAAGCTGGGATGGCGTACGGGGCTTGCTGGGAGGCAAGGGCGCTGGCCTCGCCGATATGACCAGGGCCGGCCTGCCGGTACCACCAGGATTCACTATCACCACTGAGGCATGCAACGCATACCTGGAATCCAGCGGAAAGTTTCCCGATGGGATGTGGGATCAGGCACTGCAAGCACTGAAAGATGTGGAGAAACAGACTGGCAAGAAATTCGGCGATCCCCAAAACCCTTTGCTGGTTTCCGTCCGCTCTGGCGCCAAGTTCTCCATGCCGGGTATGATGGATACCGTCCTCAATGTCGGCCTGAACGACGAGACGGTCAAGGCGATGGTGAGCCTAACTGGCAACGAGCGATTCGCGTGGGACGCATACCGACGCTTGATCCAAATGTTCGGTTCCATCGTCATGGGCATTCCGGATGAGGCATTCTCCGAAGTCATGGAGGATCTCAAGAAGGAGAAAGGTGCCAGGCTGGACACCGACCTGACCGCCGACGACCTCAAAGAACTGGTGAGGCGGTTTAAGGAGGTTTACAAGAAGCACACCGGTTCCGATTTTCCCCAGGACCCGATGGGGCAACTCCGGCTCGCCATCGAGGCGGTCTTCAAATCCTGGAACAGCAACCGTGCTATCGCTTACAGGAACGTCGCAGGAATTCCCCACGATCTGGGTACCGCTGTCAACGTGGTTACCATGGTTTTTGGCAACATGGGGAACGACAGCGCCACCGGCGTGGCTTTTACCCGCGATCCCTCCACTGGCGAGAAGAAATTCTGGGGCGAGTATCTGGTCAACGCCCAAGGGGAGGATGTGGTAGCGGGCATCCGCACGCCCAAGCCGATCGATGAGATGAAGGAAGAGATGCCTCAGGTTTACAGGGAACTCCAGGAAGTCCGTGAGCGACTGGAGAGGCACTACCGGGATATGCAGGACATCGAATTCACCATCGAACGGGGCAAACTCTGGATGCTTCAGACCAGGACTGGCAAGCGGACTGCCCGCGCTGCTATCAAGATTGCCGTGGATATGGCAAGAGAAGGTCTTATTTCCAAAGAAGAGGCAGTCATGCGAGTGACTCCGGAGCAGGTGGACACGCTCCTTCACCCCCAGTTCGACCCTAAAGCAAAGGAAAACTCCAAAGTCATCGCCACAGGTGTGAACGCATCGCCGGGCGCAGCGGTGGGACAGCTCGCGTTCGACGCTGACACCGCCGAGGAATGGGCCAAGAAAGAGCACAGGGATGTCGTCATGATCCGCCCAGAGACGAAGCCTGACGATGTCCACGGAATGCTGGCTGCCAAGGGCATCCTCACCAGCCGCGGCGGTGCCACCAGCCATGCGGCAGTGGTCGCCAGACAATTCGGCATCCCCGCGGTCGTTGGCTGTGAGGAAATCGAGATCGACCTGGAGAGGCGAGAAGCTCGTACTGATAAAGTGGAGATGAAAGAAGGAGACGTCGTCTCCATCGATGGCACCGCTGGCGAGGTCTTCCTGGGCGCGCTTCCCACCGTCCACCCCGATTTCACCAAGGAGAAAGACCTGGTAACACTGCTTGGATGGGCCGACGAGATCGCCGCTGGCGATATGCGGAAATGGCCCAAGGACTATAAAGGCTTTCCCACCAGGGGTCTGATGGTCTGGGCCAACGCCGATTACCCCAGGGATGCCCAGCGAGCCAGGGATTTCGGTGCCATGGGCATCGGCCTGACCAGAACAGAGCACATGTTCTTCGAGGAAGAGCGGCTCCCCATCGTCCAAAGGATGATCCTTGCCAAGACCAGCGAGGAACGTGAGAAGTACCTGAGCCAGCTCCTGCCGTTCCAGCGTGAGGACTTCCGAGGTCTGCTGCGGGTCATGGCCCCTTATCCTGTCATCATCCGGCTGATCGATCCACCCTTGCATGAGTTCCTCCCCAGGTATGAGAGCCTGCTGGCAGAGGTTATCGAGATGCGCGTCAAAGGCATTACCGGTCCGGAGAGGGACGAGAAAGAAAGTCTCCTGGCCGCTGTCGAAACGATGCGGGAAGCCAACCCGATGATGGGCATGCGGGGCGTCCGGCTCAGCATTGTCATGCCGGAGATCGTCAAGATGCAGGTCCGGGCAATCTTCGAGGCTGCATGTGCGGAGAAGAAAGCAGGATACGACGTGCATCCCGAGGTGATGATCCCGCTGGTGAGCCACGTAAACGAGCTGAAGGTGATCCAGACGGAGTTGGAGAAAGTCGCTAAACAGGTGATGGAGGAGCAAGGCGTCGAGGTGTACTACAAATTCGGCACCATGATCGAGATCCCGAGGGCGGCGCTGACCGCAGGGGAGATCGCAAGCGTGGCACAGTTCTTCTCCTTCGGAACCAATGACCTGACACAGATGACTTTTGGCTTCTCCAGGGACGACGCGGAGGCCAAGTTCCTCATCCAGTACGTGGAGCAGGGCATTTTGCCCAAGAACCCATTCCAGGTGCTTGATCGGGATGGCGTTGGCAAGTTGGTCAAGATGGCAAACCGCGACGGACGCAAGGCCAGGCCGGAACTGGAAATCGGCATCTGCGGCGAGCATGGCGGCGAGCCGAGCTCCATCGAGTTCTGCCATATTGCAGGGCTCAACTACGTGAGTTGCTCCCCGTTCCGGGTGCCTATCGCCAGGCTGGCGGCGGGCCAGGCAGCAATCAAGCACAAAGGCGAGACTCTGGGATAGGAAGGTGACCTATGGCTATCGAGCGCATGAAAGAGCTAAGACGAAGAAGGCATCGGAAGCAGAAAGTCCGCAAGCTGCGGGCCAGGCTCATGGCTACCAGGGACTCCTCGGAAAGGCAACGCATCATCGAGAAGATCCGGAGGATCAGTCCTACAGCACCGATACCTGAATAATCCACAGATGTGGTGTGGGATGCAAAACTGGACGGAGGGTTTCCTCCGTCCAGTTTTTGTAAGGTGACAGCAGCTCGAAAAGCTACCACCGTCCCGGATCTTCGAACTCAGTACACATCAGGCAGTACCCAAAGTACATCACTGCCCCTGCTGACGACGAAAGCCCTGTTCCCGTTGCCATCCACAGTCAGGCCAAAAGGATCTGGCCCAACTGGCTGCGTGTACAGAACGGAAAGGGAAACACCGTCGAAAATCGTGACCGTATTTTCCCGGCTGTTGCTCACGAAAACATGGTGGGTGGCAGGATTGACCGCTATGCCGCCTCCTCCGTCCGCCCCACCGTCGCCTGCTTGCACCACACCGACGCGGTTCAACCCTTGAGATGTGGCGTTGAACACCGCTACGCGGTAGGGCAGGTTCTGGGGTCTGTACGCCACATAGACCCTTTGAAGATCGCTGCTGTAAGTAATGGCATACGGTATGCTGCCGTCTGGGCTGGCCGGGCGCACTGTCTGATCGCTCAGGACGGTGTTGGTGTTCCCGTCTATGGTGGTTATATTCTGGGTATCGCGGTTGGTCACATAGATTCTGTTCAGGTCCTCATTGACGGTGATGCCCCAGGTGCCAGCACCGCCGCTTGCTATGGTCGTCTCCAGGCTGTCTGTATTCCCGTCGATCACTGCTACCTTGTTGTCGCCGTGAAGCGTGGCATACACTTTGTTAGTTACCGTATTTACAGCTACCCAACACGCCCCTGTGCCGACATAATGATGGGCTCTCACAGTGTTGTTGCTCCCATCAATTGCCCACACACCTCCATTGTTGAAAGTAGCGACATAAACTTTGTTGGTAACAGGGTTGACGGCTACGCCTATCGGCCCCCCGTACACGTGTATGGTAGCGATGGTAGAATATGTGGTGCCGTCCAGCACGTAAACCAGGTCATTGTCCCTGCTGGTGATGTAAAGCCGGTTGGTGACCGGATTGTAGGCCACGGCCTTCGGATGCATCAGCCCCTCCACGGGGATCTGGGTTGGACTGGGAGCGGGAGTCGGCGTGGGCGTCACCTCCGGCACCAACACTATCGGGATGTAGATGTAGTGCCCCTGGGCCCGGGTCACCACATTGATATCGTAAGTGCCGCAGTGTCCGGAAGTCTGATCGTAGTCCCTGACCATGATGTAGTAAGTCCCATCGGCAGGGGCAGTCCATATGATCTGCGAGCTGTAGTCGGTGGCGTTGGGATTGTCGTCGTTTTCGGCTATCAGCGTGTTACCATCTCCGGGGCCGTACAGGAACAGAACTGTATCCGTGGGCCCGGTCAGATTGAAAGTGGTGATTGTGTAGACATTGCCCGACTGAGCATCGAACTTCATCCAATCCTGGTCTCCTGCTACGTCAATGCTATGTGTCTGTGCGGTGCCATCGGTGGGTATCGGATTTGCGTCCTCCCAACGGTCGTCATCCTCGTAGACATCGGGGCAGGCACCCTCGATTGGAGACTTAAGCACAGAGATAGTGTACTCTGTGTCGCATCCGTAGCTGGTGGGATCGGTCGGATCCTGAGGTGCCATTTCGATGTAGATGTAACCGCGCTCCACGATGTGGGCGTCGGCATTCCCATCGCCACTATAGAGCATTTGGTCGTCGCCAGTGCCGATCACGCCATCTGGCCCTGACCACGTCACGGTTATCACCACATGGACGTTGCTCCCGACGTTGGTGGGAACGATGTGGAAATTCTCGCCTGGCCATGCATCGAATTTCACCCAGTCTACGGAGTCAGTGTTGTGGAACGTGTGATGCTGAGCCGTACCATCGCTGGCTATCAGGCTCGCCTGCTGCCATGTATCGTCGACTTCGTACGCATCCGGAGATTCAATGCAGATCGTGCTCGTGGGTGATGGTGATGGCAT
>CAZDOZ010000010.1:0-12295 GCA_964507175.1 uncultured Anaerolineae bacterium
TCTTGAGCGTGCCCTCGCTGGTGGAAGCGGTAGGGGCGACTTGCGGGTCACCCCCGGCCAGACCGATCCGGCCGAGCCCGACACCCGACCTGAAACGCAGCACCGAACGCGAAAAAGCCGGCGCTTCTGGCGCCGGCTTTCGGTTCTCAGTAATCCGAGCTCACTCGTACAACCTTGGGTCCAGAGCATCCCGCAGACCATCGCCCAGGAAGTTGAAAGCCAGGGTAGTCAGGAACAGTGCCGCCGTCGGCGGGAAAATGACGTGTGGGTGGGATGCGATTGCCTGATACCCCTCCTGAATCATGATGCCCCACGACGGCGTCGGGGCATCCACCCCCAGGCCGATAAAGCTCAGGAATGCTTCCAGGAACACATAGCCAGGGATGTTCAAACTCTCCGCCACGATACAGGGCCCCAGGATGTTAGGGAGAACGTGCCTGAAGATGATCCGGCCGTTTCCTGCTCCGATAGCTCTGGCCGCTTCAATGAAATCTTTCTCCTTCACCGAGAGTACCTGCCCCCTGGCGATACGCGCCATTCCGATCCAGTTCAGGAGACCGATGGCTATGAACACAAAAAGAAGCCCTCCCATCGCACTGTTCAGCTTGAACAAAATACCTACCATACCTACTTCGCCATGATGTCTTGCTGCAGCTTTGAAGTAGGATTGGAGCAGAATTACGAAGATGATGATGGGGAAACCATAGAGGAAATCCACAAAGCGCATCATGAAATTGTCTACCCTGGAACTGGAGTATCCGGAGATCACTCCGTAGCTGATCCCGATAAGCAAGCTGACCGTAGCGGCGACTATCGCCACGGAAAGGGACACACGAGCACCGTACATAGTGCGGCTCAGGATATCCCTGCCCATAAAGTCAGCTCCCAGCAGGTAGGGGCCATGGATGGACGGCGGGGCATAATTAGCACGCAAGTTCCCTTTGGCGAAATAATAGGGAGCCAGCAATGGCTTCGCCTTTTCACCGAGGATCCACGCGTATATCGAGTTGTCGGTGAAAATGGCCACTATGAACAGGATGATGATGAACACCCCACCTGCCACGGCCATTTTGTTCTTCAGAAGCTGCCGCCAGGCATCCCGCCACGGGGAACGCGGCTTTCGTGAAAGGATTTCTTCGTCGATGGGTGCAACTTTTTGGGGTTCTTTAGCCACGAACGTTATACCTCCTGATTCTCGTCAATCGTACCGAATACGCGGATCCATCCACGCATACGTTATATCGACCAGCAGATTGGCAACCACGATGGCGATCCCGTACACCAGCGCCGTCCCCATAATTAGCGGGTAGTCTCGATTGCCTATGCTCCAGATAAAATGGCGTCCCAGGCCAGGGATGGCAAATATCTGTTCTACGATGAATGTACCGGTCAGAACCCCCGCGAACATAGGTCCGAGGATTGTGACTACAGGGATCATACTGTTTTTCAAAGCATGTCGGACTACGACCCAACGTTCCGCCAATCCTTTCGCCCTGGCAGTCCGAATGTAATCCTCACGCATGACCTGGAGCAGACTGGCCCTGGTAAGACGGGCGATACTGGCAGAAAGCGCCGTCCCCAAAGCCAACACAGGAAGTATCTTGTGGTCTACTCCTCCCCACCTGGCCGCAGGTAGCCAGTGGAGCTTTGCGGAAAAAACGTAAATCAACCATGGAGCCAACACAATGTTGGGCATGGCAACACCTAATATGGCTACAGTGGTAGCACTGTAGTCAATGATAGTGTTTTGTTTCAATGCCGCTATAATGCCTAATGGTATCCCCGTGAATAGTGCCAGCATCATGGCCCAGAACCCGAGCTCAGCAGAAATAGGCAATGCCTGGCCGATGATGTCATTTACTGTGCGGTCCCTGTAGCGCATGGAAGGACCGAAATCCCCGTGGAGCACGCCAATCAAGTAGTCCACGAACTGCTTCCATTCCGGTTCGTTAAGGTGATACTTTGCCTCGATGTTCTTTCGAATGGCTGGAGGCATTCTCTTCTCCCCAGCGAAGTCAAAAGGCCCGCCGGGCATAGCATGCATCAGCAAGAACGTGACGAGTATCACGAAAAACAGCACCGGAATGAACCATAATACGCGCTTTACGATGTATCTACTCATCTTTCCTCCTCAGATCCCAGACCCCTCTCCCCCACAGCCTCCCCTCAAACAGGAACCCCGATTTCGAATCGGGGCTCCTGCCTGAAGGCCAGGGGCACCTGTTCGGTGCCCCTGACTCGAAAACGATTTACTTCTTGGCCGCCAGCTTGGCGGACATGTCGACACTCCACTTCCAGACGTGCTCAAGACCGGGCTGAGAGCCGAAAGTGCGCTTCAGCCAAGGCTTGGTCAGGGTCACGCGGGTGTAGTAATAGATAGGCGCGATTCCGGCGTCGGTGTCGACCAGGAGCTTCTCGGCCTTGTCGTAAAGCTGCTTCCGGGCCGCAGGATCAGAAGACTTCTCGGCCTCCTTCACGATCTTGTCGAACTCCGGGTTGTTGTACTTGGCAAAGTTGTTGTCGCTCTTGGAGTTGAAGACCTCGTTGACCCAGTTGTTCTCATCCGGATAGTCGGCGCACCAGCCGAGGCGGTAAATCTGCGGCTTCTCGTCATCCGGCGAGGTGGGCAGCATAGTCTTCAAGTAAACCTTCCACTCCTGGTTCTCCAGCTTGACGTTCACGTTCAGCGTGTCTTTCCACATCTGCTGGATTGCCTGAGCGATCTTCGCATGCCCCTGACTGGTATTGTACATCAGGGTCACATCGGGGAAGCCCTTGCCGTCGGGATATCCGGCCTCGGCCAGCCACTTCTTTGCCATCTCCTTACCCTTTGTGTAATCCAGTGCCCACGGGGCGATGCTCTTGTCGTCGATGGGTGCACCGAAGATCCCAGGAGGCGCGAAGGTGTGAGCAGGCCTCTGGCCGCCCTTGAGGACGTTATCGATCAGCCCCTGGCGGTCGATCGCAGCGGAGAATGCGCGGCGGACCAGTGGGTTGTCGAACGGTTTCTTGGTGTTGACGAAGCCGTAGTAGTAGGTGCAGAGCACCGGAGCGATCACCAACTGCTTGCTCAGCACAGGATCTGTCTTCACTTTATCCATGTCCGACAGTGGCGGGGAAGTGACGTCTAGCTCATTGTTTTGGTACATGGACATGGCGGTGGTAGCCTCGTTCACCATGTAGGCATTGATGACCTGGATGTTGCCAGCCTTGGGGTCCTTCCAGCCGTACCATTTGGGATTGCGCACGAAGACCATGTGGTCGTCATGGACCCACTCTTTCAGAGCGAAGGGGCCGTTGCTGACGATGAAGCCAGGCTCAGTCCAGCGGTCACCATGGGCTTCGATGACATCTTTCGGTTGAGGATCGGTGACCCACATGCCGGCAATTGCGGGGAAGTAGCCCGCAGGATGCTCCAGCGTGAACTGAACGGTGTAAGTATCGACAGCAGTAACACCGACCTTGGCAGAATCCGTGATATCACCGTTGTTGAAGGCCTCGCCGTTCTTGATGATGTAAAGCACGTAGGAGTAATCAGACGCCGTCTTGGGATCGAGCGTCCTCTTGACGCCATATTCCACATCAAAAGCGGTAACAGGGCCAACATCTGTAAAGGTATTCTTGGCAGGGTTGTACTTGATCCAGCGGCCGTCTTTCCTCATGTGGAACGTCCAGGTCAGACCATCGTCGGAAACCTCCCACTTGGTGGCGAGGGCGGGCACCACGTTCGCCTTCTCGTCAAAAGTGGCAAGACCTTCGAAGAGCTGGGTGTCCACGAAGACAGAAGTGGTGTCCGTCGCCAGCGCCGGGTCGGCCGTAGGAGGCTCGGTACTCAGGTTCCAGTCCAACGTGGGCGGCTGAGGCAACGGGGTCGGGGTAACGATTTTCTCCTTGACTTTCTCGACGACCTTGGTCTCCACGACTTTCTTCTCAACTATCTGAGTTTGGACGACTTTCTTCTCAATAACCTGCGGTGTAGGTTTAGCGCAGGCGGTCACGATAAAGCTCAGGACCAACAGCAAGCCAATTACTACTGTCATCCTTTTGCGCCACATACTAATCTCCTCCTTACTGAATTTGGTTTAACGTAACGGACTACCTTAACGGGTCAGACCGAGCCGGCCAGGCTCTTCTGACCACGAACTACAACTAGATAGCCTTCTACCACCTCCTTTCAATTGGAAGAGGGGTAAGCCACGCCTGTCAATCAAACAGGTGGCATGCTACCCAATGTCCCGGAGCAACTTCTTTCATCTCCGGTTCCACTTCCCGGCAAACATCCATCACCCGAGGGCAGCGCGTGCTGAAATTGCACCCTTTCGGCGGGTTGATCGGGGTTGGGACGTCGCCTTCCAGGATTATGCGTTGCCGTTTTTCCTCTATAACCGGATCAGGAATCGGTGCTGCAGACAGCAGAGCTTGAGTGTATGGGTGTAGCGGATGCTCGTAAAGCTCATCCCTGTCCGCAGTTTCCACTAACTTGCCAAGGTACATCACAGCCACCCTATCGGAGATGTGACGCACCACGGCAAGGTCATGGGCAATAAAAAGATATGTCAAGCCCAGGCGCTCCTGCAGGCCCTCGAGCAGGTTTATTATCTGCGCCTGGATTGAAACGTCAAGCGCCGAGATCGGCTCGTCGCAGACGATGAACTCCGGGTTTATCGCCAGTGCCCTGGCGACCCCGATCCGCTGCCTCTGGCCGCCACTGAACTCGTGGGGGTACCGGTTGATGAAATAGGGGTTCAGCCCCACCAGGTCCAGAAGTTCTTTGACCCTTTCCAACTTTTCCTTGCCGGAGGCTATGTGGTGGACTTCCAGGGGCTCTCCCACGATGCCACCCACGGTCATGCGAGGGTTCAGGGATGCATATGGGTCCTGGAAGATGATCTGCATGCGGCGGCGCATGGGCTGGAGCTCTTTTCGCTTCAGCGTCGTCAGGTCCACCATTTTCCCATCCTCTCTGAAATACACATGTCCGGCGGTGGGCTTGTAAAGCTGCAGGATCGCCCTGCCTGTGGTAGACTTGCCACACCCGGATTCACCCACGAGGCCCAGCGTTTCACCCTTTCGAATGAAAAGGCTGATGTCATCTACTGCTTTGACATAACCCACAGTCCTCTGGATGACAAGCCCTTTAGTAATGGGAAAGTACATTTTCAAGTGTTCTACGTTCAAAAGGACTTCGTTGTCACGCTCGCTCATTTCATATCTCCTCCGGGGGTCTGACATCAACCCAGCAGGCGATACGATGCTTCGGTCCGACCTCGCGGAGGGTGGGCCTTTCCTGAAGGCATCTGTCCGTCCGGTACTTACAGCGAGGGGCAAAAGGGCAACCGGGGGGCACTTCCAACAGATCAGGAGGAAACCCCTCAATGGGAGTCAATTTTTCTTTCCGGGGTCTGTCCATACGAGGGACCGACCCCAGGAGTCCCAGGGTATACGGGTGCCTGGGGTTTCCGTAGAGCTCTTTGATCGGGGCCTCTTCTACGATGCTCCCTGCGTACATGACTATCACCCGGTCCGCAAGGCCGGCGACCACTCCCAGGTCATGGGTAATCCAGATGACGGCCATCCCGATCTCCTTCTGCAGCCGCTTCACAAGTTCGACGATCTGCGCCTGAATGGTCACGTCGAGGGCTGTGGTCGGCTCGTCGGCGATCAGAAGTTTGGGATTGCATGCCAATCCCATAGCTATCATCACGCGTTGCCTCATGCCGCCGGAAAACTGATGAGGGTAATCGTCTAGCCTATTCGCGGCATCCGGTATCCCCACCATCTGGAGCAATTCGGCCGCACGCTCTCGCGCTTGGTGCTTGTTCATGCCCAGGTGCAATTCCAGAGCTTCCATGATCTGGAATCCTATGGTGAGCACCGGATTCAGAGAAGTCATGGGGTCCTGGAAGATCATGGCTATCCGGTTACCGCGCACCTTCCGGATCTCCGAATTAGACATTTTCAATAAGTCCTTACCCTCGAACAACACCTCCCCGCCGGTGATTTTTCCCGGAGGCTGGGGGATCAACCTCAGTATGGACAGCACGCTCACGCTCTTACCGCTGCCACTTTCTCCCACGATGGCGAGGGTTTCACCTTCGTCCATGGAGTAGGAAATGCCGTTGACGGCGTGAACGACACCATCTTGCGTGAAAAACCTGGTCTCTAATCCCCTCACCTCAAGCAAGGTTCCCATGTAATCCTCCAAAGAAATGAGTTCTAACCACGCTACCAGAGGCGCTGGAAAGACCTCAAAAGCTATAAATGCGGTAGTGTCTAAACACCCTCCAAACGGGTCTGCTGGCTATTTTCCTCTCTGCTCCGGGGAATTGCTAGTCCCCTTCCGTCAGCGTTTCTGTTTTCGCTGTCGCCCGGTGGTCCACAAGGACTCTATGCAGTTGAATAGAGCGGGCGGTTACCGTGTTTTTGGTTGGCATAAGATTCCATACACAAGTTGGATATCCCTTCTCCTAAGCACATTATCCTATCACAATTCACGGCCCATTGTCAAACACCTGTGACAACTCGTCAGTTCTGAGCTTTGAACGTGGGTTCGGACATCGTCCCTTCGCCGGAGTGAATCGGTACGGGTGCGGCATGCTGCACCCGTACCGGTCCGTTGACATCAAGATGAGAGGCAATGCTCCTCATAGCAGTAGATGCTTACTGACTCATCGCAGCCTGAGATTTCTTTGCTCCTTCATCCAGGGCGGCTTTTGGATCCGCACCCTCAATCACCTTCTTCACCATGTCGTTGATGATGCCGCGCACTTCCTGGTACCCGGCAAACGAGGGTTCCATACGGCCATAAGGCAAGAAGCTCAACGCCTTCTCGTAACGAGGATGGCCTGCCAGGTATTTCTTGAAAGTGTCGGTTTTCATAGCAGACTTGGTGATGGGGAAGTAGTTGGCATGGGTGGCCCACACAGCCACATTATCCGGCTCGGACCAGTACTTCAGGAAGAGCCAGGCTGCCAGCTCTTTCTCAGGTGTGGTCTTGAAAATCGCCACGCTGGGGCCGTAAACATCCACCACCGGCTTCTGATCCGCGGCGTGCGGCGGCATGGCGATATCCCAGTTGAATGCGCCAGCCTTCGATTTCTCGATAGCGGAACGGTAGTAAGGGAGGCCCGCCGTGGAACCAAACGTGAAGAGCGCTTTCTGGTTCGCGAAGTCGGTCTGGTCGCCGTACCGCTCGGCAATCTGGTAAGCGCAGCCGCTGTCGAACAAGCCTTTCAGCATCTGAAGAGCCTTCAGGCCTGCGTCGCTGTCGAATGCTATCTTCTTGCCGTCCTCGCTCACCATGCGGCCGCCAAAGCTCCAGACTATCGTGGCAAACAGAGAGGCATCGTTGCTGAATGCATAGCCATGCTTGTCGCCCTTGGTCGCCTTGACACACATCTCCTTGAACTGATCCCATGTCTCAGGCGGCTTGTCGTAGCCCATCTTCTTCAGCCAGTCGATGTTGTAATACATCACCTGCATGGAACGGCTGTGGGCGAAGCTCATGTACTGATTGTTGAACTCCGGCCGTTTGTCCCCTTCCAGCAGGTTCCACATGAAGTCTTTCTTCTGATCTTCAGTGAACCCATACTTGGGGTCGTTCATGAACTGGTCCAGAGGAGCGATGGCGCCAGCCTGAGCGTACTCGGCAACCTGGTTGGCGTAGCCGATAGCCAGGTCGGGCGGTTCGTTAGCAGCAATTGCGGCGATGATCTTCTTATAGATGTCGCCATAGTAACCTGCATACTCCGGATTCACGGTGATGTGCCACTGGTTGGTGCTGTTGAACCCATCAACGATCTTGTTCAACACTTCCAGATGCTTCTTAGTCGAAACATGCCAGAAAAGGACTTTCTGGTTAGACGGGTCAACATTGGCAAACTTGCTCTTGGCTTTCGCTGCCGGCTTGGTAGGAGCCGGTTTCTTCTCCTTAGGCTTGATTGCCTCTTCCAGGTTGATCCCCATGATCTTGGCGGTCCTGCGGACAGGATCGAAAGCGGAATCTTTACCGGGGACCAGGCCGCCGATGTTGTAGATCTCTTTGAGGACTTTCTTGCCTTCATCTGTCTTGGAAAGAGCCAGAAGGCCGTCAGCGATTTTCTTCTGGATGTCCTCCGGCAGGTCCTTCCGGACACTGACGGTGTCGTTCGGGATCTTGTCGGTGTAAGCGATCGCCTTGACTTTCTGCTTTACGTCAGGGAAGTCCTTGGCGATGGTGCTGCGGGCATCCTCGTAGGTCGCGCCGCCATCAACCTGACCTTTGTAGACAGCCAGAACCACAGCGTTGTGAGAACCGGCAAACATTTTTTGGCTGAAATCCTTATCCGGATCGATGCCGTGCTCCTTGAACAGCGCTGAAGGATAGAGGAAGCCAGAAGTGGAAGCCGGATCCACGAAAGCGAATTTCTTCCCCTTCAGGTCCTCGATCTTGTTGATACCGCTATCGGCGCGCACGATAATCTGCCCGCGGTAGTAAGACCTGCCATAACGGACAGTGATCAGCTTGACGTTGACACCACATTTGTCGTGGGCGAGGACGTAGGCGAAAGTGGCCAGCCAGCCGACATCGGCTTTCCCGGCGCACATAGCCTCAATGGCCGCCGCGTAGCTGGTAGAGACGGAGGACTTGAAATACAGTCCCGTCTGCTTGTACAGAAGGTCATCCAGGTGCTTCGCTCCGGTCAGGATGGTCTGTGTGTTACCGGAGGGCACGAAGACCATGCGGATAGGATGATCTTTGGTGCCGATTTCAGGAGCTTTCTTCGCCGGTGCCTTGGTCGGCTGAGCTTTGGTAGGCTGAACCTTGGCTGCAGGCTGCGTTGGAGCAGGCACCGGGGTCGCGGTAGGTGTTGCCTTCTTGCCACATGCTGCAAGGATCGGCAAAAACATGGCAAACACCAAAATCCAGGTCAAGAGTTTTCGGTTTTTCATTCTTGTCTCCTCCATTTGTGAAATTCACATGTTATCACGTCAGTGCGATACAGAGAACCTGTTACGCCCAAACGAACCCTGTCTTGAAACCTGCTATCACCCCCTTTCAGCAATTATCCGGAAGAACATACAAAGCGATGATCAACCTTTCAAACCGCTTGTCATAATCCCCTCGGTGAACTGCTTCTGCACCAGGAAATACAGCACAATTATCGGCGCTATCGTGAAGGTTGCGGCAGCCATGAGCTGCTGAGTCTGGGTGCCGGACTCCACCACGAAACTCCTCAGGCCGACCTGGATGGGACGCACCTCTGGCTTGCTGGTGACGATGAGAGGCCATAGAAACGCATCCCAGCTTCCAATGAAACCCAGCATCGCTACGGTAAGTATTGCTGCCTTCGACAGCGGTGCCACTATCCGAGACAGAAAACAGAAATGGCTGCACCCATCCAGAATGGCGGCATCTTGAAGCTCTCTTGGTATGGATCTGAAGAATTGCCGCAGCAAAAAGATATAAAAAGGGCTGGCGATAAACGGTACTATCTGAGCCGTGTATGTATTGTACCACCCCAATCTCCTGATTATCAGGAAATTCGGGATCATTGTCACTTCTCCGGGAATCATCATAGTCGCCAGGAAGAGCAAAAAAACGGTATCCCTTCCGACAAATTCCATCCTGGCAAATGCGTAAGCCGCCAGGCTGGAAACAACAACCAGCAACGAAGTCGTAGTGGTCGCGACGAAAATCGTGTTCAGGAAATACCTGCCAAACGGCTGGCTATTCCAGGCAATAACATAGTTCTCCCACCGGAGCCTGGAAGGCAGAAACGTGCCGGTAGCCACTTCTCCATAACTTTTGAAGGAAGTAAGCAGCATCCAGACAAACGGGAATAAGGAAAGCAAAGCTCCGACTATCAAGATCAGGTAGATTATGGCACGCACCAGGTCGATACGAACGCCGAATACCCTGAATCTCACCGACAACACTCCTTATCCATAGTGTACATGCCTGCTTCCCACCGAGTTCTGGATCAGGGTGAAGGTCAAGATGACGAAAAACAAAAGGAATGAAATAGCCGACGCGTACCCGTAGGTCGGGATCTCATAGAATTTCTTGTAAATAAGTATCGCCACAGTGGTGGTGGTGCCCAGCGGCCCGCCGACTGTGCCGGCTGATGCGTCGCTCATGATGAAAATATGGTTAAATGCTTTGAATGAGCCAATGATTGCCACTATTGTCAGGAAAAACGTGGTTGGCGAGAGCAACGGCACTGTGATGTACCGGAACAACTGCCACTTGTTTGCGCCATCTATCTCGGCAGCTTCGTAGAGTTCCCTGGGGATGTTGCCCAGCCCGGCCAGGAACAGGGTAGCATCATACCCCAACCAGAACCAAATTACAAAGAAAAAAATCGTCACCATGGCAAGGCTAGGCCCATGGATTATGACTTTGGTTCCGTAGGCCTGGGCTATCAAGTCGAAAATTCCCCTTGGTTCCAAGAGCCACTTCAATGGTCTGAATCCGAGCATCTCCAGAACCTGGTTTACAGGCCCGTGTTGTGGGTTGAACAGCCAGGCAAACACAGCCCCCGATGCTATCGTGGAGGTTATGTAAGGCAGAAAAAAGCTAACCCGAAAGGCGGACTGAGCCCTGATTTTCTGGAAAAGCAAATATGCAATGATGAGGGAAAGGGCAAGTTGGAACGGCACGGTGCCGATTACATAGTAAATCGTGTTGACCAACGCGTTCCAGAAATCCGGGTCGTGGATGGCCCTGTTGTAGTTCGCCAACCCGACATATGCCTGTTTCTTGATCCGCCATTTGTGGAGGCTGATATAAAATGCGTAAAACATGGGCCAGAAGCTGAAAGCAATCAAGACTGCCGTTGCCGGCGAAAGGTAAAGATAGCCCATCAAAGCCGCCCGAACCTTCCGGCCACGTTTTCCAGAGAACCAGCCAGGAAAGCCTCCCGATCGAGCTCTCTCCAATGACGTTCCTCCTCCCAGCGACCGGGGCCAAATCACACCCGATGCGGTGATCTTACCAGCGCATCACGGCACCCTCTTCAAGCACTTACAATTATACACGAGTGCATCCGCATCGTCAATTATCCCCGACCGTGGGGGAATGCGAAGCAAATCCGGGGGGCCTATTGCGAATTTGCAAATTAACCTGACAAGAGGATGGTGCCAGATAGGTCGCCAGTCTGTAGAGCGTACTGATAGTCTACATCAGCGAAAGACGAATGAGGAAATTGAGCGAATCAACGAATCAATGAGTTCCGGCTATTCGCTCTATTCGCTGACTCGCCGATTCGCTCCATTTCGCTGATTTCGACTTCGCAACCTCTTCCTGGGTCTCTGACCGCAAGATCGAGTCCGCGTAAGGCGGGGGAGGGGCGGCCAGGCGGTTTCCGTCCCCTCCTGGCGTCGGGAACGGCTCAAGGGTGCCATTCTGACGCGAATCGCGGATTGTCCACGGTGCAGCTTCGCCCGTGGTGATGGGTGAGGGCAAGAAGGTTTTCTTCGCTTCCTTGCAAGGCAAGCTCATCTCGTTGCTTTTGAGCGCCATCAATTGGCCCGACAATACCGCAGGCGCGTCAGTGGTGCAGCATGCTGTGCCCCCACTGACCGTCAAACCGACCAAAACACGAGGGCACTATTCCCAGAGCGAATTATTCTCCCGCTCTGTTCCGATAGAGCGAGGGGTCGACCACACCGACCATGGCAGCTTCGTCCAAAAATCCGCCGAGAAAAGCGTTCACCTGGTGCACGTAGGGCGCTGGGTCGCTAAGCATATCGTTGTACGGGACCTCCAGCAAGGAGAAGTTTGGCTGCCGTCGGATCCACGCCAGCACATGCCGCGTGTGCTTGGAGAAAAGCGCCATCAACTCTTCGTCGCTTGTCTTGTCCGGGTTCTCGCCTCTGCGAACCAGCATTTTACGCTGGGACGCCAGAACCTCTTTCATGTTGCGGTGCATGAAGAGGACTTTGTAGTTGTAGCCTGATGGCAAATACTCCAACAAAGCTGAAATCACTTTCACGGCCTTGCCCTCGGCCTCCGGCAGCCACGCTGCATCCCCTTTGTTCAGCTTCTTGACTCGCTCAAACTCGTAGTAGCCTTTAGGGTTGTCCTCGTCTGGAGCGCGCAAATTGTCTGTGAGGATCGACAAGCCTCCAGCTTCCAGCATTCTCATCACCATGGAAGTGCCGGACCTGGGCAATCCGGAAACTATCACCACCGTCCGAGGCGGTAGTTGCTTCGCTTTGCTCGATTTGAGCAGACTCTTCAGCATGGCCCTTTAGCCTTCGTCCTCTGGCCTGCGCACGAACCCTTTCTCGATTAGATAATCCAGGATGGTGC
>CAZDOZ010000010.1:12395-18815 GCA_964507175.1 uncultured Anaerolineae bacterium
TCGTCCTCTGGCCTGCGCACGAACCCTTTCTCGATTAGATAATCCAGGATGGTGCGGGCGTTCTCCTCTGGTGTGTGGTTGACCGTATCCAGCCGTATCTCCGGATTGACTGGCGGCTCATACGGATCGTCTATGCCGGTAAACCCTTTGATCTCGCCACGCCTGGCTTTGGCGTAAAGCCCTTTGTGATCCCGCTGCTCGCACACCTCCAGAGGCGTATCCACGAAAACCTCCACGAAGCGATCCGCACCGACCATGCGCCGCACATCGTTTCTCGTGGCTTTGTAGGGGCTGACCGCAGCGCAGATCGCGGTACCGTCGTGTCGGACGATCTCGGCCGCCACGAAGCCAATCCTGCGGATATTCGTATCCCTGTCCTCTTTGCTGAACCCCAGCCCTTTCGAGAGGTGGGTACGCACCACATCGCCGTCGAGCAGTGTCACCTGCCGCCCGTGCTCCATCAGCAGGTAGGTCAGGACCTCAGCCGTGGTGGACTTGCCCGCACCGCTCAACCCGGTGAACCAGATACATACTCCCTGCTTATGCCTCGGAGGGTAGCTCTCCGAAAGTATCTCAGCCACCTCCGGTCTGGTGAACCATTCCGGCAACTTTCTGCCGTTGCCCAGGTACTCCTCCCGGACCTGAGTGCCGGAGATAGAGGCCGCCCTGGTGCCTTCACGCACTTTGGTGACTTCCTCGTACCGGTCTTCGTCCGGCAGATAGACCAGCATGGTGAACGGGATGATCTTGACCCCGATCTCGTCGCTGTACTTTTCAGCAAGCTCCTGGGCGTCGTAAGGCCCGTAGAACGGCTTACCGTTGGAATCCTTGCCTGGTCCGGCGTGATCCCTGCCCACGATCAGGTGATTAGCGCCATAATTCCGACGGATGATCATGTGCCAGACCGCTTCACGCGGGCCTGCCATGCGCATCGCCAGGGGTAGCAGGCTCAGGACGACCCTGTCCCGGTCGTAGTACCGCCTCACCAGAGCTTTGTAAGTGCGCACGCGGGTGAAATAATCCACATCCCCCGGCTTGGTCATCCCGACCACCGGGTGCAACAACAGCGTGCCGTCCACCGACTCGGTGGCCCGCTTGGTCAGTTCCTCATGGACTCGGTGCATTGGGTTTCTGGTCTGGAAAGCAACCACATTCTCGTGGCCAGCTTCCTCCAGGCGCTCCCGTGTCTGGGCCGGCGTCAGGCGCAGGTCCTGGAAGTCGTAATGTTTCGGCAAGCTGATGACCCTAAGCCTGCCGGAGATGTTTAGCCTGCCCCACCGGGACATCTCGGCGACCAGCGGGTGGCGCGGATCGAGCGTCCCGAGGACTTTCTGCGCCATCTCGTCCCTGTCCCATTCATAAATCTCCTCGACGGTCATCACAGCCAGTAATTCGTTCTTGGCGTTGCGGATGGCGATATCCTGGTCCAGCTTTATATCCGGTCCCGGCTCCACCGGCAGCGTGATCGGGATCGGGAAAACATAGCCGTTCGCCAGGCGCATCTCTTCCAGCACCATGCGGTAGTCTTCCTCACCCATGAAACGATCCAATGGCGAGAACCCGCCAGTTGCCATGATTTCCAGGTCGCACACAACCCGTTCTGACACCTGGATCGACGGCAGACGGCTGGCGTATGCTTTCAATTCCCCCGTCTCTCCGGGCGGGACGATCAGGTTGACCAGTTTCCCGCCGTATGGCGGTATCAGCCTTATTTTGTCCATGTTGCGCCTTCGCCTTATCACGTAATGTTCTGCATGGCCTCTATTGTATAGGAGAAAGAAAGAGAATGACAATTTTCAAGGCACCGCGCGCACCCGCATGCCAAACGGAATCCACAACAGGTTGTTTTCACCGGGCACTTCGGGCGTAGTAGTCACACAGGTCCCGGAGCACACATATCTCGCATTTTGGCTTGCGGGCGGAGCAGACCTCGCGCCCGTGGCGGATCAGGTTCAGGTGAAATGCGTAGTACAGCTCTGGAGGAACCAACTTCTCCAGAATCCGATGAGCTTTCTCCCGGTTCACTTTCGGCCCGATCAAACCGAGCCGCCTGGAGACACGATGCACGTGGGTATCCACAGGGAAAGCAGGCATGTCAAGGCTAAAAAGGAGGACAATGGCGGCGGTCTTCGGGCCAATGCCGTTGAACGAAGTAAGCCACTTCCTCGCGTCTTCCACTGGCATCTCCTGCAGGAACTCCAGGGAGATATCCCCCCGCTCCTCGGTCAGCCGCTGGAGGGCTTCCTTTATCCGCACCGATTTCTGTTTGCCCAGCCCTGCAATGCGTATGGCATCTTCGATCTCACCCACGGGGGCGTCCCGGACTTTCTCCCACGTGGGGAATCGCTCCCGCAGGCGGTTGAAAGCGATATCCCGCAGGCGGTCGTTGGTGTTCTGGCTCAGAATGGTATTCACCATCTCAGAGACGGCATCCATGCGGTGGTGTTCCGGTTCGCCGTAGGCCTCGAGGAGCCTCTGGTGAACCTCCAGCGCTTTTTTTCTCAACGCCTCCGTTCCCTTTTCCATGTGTCAGATATGCCTGAGCCTGCACCGGGGATGGTTCATTATCTCGTACAAATCAGAGGTCGAAGCGCCAATGGCCTGCGCTAAGGACGAGATGCTGGAAAAGTCTTCCTCGGTCAATTGGCGCAGCAATGCCGCCTCCTCCTCGCTCACCCTGTGCCGACTAAGGATGCGGTCGGGGTCATCCAGAAGTTTCCGCCGGCAATCGCGGCACTGCCACGAGTGACCTACAATGATCAGCATCTCTTCTGACGGCATGCTTCTCCTCAATCCCTAGCCTGCATGGCGCGGGCTTCCTCGACTATCCTGACGCCAGCACTGGCGCCTATGCGAGTTGCTCCTGCTTCGATCATTGCGATGGCTTTCTCGGCGGAGCGGATGCCGCCAGCGGCTTTCACGCCCATCTCCAGTCCAACGGTCTCCCGCATAAGCCTGACATCCTCAACCGTGGCTCCACCAGGCCCAAATCCTGTGGAAGTCTTGACGAAGTCTGCCCCCGCAGCTTTCGCCAGTCGGCACGCGCGCACTTTTTCCTCGCCCGTCAATAAGGCGGTTTCGATGATCACTTTCACCAAGGCCCCCTGGTCGTGGGCAGTCTTGACTACCTCTCCGATGTCCTCTCGAACCAGATCGTCCCGCCCCGATTTCAGCGCCCCGATGTTGATGACCATATCTATCTCCTGCGCTCCAGCTTCTATGGCGAGGCTGGCCTCGTAAGCCTTCACATCAGGCATCGTCGCGCCCAGGGGAAACCCAACCACGCTGTCCACTTTGACGTCGGTTCCGGCCAGTTCTTTCGCCGCCAGGGCAACGTAGGACGGGTTCACGCAGACGCTGGCGAAATGGTACGTTTTGGCTTCTTCGCACAGATTCCGTATCTGCTCCTCAGTAGCATCAGGCTTCAGCAATGTATGATCTATGTAGCGGGCCAGTTCGTCCGGGCTGATCCTGAGCATTCTCATCCTCCTGGTTCCACATGGTAATGTGAAACTATCCCCCAATACTTCGGCGGGAAGTAGGAAACGATTGCCTTCCCAATGATGTATTTTTCCTTCAACGGCCCCCAGGCATGGGAGTCGCTGGAATTGGGCCGGTTGTCCCCTAAGACGTATATCTCGTCTGGCCCCAGGGTGATCGGGCCAGTGTTGTAGGTAGCATGGTTTAGCCTGTAGGGTTCCACCAGAGGCTTCCCATTTATATAAACCACCCCTCTGCGTATCTCTATTGTCTCTCCAGGCAACCCTATCACGCGCTTGATGTAGTCCCTGCGGGGGTTGTGGGGGTAGCGGAATACGATTACATCTCCCCGTTTTGGCTGCCACAGGCATTTATGATGATCTACGTGTATGTTCACTTTCGGGATGTCGACGTAAATACCGGGACAGTACGCCCACCGGTTCACGATCAGGTACTGACCATCATGGAAATTCGGTTCCATGCTATGGCCTTCTATCCTGAAGTTCTGCACCACCGAGCGGATGGCGAGAAACAGGACGACCGTCAGGATGAGTACCTCAAAAGTATCTGCCAGGAAGCTTCCAAAACCTTCTTCTTTCCTGGTTGCTTGGGGAGGGGAAGACGCTCCAGGCGCCGGCGTGTTCGTAAAAGCAGTTGGCATTTCTTCTTTTCTGTCTTCCACAGTCTGCAATCCTCTCTACATGCCATACCCCCAGAAGGGGTCCGGCTGATCTCTTCAATGAGGCAAATTATAACAGTGTGCAGGTACGAAAGCAAACAGGGGTTGCACATTTGACAGTTTTCCTCTATAATGGGGTTACAGGAGTTCATTACTCAGGCCAAAGCGACTTGCATTCTTAAAAACAGTATCCAGCTAATGTGAAACGGCCTGGGTAGCCTGCTTCGGAGGCGCAGACCCTGGGGGGATTGCTTGCCCTGGCGGCGTTTGGGCTGGGTGGGCCAGCAGTCACATCACAAGGGGAATACTTTGGAAGCAAAAACAGACAATGGAAGTCTGTGGAGTGGACGGGGGGAGAATCTCCCGGAGAGAATGCAGTCAAAAGCAGGTTTTTTGTTCATTTCATCAGAAGAAACCTGCTTTTTTGTTTTATTGGAAGTGAGGAGAAGTTCCCATACTTAGAGGAGGGAGAAGAGAATGGGTGCAGAGTTTCCGTGGTTCAAATATTATGATGAAGGCGTCCCCCGCCACCTGAAATACCCGGATGCCCCTCTGTTCAGTCTCTTACAGGAATCTGCCCGGCGGTATCCGGACAACATAGCGGTGTACATGGTCCTCAAATACCTTCCGTTGGGCCTGAAAGTGGATTCCAAACTCACGTACAAGCAAGTTGACGAGCTGTCCAACAGGTTCGCTGCAGGGCTCAAGTCCCTTGGCCTTAAGCAGGGAGACAAGATATCGGTAATGCTTCCTAATACCCCCCAGTATGTCATCGCTTATTTCGGCATACTGAAGCTGGGGGGCGTGGTGGTCAACACGAATCCGACGTACACAGCCAGGGAACTGGTGCATCAGATGAACGATTCGGGGGCCACGGCCATCGTCACCCTGAACATTTTCTACCCGAAAGTCGAGGAGGCGAGACACCAGACCAATCTGCAGCACGTCATCGTCGCCACAGTCCCGGAGTTCGTCACGCCGCCTTTCGGCATATTGGTAAAGCAGACTCAGAAAAAGAGTGGCGACTGGGTGGACGTAACTTTCGGCGATGGGGTCTATGGATTCAAAGATCTGCTGATGAAGTCGCCGAATATACCGCCGGACACCACTGTGGGCCCCGACGATGTGGCTGTGTTCCAATACACCGGAGGCACGACAGGCATCCCGAAGGCAGCGATATTGACCCACCGCAACCTGACAGCAAATGCTCTCCAGGTTGCCGCCTGGCTCCCGGATGCGGAGTACGGGAAGGAGGTGACGCTCGGCGCGCTGCCTTTCTTCCACGTTTACGGCATGACTGTGGCTATGGATAACTGCATCGCCATGGGTGGCAAGCTCATCGTGATGCCTGATCCCAGGGATGTCGATCTGGCACTGGAGATAATCAACAGGGAAGGTGTAACCCTGTACCCAGGCGTGCCTGCCATGTACATCGCCATCAACCACCATCCCAGGGTTGCGGAATACAATCTCAAGAGCCTCAAGGCGTGCATCAGCGGCGCCGCTCCTCTGCCGATAGAGGTTCAAACGGAGTTCGAACGGATAACGGGTGCGCGTCTGGTCGAAGGCTATGGGCTCTCGGAAGCTTCCCCGGTAACCCATGCCAACCCGGTGTATGGGAAACGAAAGAAAGGGAGCATTGGAGTGCCGCTTCCGGATACGGCAGCAAGAATTGCCGCTCTGGAGCCGGACGAGAATGGGCAGCGTCCCGAGATGCCGGTAGGCGAGGCTGGCGAACTGGCAGTAAAAGGCCCACAGATAATGGGAGGCTATTGGAACATGCCCGACGAAACGGCCCTGGTGCTGGATGACGAAGGCTGGCTCTACACTGGCGACGTGGCCAAGATGGACGAAGATGGTTTTTTCTATATCGTAGACAGGAAGAAAGACATCATCATTGCATCTGGCTACAACATTGTTCCGAGGGAAGTGGAAGAGGCATTGTACGAGCATCCCAAAGTGCAGGAGGCCGTGGTCGCTGGCGTGCCAGACCCATACAGAGGTGAGACCGTGAAAGCCTACATCGTCCTCAAACAGGGCCAGAGCGCCACGCCAGAGGAGATCATCGCTTTCTGCAAAGAGCGCCTGGCTCCATACAAAGTTCCGAAGCTGGTGGAGTTCCGCTCGGAACTACCCAAGTCCCAGGTCGGGAAATTCCTTCGCAGAGTTCTGGTGGAGGAGGAAAAACAAAAGATGGCGGAGCGGGAAAAGCAATCCTGACGTTTGATGTGCGGACCGGTACGGGTGCAGCATGCTGCACC
>CAZDOZ010000010.1:18915-23459 GCA_964507175.1 uncultured Anaerolineae bacterium
GCATGCTGCACCTGTACCGATGCACTCCGCCAAAGAGATGATGTACGGACTCATGTCCAAAGCTCAGTGATGTTACTTGCGGATTGTACAGATTTTGCCATGGAGTAGGGGCCGGCCAGCCGCCCTTACTCCATGATTTCAATACCCCACATTTCCTATTTCGAAGGAATATGTGAGCTCCGCCGTCTTGCGAAACATGGCGGACGCGGCGCAGTATTTGTTTTGGGAAAGCTCGATCGCTTGCTGAACGGCTTTCTCGGAGAGTCCATGTCCTTCTAATTTGTACTCGATATGTACCTCGGTGAACACCTTGGGGTGCCTGTCACCACGCGTTGCGCTGGCTTTTACCACCATCGACTCCAGGTTCTGGCGTTTCCGGCGCAAGATGAACGCCACATCCATTGCAGTGCAGCCTATCAAGCCTACCAGGAGCAATTCCATGGATCGGATACCAGTGTCGTAACCGCCAACGTCCGGCGAACTATCCAACACAATGGCATGTCCAGAGTCCGACTCCGCGATGAAACGCATCCCTGAATCCCACACAACCTGAGCAGTCATCGTTTTCTCTTCTGCCATACCCCATTCCCTCACATTATCGGGTGTATCCAGCATGCGGCGTTTGCTGCTGCTCGATGCGGGCGATATTTTACAATAAATACCTCGGTCCGGTCAATCCACATGTTCTGCCGGCTTGGCTGACTGAGGGCCGGCTTTAAGCGCTTCCCATTCCGCCCGCAGACGGTCTAAATCATCGCCGCTCACCACACGCCCGCCGTACTGAACCCGCACATATGCCTCAGTGATATGCTGCAGCGCCTCGTCATGCCCAGGAAAGACGGTCGCCAGCCGCGGCAGGTACTCGTACGGCGTCTCCGCGGGCCTGCGGGGCAAGCCGCGCCGGGCTGCCAGGCGCTCCACGTTGGCGTAGATATTGTGGACCGAAATTGCGTCCAGCAACTCCCTGCCCACGCCGTACTGACGAACCAGATTGAACAGGTTTCTGATTCGTTCCCATCCTTTGCCCAGAGCACCGCCTGTGCCCAAAGGGGTGCTCAACAATTCCTCGCTGGCCCGAGGCATGCCCCGTTTCTCCCTCCGTCCCAATTTCTCTACCCAGAGAGCCAGGAGCGCCAGCGCCAACAGCACCAGAATGCCGCCACAGACGAATTTCAGGGTTTGCATCATGCCTAGCAGCTTGCTACTGGTGGTCTGCCCGCCAACGCCGATGGATGGGGTCTGGATGACCGGGCGTTGCTCTTTAGGCAAGGTCTCCATCAGGCGCTGAAAGTACAGGATGAGTTTGTCCATGAGAGGGCCAAGCCACTTGAACAAAGCGTAGAGCGCCTTGGTGAGAATTCTATCCAAGAAATGTATTTCCGGAGCGAAGAGCCGCCCCAGGAAGGCAAATCCTTCCGCCGAGTACGCCAGCGACACGAGAACGCTCATGGCCAGCACTGCCAGGACGGTCACGCCGATGGCTGCCACACCGCGCCATCCGAGCCGTTGCACCACGTGCCCGCCGACCATGCTTTTGGTTCCCATCCGCGCCATGGCCAGGGCCATCAGGCCACCAGCAAAAAAGAGGATAACGAATGGAGCTATCGAATCGCCTATCTGCCAGATGAACACCAGACCACCTGCCAGGAGCAACAACACCCCCTGGCGGAACTCCGCAGAGACCACCCTGAACAAGTTTTCCCGCTGCACCAGTTGGATGGCGCGCCACCAGAAGAGGAAAAGGAACACCATTAGCAAAGCCGGGCCTTTGCTCACCAGTTCAGACGGGTGGGCGGGGTTCACGCCGAAAGCCAGAAGCCATACCAATGCCGTTAAAAGGACCAACACCAGCAACAGGATCTGGTACATCGGCGCTTCGATCTCCTGCACCCCCAACCACCGTATCAGGAGCATGAACGCCAGAAGCGTTACCCCTATCCCGGAGGCGACCACGCCCAGGGGAAACCGCCTGGCCTGGGGCACGATAGCGACGAAGAGTGGGGAAACCCATGCCACCTCCATCAACCACATGGAGAGGAGAAGAGCCCAGATCCACTCCTGCTGCTCCATCAGGGGGGATACCGACAACCTCTGCTCGCTCATGCTGCCTCCTCCGCCATCTCCGGCCTGAGCACGTCCCCAGGCGGGATAAAGTAAGTCTGTATCCCCTCCAGGCCGTCGGGCAGGGGTGTGTCCTCCAGGGCCAGGAGAACTACAGGGCGCCCGCTGGATCGTAGTCTCTGGAGTGCTGCCACCTGCGGTTCCGTAACGATAGCGGTGACCAGAACCAGAGTCGCGCCCCACGGCAGACGCGTGCTTTCCCGGAGGAGCATCTCCTCGATGGGTGCTGTGGCGAATGGGGTGACAGCAGCCAGTTGTTCCAGGATCACAACCAGGTGGTTTGGCGATCGGCCGGGCTGTACTTTGATCGGCTGATCCGATTCCGGGAGCGCCCCGTTGGCGTAAAGGCCAACCTGCCAGCGATGCTCCGCGCCATACCCGCACACGGATGCGGCAATGGTCACCACCCGCTCCAGGCGCTCTGGAATGGTGCCTCTCCACGCCTGGGCCAGCGTAGCTACGTTCAGGAAGACAACCAGGGAATGATGGATGGCGGGTTCGTACACTTTCGTCTGCAGTTGCCCCCTGTGGGCGGTAGCTTTCCAGTGGATGTCCCGCATCCGGTCGCCTGGGCCGTAATCGCGCACGCCCATGGGCCTGCTCGGCTCCTGGAACAAAGGCAGGTCGCTCTTCACATCACCGAACGGCCCTTTGGCTGGGAGCCCCAGCTCTGTGAGCGGGAGCATTTTGGGGTAGACGATGAGCCAATCCCGGCTTTCCAGCCGCCTTTCCTGGCGGAAAAGGCCAAATGGATCTCCTGTCTCCATGCGGGCAGGCCCGAAGGAGAAATATCCGCGCTGGTTGCAATGGATGCGATACCGGTGGGTCACCATGCGGTTCCACCGGAGGAAAAAGAAAAGGCTGAGTTGTCCTCGCTGAGTGGCACTCGAAAAGACGACCCTGCCTCCCTCAAGGGGGAGTTGACGGGGGAACACATCGTTCAGGCGGAGCCACGGCAGGGGCAACAACTTCCTGTTCTCGACGACCAGGTCTAAGTCGATGGTCTCCCCGAGAAAAGCGCGGGTCTCGCTGAACCGACGGCGGTAGGTCAGCCCGACGAAAGCAACTTTGCTCCAGAGCCAGCTCACGCCTGCAACGGTCAGGAGCATCGCGGCCAGGAGCATCAGGTCGTCCCGGCGCATGATCAGCCCCAGCAGTGTGACTATGGCGATCACCCAGTACCATGCCTCGCTGAACTGGGTGTCTTTGCCCCAATCGACGCGGGCCCGGCGCACGCCTGTGGTGAAAAGCCTGAGGAATCCCTCGACTTCCGGGGGCTCCTCGTCTCTGGGCGAATCCATCATTCCACCACCGGCACCGGCACCTCGTCCACCAGTCCTGATACCACCTGCTCCGGTGTCCTGCCGCGCAGGCGTATCTGTGGGCTGATGTGTATCCTGTGGGTCAGGACATAGGGAACCAGGGCTTTCACGTCGTCGGGAATAACGAAATCACGGCCGCGGATCGCCGCCAGCGCCTGGGCTGTCCGGAAGAGAGCCAAGGTGCCGCGTGGGCTGACTCCCAGGGCGACAGCGGGGTTGCCCCGCGTGGACCGGGTCACGCGAACGATATAATCCCGCACCGAATCTTCCACCATCACGTGCCGGATGGCTTCCTGCGCTTCTAGAATTGTCTCTGGATTGGTCACCGGTTCCAGCGTCTCCAGAGGGTCTTCGATCTGGAAGCGATCCAGTATCTGCATTTCCTGGTCCTCGTTCGGGTAGCCGACGGAGAGGCGCATCAGAAAACGGTCTATCTGGGCCTCGGGAAGCAAGAAAGTGCCTTCGAGTTCGATGGGGTTCTGGGTCGCCAGGACGAAGAACGGCCTGGGCAATGGGTACGTCCTGCCGTCCACCGTAACCTGCCGCTCCTGCATTGCTTCCAGGAGCGCCGCCTGGGTACGCGGCGTGGCACGATTGATCTCGTCGGCCAGGAGCACCTGCGTCATGATCGGGCCCGGTCGGAACTCGAACTCCTGGGTTTTCTGGTTGTAGATGCTGACGCCCGTCACGTCCGACGGGAGCAAGTCTGGGGTAAACTGTATCCGGGTAAAAGTGCAGCCCAGGGAACGTGCCAGGGATTTGGCCATGTACGTCTTGCCGACGCCGGGCACGTCCTCCAGCAAGACGTGGCCGTCGCTGAAAAGCGCGGCCAGCGCCAGGGATATGACTTCTTCTTTTCCGATGATAACCCTGCTCACATTCTCTATCAACGACTGGGCAACGGCATGAACTCCACTGACTTCCAACGTATCCTCCTGAAACCTGCGAAATCGGGCGCTTTTTCATCCGAGAACGCATTGCGCCGAAAGTATCCTATCCTTTTGGCGCGATGTTGTCAAACCAAGTGCTTTAGCGATTTGCGGGGGTGCGAAGCAAATCCTGGAAGACCGTAGGGTCCCCAGGCTCCCTCTGAGCCGTCGT